>JALTVI010000092.1 GCA_027049035.1 Sulfurovum sp. | reverse complement strand
TTGATCGCAGCTGCACCTTGAGGGCGTTCATCGCCTTTCTGCGCTCGTCACCCTGGCTCTGTTTGACTTTCTGTACAAGCTCTTTTATGGTCTGCTCATCGGATTTTTTATCAGCCTGCAGCAGTGAAATAGTGAACAATAGCGATATGAGAATAATGGTTGCTTGCTTCATGTATGCTCCTTTGGCATTATAGTATAAAATCTTTGTTAGTTGAATGTTACTTTGGCAACAGTTCACATATGGTTGATGCACGCTCAGTATACTGTGTATTATCATATAAGGAGTATGTGATGAAAAAAACAGTTATTGCAGTTATTGTTCTTTTGGTACTTATCCAGTTTGTCCCCTACGGAAGAGACCACACTAACCCCAAAGTGCTCTCGGAGCCTAAGTGGGACAGTCCCCAAACCCGTACGCTCTTTATGCGTGCCTGTGGAGATTGCCACTCTAACGAAACCAAATGGCCGTGGTATAGCAATATCGCGCCGGTTTCTTGGATGGTCTATCGTCATGTAGAGGAGGGAAGAGAGCACTTCAATGTCTCTATGCGGGGTGCTCAGAAGAAGAACAAAGGAGATGAGGCTGCCGAGGAGGTAGAAGAGGGCGAAATGCCGCTTGCCTCATATCTGCTTGCACATCCTGAAGCCCGACTCTCCAAAGAGGAGAAACGTGCACTCATAGAGGGGCTCAAGCGCACATTTGGTGAAGAGAGTTCCCAAGAAGAAGAGGATGAGGATTAACCTTTCTCTCTTGGCACAATGACGATTCTGCTATCGACATCGTAGTGTCTGATGTAGGCTTCAATAAGTGCTTCAAGGTTTTTCTCTTCCAGTTTTGAAGCCTCTTTGAGCGGGAACTTTCTGAAAAAGGGGGATGGCATGATGGAGGTTTTGACCGATGGGTGTCTAAGGTAGGCGAACATCTTCGCTTTGATACTCTTTTTGGAGGAGTAGCGCATCAGGTAGCGGCGGTAGATCATCTCCGAGGGAATCTGTTGTGCTTCATGGCAGGCAAGACAATGCTGCTCCAAAGAGAGTTCCTCTGTCTGGGCACTTTTGAGTGTTCCCGGCGCTAACAGCAGCAGGCATAGAAAGATACCGCTATATCTGTTTGTCGTATTGTTTACTTTTCCCATTGTACCGTTACCTCCGTACCTTCGTTCGGCTGTGAGTTGAATGTGATCGCAAAGCCGTATGCCTTGATGACCTGATGGACAATGTCCAGCCCGATACCAAAGCCCCCTTCGCTGCCGTTGGCGCGCCTGAAGCGCTCGTGTACATACTGCAGTGTCTGCGCATCCATACCCACCCCGCTGTCTGCGACGACAAGCTGTGTCACATCGAGCTTTATGTGCAGTTTCCCACCGGTGCGGTTGTACTTGATCGCATTGGAGAGCAGATTGTCGATGAGCCTGAGCGCATCGTCGTGGTCCATCTCCAGCACGACATCCTCTGCGATCTCCTTTTTAAGCTTCAGCTTTTTGGCTTCGATGGCGGTGGCAAAATAGGCGATGCGCTCTCTTAAGAGACGCGAAAGATCCAGCGGGCGTATATCGCGGTGGTAGGCGTGGTTGAGCTTGAGATAGGTCAGGTCGTCGTAGATGCGGCTAAGCGTCTTAGAGGCGATCTCGATGCGCTGCATCTCTTCTTTGGCATCGCACTTTCGCATCGTCTGTATCAGTTCAAGGTTGGTCAATATGGTGCTTACCGGGGTGTTGAGTTCATGTGTGGTGTCCTGAATGAAGCGGTTCATCGTCTCTATCGCTTCGCGCATCGGTGCGATGAAGAGGCGGCCAAGAAAGAGCCCAAGCAGCAAAAAGAAGATGCCCGCAGCGAGCATAAAGAGCAGAATGGTCCGCTGCAGCTGCGCTATGCCGGCCCGGTCTACCGGAGTCTGCAGCACGATGTAGACGGTGCCGAGATAGTAGGGCTCTACAGATTTTAAATAAATAAGTTGGCTGCCGACAGTCTGGTACTCCTTTGCAAAGTCTAGCTGTTTTAAAAGTGCGGAGTCACCGGTGATGGGCTGTTTGTCGATATCAAGGAGCGTAATGGCGTATGCCGGGTCGATGTAGATAGGCAGCTTTTTTGCAAAGCTTTTGTGCAGTGCAATGAGCTGGTGTTGGATATGTTCCCCTTCCTGTGCCATCATTTGTCGCTGTCTGTCGATGAGGTGGTGTTTTTCAAGCGTATAGAAGATGGAAGCGCCGATGGCAAAGAGGGTGAATGTCGAAAGCAGGTAGATGGAGAGAAACCGAAAAAGGCTCTTCTTTTCGCTACGGAACAAAGCGGTATCCTACATTTTTGACAGTTTCGATACGTTCTTTGCCAATCAGAGAGCGCAGGGTTTTGATGTAGGTGCGCAGCGAGCCCGGGCTTGGCTCCTCGTCGTAGTCCCAAAGGGCGGTGTTGATTTTGTCGTAGTCGACAAGCTGGTTGCTGTGTTCGAGCAGGAGAGCCAGCAGTTTGGCTTCCTTGTTCTTGAGCGGAAGGGTTTCGCCCGCCTTTGTCAAACGGAACTCTTTTGGGTAAAAGTGCATTTCACTACCCAGATCGATGTAGGCATCCCTGCTGCCGTAGCGTTTGCGTAGCTGCGCTTCGATGCGTACCAGCAGCTCCTTGAGGGCAAAGGGTTTGCGGATGTAGTCATCACACCCCACATCGAACCCTCGGCTGACATCTTCGACGCTGTGCAGAGAGGTGATGAAGATCGCCGGTGTGTCGTTACCCTCTTTGCGAAGCTCCGCAAGCAGGTCGAAACCGTTCTGTGCAGGTACCTTGATGTCAAGTAGCATCAGGTCCACATCGGTCTCATAGGCGATCTCTTTCGCCCTGTGTGCATCGTAGGCGCTGAGCACCGTGTAGCCGTGGTGTTCGAGAAACTGTTTGACGGTATCGTTAAGCTGCAGATCATCTTCAAGCAGCAGGATCTTCTGGTGCATACGACTCCTTTTGCGATATTGTAGCAAGAGAGTATCAACCAAATATCAACTGTCACTACTTTTATCTAACTTTGCTATAGTATAAATAAGATAAATATACTCCTAGTTGGAAGCACTATGAAAAATGATACAAGTACTACAGCCATAGATAGCCTCGAAGATTTTGCCAAGCACGCGGACTACTCACTGCTCGATACCCTGCAGCCAGACCCGCAGGCAACCGATGACGGCAGAGACCACGACCCGCGGCAGGTCTTCAGCGGGCACTACGTACCGGTCAAACCCACACCCATAGCCAACCCTGTTTATGTATCACACAGCAGGCAGTTTTTCAAAGAGCTTGGCTTGGCAGATGACCTGGCAACCTCAGAGCCGTTTATGCGGATGTTCTGCGGCGATGCTTCCGCTTTGCCAGAACCGCTGAGAGCACATGGCTGGGCGACGGGGTATGCACTCTCCATTTATGGTACGGAACTGTATGAGCAGTGTCCGTTCGGTACCGGTAACGGGTATGGTGACGGACGTGCCGTTTCCATCTTCGAGGGAGTGCTCAATGGCAGACGGTGGGAGATGCAGCTCAAAGGCGGCGGGCGCACACCCTACTGCCGGGGTGCGGACGGGCGTGCAGTGCTGCGTTCGAGCGTGCGGGAGTTTCTGGCACAGGAGCATATGCACGCGCTTGGCGTCCCCACCACACGCTCCTTGACGCTTTACACATCTACCACCGAAACGGTCAGACGCCCCTGGTTCCGTGAGGGGTCACACTCCAGAGATCCTGAAGTGATGATCGACGAACCCGTTGCCATCACCACGCGTGTTGCCTCCTCGTTCCTGCGTGTAGGGCAGCTTGAACTTTTTGGACGTCGTGCACGTAAAGAGGAGCATCCTCAGGCGATGGAAGAGCTTGAAGCGATAGTGCGCTACATCATCACCCGTGAGTACAGTGAAGAGGTCGACACCTCACAGCCGCTTACAGAGCAGGTTGTGCAGCTTGCCCATGCCTTTGGGAAGCGTCTGAGCGCACTGGTAGCCGACTGGATACGGGTAGGGTACACTCAGGGGAACTTCAACAGTGACAACTGTGCCGTTGGCGGCTTTACCCTTGACTACGGGCCGTTCGGGTTCATCGACGCCTTTGATCCCTATTATCAACCATGGACGGGCGGAGGCAGACACTTCTCCTTTCTCAACCAGCCCAAAGCGGCGGAGCAGAACTTCAAGATGTTTGTTTCGGCACTGCGCCCGCTGCTGCAGGATGATGTAGAGGTACTGGAGAGACTGGATGAGGTAGAAAAGGCATTCCCTCTCCTCATGCAAGCACAGATGATACAGATGTGGACTTCGAAGCTTGGTTTGCAAACGTTTGATGCCAAACTTTTCAATGAGCTGATGCGTCTGATGATGGAGACAACGGTGGACTATACAATATTTTTCCGAGAACTCTCCCATATCCCTGATGATATCACACCGCTTACCAAGAGCTTCTATGCCAATGTCGACAACGAAGCACTCCTTGATCGCTGGCGGGCATGGCTCAGGCAGTGGCGAAGTGCTATCGATGCAGATACACCGGAGTCTCGTACGGCATTCTCGGTACAGATGAAAAAGACCAACCCCAAATACACCCTGCGCGAATGGATCCTTGTGCCTGCCTATAAAGCCGCGCAGCGTGGTGACTATAGCCTTATTGAGGAGCTCATGAAAGTGATGACCGATCCTTATGAGGAACAGTCTGAAGCGGTAGAGAGCAAATACTACCGAAAGAAACCTGCCGATCTTTTTGACATCGCAGGGGTGTCGCATGTGAGTTGTTCGTCGTAAGCTCTTGTTTCAATATGCTATAATACAGGAAAAGCAATAGATATTTTGAGTAAAAAGATGGCAATGCAAAAAGAAGAGATACTAAACTTTATTAGAGAACATAAAGGTCTGCTGCAAGAGAAGTATGCCGTGAGCAAGATCGGTCTTTTTGGCTCGTATGCCAAAGATCTGGCGACAGAGAAGAGCGATATTGATTTCTATGTGGTTTTTAGTGAGAAAACACTCGATAATATGACGGGTTTGTGGCTCTATCTGGAAAAGGCATTTGGCAAAAAAATCGATATGATCCATGAGCATCCAAAGCTTAGAAAAGGGCTGAAAAGACAGATAGAGAGTGAAGTGCTTTATACGGCTTGATCTCTCATCACTATGTTGATATTGATGCAGAAACGATTTATATGATATGTGATGAGAAGATGGATGAACCAAAAGAACATATTCAAGCGTTGTAAAATGGGGTTGGCATAAAACGATAATAGCTACTAGTGGTTGAAAATGTAAGAACTATATATTTTTTACGCTTTTACGCTAAAATATAGCAACTCAAAGAGGGGAAGGGTAGAATGACAGAAGCACAGACACGCGCCTTACTTATAGACAAGCGTTTACTTGCTTCAGGATGGGATGTGCATGACCATACAAAAGTAGTAGAAGAGTTTGCTCTGCAAGGTGGCGCACTCATAGCAGATGCTTCTTCCCCTTATAAATCGACACAGTTTTCTGATTATGTGCTTCTTGGTCGTGACGGTAAGCCGTTGGCAGTGGTCGAAGCAAAGCGAACAAGTAAAGATGCGGAACTCGGACGGGAGCAAGCGAAGCAGTATGCCCAGCGTATCCAGCAAATGTCAGATTCTGAACTTCCGTTCTGTTTTTATACCAATGGCAATGATATTTATTTTTGGGATATTGGCAATTACCCACCTAGAAAAATACACGCTTTTCCAACGCGTGATGACTTGGAGAGGCTTCGTCATATTCAGATGTATAAAAAGCCACTCTCTCACCAATTCATAGATACAAATATAGCCGGTCGAGACTATCAGATAGGGGCTATACGTGCCGTCATGGAAGGCATAGAGAAAAAGAGGCGTAACTTTCTACTGGTGATGGCGACGGGTACCGGTAAAACAAGAACGACTATAGCGCTTGTTGATGCTCTAATGAAAGCAGGGTATGTCAAACGAACGCTTTTCTTGGTTGATCGTATAGCCCTCAGGGAGCAAGCCATAGATGCATTTCGTGAGCATATGCCAAACGAACCGTATTGGCCTAAGTTTGGAGAAAAGTCCATCGTAAAAGACAGACGTATTTACGTCTCTACCTATCCCAGTATGCTGAATATTATTCGAGATGAAGAGCAAACGCTCTCCTCACACTTTTTCGATCTGATAGTTGTAGATGAGTCACACCGTTCCATCTACAATACGTATGGAGAGATCTTTGAGTATTTTGATGCTTTTCGTCTTGGGCTAACCGCTACGCCTACCAATGTGATAGACCACAATACTTTTGAGCTTTTCGATTGTGAAGATGGTGTGCCCACTTTTGCTTTCTCTTACGAAGAAGCACTACAGCATGAGCCTCCTTATCTGTGTGACTTTCAAGTGATGAAAATCAAAACCAAGTTTCAAGATGAGGGCATTAATAAACGCACCATCACGTTAGAAGATCAAAAACGCTTGATGCTTGAGGGGAAAGATATTGATGAGATAAACTTCGAGGGCACAGAGCTTGAGAAGAGAGTTATCAACAAAGATACCAACAGGCTTATTGTTAAAACTTTTATGGAAGAGTGCATAAAAGATGATGATGGTGTACTTCCTGCAAAAACGATTTTTTTCTGTATGACCAAAAGCCATGCAAGACGGATAGAGCAGATATTTGACGAGCTTTATCCAGAGTATGCCGGAGAACTTGCCAAGGTGATGGTGTCGGATGACAGCCGTGTGTATGGCAAGGGCGGTTTGCTCGATCAGTTCAAAAATCAATCCATGCCCAGAGTCGCTATATCAGTAGGCATGTTAGATACGGGTGTGGATGTACGAGAGTTGGTCAATCTGGTATTTGCCAAACCTATCTACTCATATACCCGTTTTTGGCAGATGATAGGACGGGGAACCAGACTGTTGGAGCCTGGTAGTCTGAAACCATGGTGTACACATAAAGAGCATTTTCTTATTATGGACTGCTGGGACAATTTCGAGTATTTCAAGCTCAATCCAAAAGGCAAAGAGTTGTCAAATACGACACCTCTACCGGTCAAGCGTGCCGAGATACGTATAGACAAGATAGCAGAAGCCATTGATAAAGATGTGGAGATAGCCACCAAAGAGATAGAAATACTCAGAGCAGAGATCGCTCATCTTCCTGAAGGTTCTATCGTTATAAAAGATGCCAAAAATGAGTTAGAGAAACTGAACGATGATTTTTGGAAAAGCTTGGATGAGGAGAAGATCAATTTTCTTCACAGCAAAATAGAGCCGCTTTTTAAAACCATGGTTGGGGTAGATTTCAAAGCGATGCGTTTTGAAAAAGATGTACTTTTGGCTTCACTCTATAGATTAAAAGCTGACAATGAATCTTATGAGAAACAGAGTCAGAAGCTTATGGATCAGATAGCCCAACTGCCTTTGTCCATCAATATTGTGGCCAACCATCAGGATGTCATAGAAGAAGCACTCAAGCCCACTTTTTGGCAAGAAGCTAGCGATGAACAGCTTGATGGCATAGCTGAAGAGTTGGCTCCACTGATGCAGTATAGAGAGATAGGCACAGAAGGAGAGGAGCAGACACGGCTTAATCTCAAAGATATCATCAAAGAGAAAGAGTTTGTCAGCTTTGGAGCAGAGAATGAGTCTGTAAGCATTAGCGAGTATAAAAAGATGGTTGAAGCTAAGATAGCGGAGCTCTTGGAGCAAAATACTATTTTGCAAAAGATTAAAGAGGGTGAGAGAATAAGCCAAAAGGAAGCCAAGCAGCTTTCTGAGCTGCTGGCAAGCGAATCACCATACATCACCATAGACCTGCTTCGCCGTGTCTATCATACCCCAAAAGCACCTTTTTTGAAGCTTATTCGCCATGTGCTTGGTATTGAGAAGATAGAGAGTTTTCCCGATACGGTAAGTGCTTCGATAGATCAGTTTATCGCTGAACATACCACGCTAACAACAACGCAGCTGGAGTTTTTGAATCTGCTGAGAGATTTTATTATCAAGCAGGGGGATATAGAGAAAAGAGATCTGATCTCTGCTCCATTTACGGTTTTGCATCCAGATGGCATACGGGGCATTTTTGCCCCTAACGAGATAGAAGAGATATTAACACTAACAAAGGAACTTGTCGCATAATGTTACAGAACAATCCAGCACTAAAAAGCCTCATAGACAAACTATGGAATAAATTTTGGAGTGGCGGTATCTCCAATCCTCTGACCGCTATAGAGCAGATAACCTATCTTATTTTTATGAAGCGTATAGACGAGTTAGACACCAAACGCATGGCAGATGCTGAGTGGACAGGTGAGAGTTACCAGTCAATCTTTCCAGATGATACGCTCAGATGGAGCAACTTCAAGCAACTTCCAGCAGAAGAGATGCTCACGCATATACAGCAGAAGGTCTTCCCGTTCCTCAAAGAGCTGAACGGACAAAACTCGCATTTTACTAAGCATATGAAAAATGCTGTTTTCATTATCCCTTCTGCCTCTTTGCTTGTTGAAGCTGTCGGTACGATAGAAGAGATATTTAAAGAGATAGAACGGGATGCAAAAGAGAATGGTCAGGCATTTCAGGATATTCAGGGTGATGTGTATGAGATGCTCCTTGGTGAGATAGCCACAGCCGGTAAAAATGGGCAGTTTAGAACCCCTAGACATATCATTAAGCTTTTGGCTGAACTGGTAGCACCAAAACTGGGCGACAAGGTGGGTGATCCTGCCTGTGGTACTGGAGGCTTTTTGCTTGGAGCATATCAGTATATTGTCACCTCTCTTGATACTGAAAAAAAGTATGCCGTACAGGATGAGGACGGCTTTTGGCGCAGTAGTACGAGTGCACTTCTGACAAACAATGTAAAAGAGGCACTTGACAGCTCATTACACGGGTATGATATTGATGTGACAATGGTGAGGTTGGGGCTGATGAACCTGATGATGCACGGCATTGACGACCCGCAAATCGACTATATGGATACCCTGAGTAAAAAGTTCAACCACGTAGAGCTTGGTACTTACGACACAATCTTAGCCAATCCACCTTTTACGGGTAATCTTAACAAAGGAGAGATAGACTCAGACTCTTTAACCCTCAGTACCACAAAGACAGAGTTGCTATTTATAGACCGTATCCATACGATGCTTCGCCTAGGTGGAACAGCAGGGGTGATCATCCCCCAAGGGGTGCTTTTTGGTACGGCCAAAGCATTTGTCGAAGCGCGTAAAATATTGCTGGAGCAGTCGCAACTAAAAGCGGTTATTACCATGCCAAGCGGTGTATTTAAGCCATACGCAGGGGTAGCAACTGCCATACTTATTTTTACAAAAATAGCCAATAGTAAAAAAGAGGCTCCAAAAGAGAATGATTATGATGTATGGTTTTATGAGATGGAGCATGACGGTTACAGTCTCGATGACAAACGTACCAAAATAGAGCAGAGTGATTTGCAAGATATTATAGAGAAATTTAAAAACAGAGACCAAGAAGCAAAGAATGACAGAAAAGCCAAGCACTTTTTTGTGCCCAAAAAAGAGATTGTAGAGAATGGCTATGATTTGAGTTTCAATAGCTACAAAGAAGAGGTGTATGAAGAGATACCGTATGATGACCCAAAAGATATCTTGAAAAAATTGGAAAGTATTGAACAAGATATTGTCAACGGATTAAATGAAGTGAAGAGTTTAATTCAATGAAAAAAGAAAAACTTGGCAATATTTTCAGATTTTTACCGAAAAGTAAAATAAAAGCTGGTGAGGGTAAAGAAGAAGGAAAGTACCCATTATTTACTTCAAGTCCAATACTAAGTAAATACTACGACGAGTATTTGTATGAAGGCGAAAGTATTGTTTTTGGAACAGGAGGGCAGGCAAGTTTACATTATATAAATGATAAGTTTGCGACATCGACGGATTGTTTTGTAGTACAAAAGAATATAGAGTATGAAGACAAGGTTGATGTTAAGTATGTATCATATTTCTTAAAAAGTAATAAAGCAATTCTTGAAGATGGTTTTAAGGGTGCTGGGCTTAAACATATTTCCAAAAAATATCTTTCAAATATAGAAATTCCTTTTCCTAAAACACTTGAAGAACAAATTAAAATAGCAAACCTTTTAACCCAAGTAGAAGCACTTATTGAGAAACGAGAAGAGAGTATTAGATTGCTTGACGAATTACTAAAAAGCACTTTTTTGGATATGTTTGGAGATCCTGTGTTGAATCCGATGGGGTGGAAAAAACGCAAACTTAGTTCTATTTTTAATATCAAACATGGTTATGCTTTCAAAAGTGAATTTTTCAGTGATGATGGAGAATATCTATTATTAACACCAGGTAATTTTTTTGAAAAAGGTGGCTATAGGGATAGAGGTAAAAAACAAAAATATTATATAGGAGATATTCCACATGAATTTATTTTAAAAAAGAATAGTTTACTTATAGCAATGACAGAACAAGCTCCAGGTTTATTAGGGAGTTCTTTAATTATTCCAGAGTCAAATAAGTTCTTACATAATCAGCGATTGGGGTTAGTTGTTCCAAAAGAACCTATTGTTAATTCTTATATATTTTATTTATTTAATCAAAAATCAATCCGTCAAATTATTCATTCAAAAGCAACTGGAACAAAAGTAAAGCATACTTCACCTACAAAATTAGAAGCTATTGAAATAGGATACCCACCAAAACCACTTCAAAACAAATTTGCCACAATAGTCCAACAAGTAGAAGAGACAAAAAAATATTACCAAAAAAGTCTTGATGAATTAAATGAACTTTTTGGTTCACTTTCTCAACGGGTGTTTAGAGGGGAGTTTGACTTAGAAAGAAAGGATAAATATGCCATTCATCATAAATAAAATTTCGTTTGATAAAATAAAAGACAATCAGGCATTCGAATTTGAAACAGAATCATTAAAAAGTGATATTATTTTTTCTATAGTAATTGGTCCGAATGGCACTGGAAAAAGTTTATTTTTAAAAAAAATAATCCAAATATTTAGAGAGATAGAAAGTTTAAAGCATACCCAAAATAATAGATATGAAAGTTTAAGTTACTATTTTATTGATTATACTTTAGGACAGAATAGGTATAAAATAGAAAAAAATGGGAAAGAATTCAATTTTAAAAGAAACAATAAAATAAAAACCATAAATGAAATTGTGTTACCTAATACCATACTAGCTCTATCATCTTTACAAGAAGATAAATTTATTTTTCAATCGATTGAAGAAAATAAAAAATCTTTTTATAAATATCTAGGTGCGAGGAATACTGCTAATGCAGTTTTTGTGGGGGCAATAAACAAAAAAATAAGAGAAATTCTATTTGACAATATTCATGATACAAATTTTGTACATAAGATGGCTGGAACATTTGATCTTCTTGGATACGAAGCAAAAATAAAAATAAATTTCAAGTATAAGGCTAAAAGTATTGTAAGTACGAAAATTACTAGAAAAACAATACAGCAAAAAATGAAAACTATTAATAAAAATTCAAAATATAAGCGTATTGAACTCTCAGAACAAGAAGAAAATGAATTAGTAAAATATATTCATGAAAAGAGAATAGAAGCAAAAATAAATAAAGATAAACATTATATGTCTATTGTTTTTGACTTCGGTAGTATCAAACCTTTTGATGACGAATATTCTATAGTTAGGAATATGATTGCTTTAGATTTAATCGCACAGTCTAATATTGAATTATTTAATAAAGAAACAGGTATAGACTCTGAGTATTTAAGTTCTGGAGAAAAAAACTTATTATTTGTTACTCTTAATATCCTAGCAAATATAAAAGATGAATCAATATTACTTATTGATGAACCTGAAATAAGCCTTCACCCAAATTGGCAGTTAAAATATAACCTTCATCTAAAAAAAATATTAGCTGGATATAAAAATATTCATATATTTATTGCCACTCACTCACATTTTATGGTATCAGGACTAAAATCAAATGAATCAAATATTTTTTCTATTAACATTAATAAAGGTGTTGAGTGCATTGCAGAAGACATATATAGTTGGTCAGCTGAAAATATTTTATATAGAATTTTTCAAACACGTACTGTTAACAACTATTACCTCCATAAAAAATTAACTGAGATCTTTAAGTTAATATCAGAAGATAATCATAACAATTTAAGAAAGATTAAAGAAGGCTATGTAGAGTTGAAACAAGTTGTTTTTCATAAGGATGACCCCTTGAGTGATTTATTACAAAGAATTGAAAAATATTTAGATGCAAAGGCATAAAAATGCTTAATTTAAATGAAACCTTTGAGTATACCCCATTAGAATTAGCCTATCTTAACAATCTTCGCAGCCCATCAAAATATGACGATAAGAGTTGGACATATTACAAAGGTAATGATGAAATGAAAAGTTTGAAATTGAGAATGAAGTCTGAGTTGATGAGAATCCAGAATGAAAAATGCGTTTATTGTATGCAGGATATTGATACTAGAACAAGTTATGATGGAGATAGAGAGCACTTCTCTAATAAAGAAAGATATCCCCAATTTACATTTGAAAAAAGAAATTTATTAATTGCATGTATTACATGCAATAGACCTTTGAAAAATAGATATGATACCATAGAAATTTTGAATCATGATTATAGTCAATGTACTTTTCGGATTGTACATCCTTTGTTGGACAATGTAGATGATCATATAGCTTTTTGGGAGGATGTAATTATATATGCGATAACAGATAAAGGGCTAAAAACTATAGAAGTATTTAAATTAGATGATCCATATATTCAAAAAGTTCGTGAAAAAGAATTATATTATCAGAGAATGACTGAGGAGGCGGAACTCCTCATAGAACCAAATATATTGGATTTAATTAATGCCGCCGTAGACTATCATTATGGACATTAATACCCTAGGAATCGGCGCAATCATGGGCGCGACACTTGTTGCTGGAACCAACCTCTACATTTTCATTTCTAATCGTAAAAAAGATGAGATAAAAGAGAGGCTGGAGAAGCTATACACTCCTATGTATGTCTACTGCATGGAGCATATGCTGTATGGTACAGATAACCCATACAAAGATTATTTGGCACTCAAAGAGATATATATCCGTAATAGCATCTATGCCTCAGATATACTCAAAGAGCTGTTTGAATCTATCATGGCTGTAGAATCAGAATTTATAGCATTAGATAAAAATCAAAGAGCAGAAAAAATGAGTAGGGTGATGATGAAAGATGATAAAGGGGAAGAAAGAGATATTCGGAACATGATGTATAGAATCAGCGGATGGATAGACAGAGAGCATGATGAATTGCAAATCTATTATGCAAAAGGGATAATTGGTAGATTTTTGTGGCGCTTTAAGATACATGATGATCCATGGTATGCACGGGGAACTATACCTGCTGGACGCAGTTTTTATTAAAATTGAAAATATAATATCACTATTGTAGAACTAGAGCAGGAGTATGTCCAATAAATATCAAAAGCTAAGTTCACATTGGGTTGAGATTGGTGTGTTATCATTTTATATCTAAAATTCAACACCAAGGAACCCAAATGATGAAACGGACGATTGTGCTCCTCTCTATGCTGGGCACCGCACTTCTTGCCAACGATGCCGCAGCCCTTACCAAAGCCAAGTGTGCCTCCTGCCATATGCTCGAGAGCCCCAACTTCTTTCAGCTCCAAAAGCTCAAAGCCCCTGCGATGGATGCGGTGGTGTTTCATGTGAAACTGGCCAAGGAGAAGCCAGAGGCGCAGAAAGCGTTTATTGTCGACTATGTGCTCAACCCCGAAGTCTCCAAGTCGGTGTGTGAGTCCAACAAGGTAGCAAAATTCGGTGTGATGCCGTCGCAGAAAGGAAATGTCACCAAGGCTGAGCTTGAGACGATTGCCGACTATTTGGTGAAAACCTACCCGCACAAGGATTTCGAAGCGATGATCAAGGAGGTGCAGGCCAACGACAAGATCCGCGCGCTTACCGATTCGCCGTTTCTGATCAACAGCGACCGTCTGCCGCACCTGACCAAACTGCTTGTGAAACACTGGGACAAGGGTGCGCTGGGACTGACGGCGGAGCAGAAGAAAAAACTGCTTGCAATCCGCAAGGAGACGATGGGTGTGGTCAAGAAGATCAAGATGCAGCTCAAGCCGCTGGAAGATGAGGTGGCTGAAGCGATGATCGACAGAGAAGACCCAGACAGTGTCGCGCCGCTGCTTGAGAAGATCGCCAAGCTTAAAATAGAAGCGACCAAGGTGCACCTGAAGTGCATTGCCGATACGACATCAGTACTGAGTGACGAGCAGGTCGCCTATCTGCTACCGTTCTGGGAGTAGGGTTTCAACTCTCTGTCAGCCATTTGCCCTCATAATGGAGTTTCCTGATTAATGAGTGGTTTCATGCGATAGCTCTGGCAGGTGCAAACATGAGAAGCGTAAGCGAAAGACAACTGCTTGTCTTTCGTCGCTTCGGAACCGAAATGGTCGGAGCAGAGCGTAGCCATGGAGGCGCCGCCCTACGAGTTGAGTGCACCTTTGTCGCCATCGTATGAAACCTCTTGTCGTTAATCAGACAGGACAATTTATAAAAAGGCAATGGTATGCAGCAAAAACTCAAAACAGCCACGGTCGGTACGGCCAAAACCCTGAAGATGATCGCTCCGATGCTGCTGGCGGTCATCGGGCTCATCGGCCTCTTTAAAACCTACATTACTCCCGAAATGCTCCGCACCCTCTTCAACGGTTCGGCACTGCATGACATGCTGGTTGGCGTAGGTTTTGGCGGCATCTCTGTCGGGCAGCCCTTTCTCAGCTACATTATTGGCGGCGAGCTGCTCAAGGAGGGTGCCTCCTTTTACGGGGTGACGGCGTTCATCCTTGCCTTTGTCACCCTTGGAGTGGTGCAGCTGCCGATGGAGTTCTCCATTTTCGGATTCCGTTTCGCGCTGGTGCGCAATCTCCTCTCGCTCTTGTTCGCTTTTATCCTTGCTTTTCTCATCGCCTTTTGCGTCAGGATGTTCGCATGAAAAAGAACCGCAGCGGTCTGGTGATGCTTGGCATTGTAGTGCTCCTCTATCTGGTACTTGGTCTGCTGTATCCGGACAAAACGGTGGCAGCCCTTGGGGAAAGTTTTGGTGTGCTGAAGATGATCATTCCCATTTTGCTGCTGGTCTTCTTTTTAATGGCGCTGCTAAACGCCTACATCGATGAAAAGGCGATCAGCAGGCATATGGGGGAGGAGAGCGGTGTGAAAGGGTGGCTTCTGGCACTCTTTGGCGGCATTCTCAGCCACGGGCCGGGGTATGTCTGGTATCCGCTGCTGCAAAACCTCCGAGAGCAGGGTGCTAAAGAGAGGCTCATTGTTGCCTTTATCTATGCGCGTGCCATCAAGATTCCGTGGATACCGCTGATGATCACCTATTTTGGATGGACCTTTACGCTGGTATACACATTCTGGATGGTGGTCGGTGCCTGGCTGCAGGGCATCGTCGCTCAGCGGCTGCTGCGAAAGTAGTGCCGCCTACAGCAGGCCAAGCAGTGCAATGAGCAGTACAGGCGGTGTTACCACCAGCCCCACTTTCATATACTCTCCCCAGCTGATCTTCACACCCTTTTGTGCCAGTACATGCAGCCAGAGCAGCGTTGCAAGCGAGCCGATGGGGGTCATTTTAGGGCCGAGGTTGGAGCCGAGGATGTTGGCGTAGACCAGTGCTTCGTTGCCCACGTAACCCACCTTGTCGATGGCGATATCCATGATCATGATGGTCGGCATATTGTTCATCACAGAGGAGATAACTGCCGAGAGGAAGCCCGTACCGATGATGGCGACCGCCTCTCCCTGCTCTTTGAGCATTGCGATCCACGAGGCCACCTCATCGGTAAGCCCTGCGTTCTTTAGCCCGTAGACGACGATATAGAGCCCGATACTGAACCATACCACCTGCCAGGGCGCGGCTTTGATGGTCATCAGCGGCTTGGCTGCCTTGTAGTGGTTTGCAATGGCAAGAAAGACAAGCGCACCGCCCAGTGCAAAGAGTGAGATGGGCAGTTTGTAGTGGTCGCCGATGAGGTATCCTGCAAGCAGCAGCCCCAGAAAGAGCCAGCTGAGTTTGAACATCGTACGGTTCTTGATGACCGAAGCGGCTTCGGGGAGTTCATCGACGTTGACTGTGAGGGGAATGTCTTTTCTGAAGTAGAACCAGAGCACAGCTATGGAAGCGATGATGCTAAGCAGGTTTGGCAGGAACATATGTTTGGCATACTCCACAAAACCGATGTCGAAGTATCCGGCTGTGACGATGTTGGTGAGGTTGGAGATCACCAGCGGGTTGGAGGCGGAGTCACCGATGAAGCCGCCGGCCATCAAAAAGGCGAAGATGGGCAGCGGTTTCATCTTGAGGTACTTCATCTTTGCCAGCAAAATGGGGGTCAGAATGAGTGCCGCGCCGTCGTTGGCAAAAAAGGCAGCGACCAGCGCACCCAGCAGCAGGATGTAGACGAACATTCTGTTGCCGCTTCCTTTGCTCAGCTTGGCCATTTTGATGGCAGCCCATTCGAAAAAGCCGATCTCATCGAGTACCATCGAAAGCAAAATGATACCGATAAACGCCAGTGTAGCATCCCATACGATCTTTGTGACAATAATGACATCGTCGAAACTGACCACACCCAGCGCCAGTGCGGCAACGGCACCGATGACGGCGGTGGTGCCTATTTGCAGTCCTTTTGGCTGCCAGATGATGAAAAGGAGAGTGACCAGAAAGAGGCTCGTAGCGAGAAACATGGATATCCTTGTTTTTTTGACGGAGTATAGCAGAAAGCGGCATATAAATCAAGATATGTTGATATATTAATTTTTTTATGCTACACTTTCTCCAGTGATCTCCTTGAATGGCTATCGGTTTCACTCGACAGCTCTGGCAGTCGCAAACATGAGAAGCGTAAACGGAAGACAACTGCTTGTCTTACGTAGCTTCGGAACCGGAATGGTCGGAGCGAAGCATAGCCATGGAGGCGCCGCCCTTCGGGTTGGGTGCTCCTTTGTCGCCGCCGAGTGAAACCTTGATATAAAATTATTCAGAGGATTTAATTTGAAAGGATAAGGATGGAAGACTTTTTAAAAACTGTCGCCGCGCTCAATGACGAGACGCGGGTGCTGCTGCTGCGTTTTTTTGACGAGCACGGTGCGCTGTGTGTCTGTGACCTGCAGGCATCGTTTGGCATGATACAGTCGCGTCTTTCACGCCATTTGAAAATACTCAAAGAGGCGGGCTTTCTGCGTGTCGAGCGAAAAGGAACCTGGGCATACTACAGCATACGCAGTCCGCTTGACAGGTTCAGGTCTGAAGCAATCGAAGAGATACGCCATCTTGAGATCGAACTGCCTAAACTGCAAAAACTATCACAAACAGGAGAATGTAAAATATGAGTAAAAAACATGTATTGGTGCTCTGCACCGGAAACAGCTGCCGCTCCATTATGGCAGAAGCGCTTATCAACGCCAAACTGGGCGAGTGTGTCGAGGCGCAGAGTTCGGGTGTCAAAGCCAGCGGTAAGGTCAATCCGACCGCGCAGGCACTGCTAGAGCGCAAAGGCATCTGGCGCCCGGAGTACCACTCCAAGACTATCGATACGGTGCTGGATATGCCTTTTGATCTGGTTATCACGGTGTGTGACCATGCTAAGGAGACCTGCCCCATGTTCCCCAAAGCGGTTAAGACGATCCATGTAGGTTTCGAAGACCCCAGCGGCAAAGCCGAAGAGGAGTACGAAAAGACCTACGACCTCATAGAAAGAGAGCTGCTGCCCATCATAAAGCAGGAGTTGTGCAGCTAAACAGCTTAAGGGCTTGCATCACTTGAAAAAAGTCGTTATAATATTTGACATATGTATGACAAAGGAGTGACAATGAGTGGTGTATTCGGTGCCAGAGACATTGTGCGAAACCCTTCACTGCTGAAGATAGACCCTGATGAGAGTTTTGTGGTTGAGGATAAAAAGGCACACAAGCGTCTTGGTGTCTACCTGGGTGCGAATCTGGCACAGGAGTTTTTTGCCTACCAAAAGCAAAAGGCACTGCTCGATGCGGCACGAAAGATAAAGGAACATGCCCGTAAAGAGAATGAAGCGCTTGAGGGTTCGTTAGATGACGGATTATAAAAGAGGCGACATTGTGCTGGTCAACTTCAATCCGCAAAAAAAGGCGGAGGAGGTCGGCAAGGTTCGGCCGGCCGTTATCGTTTCAGAGACGGCACTGAACGGCATATTGGACCTTGTGACAGTCGTTGCCCTCAGCACCAACCTCATAGAGGGTGCTGAGCCGCTTCGTGTACGCATTGCAAAAAGAGAAAGCCTCAAGCAGGACAGTGATGCAATGATCGAGCAGCTTAGAAGTGTCTCCAAAAGACGCATAGGCGAGCGTATTGCATCGCTGAACGATGAGGAGATGGAAAAAATAGAGTGCGGCATCAAAATGATGCTTGCATTCAAATCTTGATGATCCCGAAGTTGTTGAGCATCATGAATACGATTGCCAGCGGCGCGATGTAGCGCAGGCTGAAGAGCCACACTTTATAAACCCGCAGCGGAACGCGGTGGTGTTTTCGCATCTCTTCGCGTGCATGTTCGGGAAGCACGTATCCTACAAAGATTGCGATCAGCAGCCCGCCGACAGGCAGCAGGATGGAGTCGGTGGAGAACTCCAGTGCGTCAAAGAGCGGTGTGCCGCCGATGCTGAAGGTTTTGCCGTATGCCTTGGTGTAGCTAAGGATCGCTCCGATACCCACGATGAAATAGAGCGATGTGTTGACGATGACCGCTTTGGGGCGGCTCCAGTGGAAACGCTGGATGAAGTACTCAACCGCAGGTTCTGTCAGAGAGATGGCGGAGGTAAGGCCCGCAAAGGCAAGACCGATGAAGAAGACGGCGGCAAGCAGGGAACCGGTCGTACCAAGCTGCGAAAGGACGACGGGCAGCGTCTTGAAGACCAGTCCAGGTCCCTGTCCGGGTTCTGCGTTGAACTGGAAGATGAAGCTGTAGAGCATGACACCGGCAATGAGAGCGATGAGGGTATCGAGCATCGTTACCCAGAATGCAGCCTTGAAGACCGACTGCTTGTGGCTCATCGACGCAGCGTAGGTGATCATCGTACCAAGCCCGATGGAGAGCGTGAAGAAAGCATGCCCCACTGCACGCACGATCGCTTCGGAGTTGAGTTTGCTCCAGTCGGGTTCGAACATGAATGCAATCGCTTTGCCAAAGCCGTCGAAGTTCATCGCGTAGATGAGCAGGCCGATGAGGATGGCCATCAGCATGGGCATCAAAATGAGGTTGGCCTTTTCGATACCGGCTTTGATACCGCCCATCAGGACCACGGCGACAAAGAGTGTGGCAAGAAAGTGCCAGAGTGTCGCCGTAAGCGGGGAGAGCCCCACCAGGCCGTCAAAGGTGTTCTTGGCCTGACTCATCGTCTCTGGCAGTCCACCTGCGGCGGCAAGGAAGATATAGTGGAAGATCCAGCCTATGACCACCGAGTAGAAGGTCATGATGATCATACCGCTGACGAACATGAAACCGGCGTACTTCCACCCCTTTTTGCTCTCAGGCGCGACCAGTTCGAAACTGGTGACGGCATCCTTGCCCCCTTTGTATCCGATGAACATCTCCGCTGCGAGGATGGAGAAGCCAATGAGCATCACCGTCACAAGATAGACGAAGACAAAGGCGCCTCCGCCATACAGACCCGTGATGTAGGGAAACTTCCAGATATTCCCCAGTCCGACCGCCGCGCCTGCGGCAGCGAGTATGAATCCTATCCGGCTAAACCGTGCTTTTGCCATATCTGCTCTCCTTGCGTAATATGTGATTCTATCACGGGTTTGGAAAATATCTGCAAAAAAGCGCCACGTTTGACGGTTGTTTTTTGCAAAAAATAGGAAAAATACACAAATTTCGCAAATGCTATTGACATTTAAAATAGTTTTGACTATAATTGCAGTCCTTTTTAAACGGAGTGTAGCGCAGTCTGGTAGCGCACCTGGTTTGGGACCAGGGGGTCGAAGGTTCGAGTCCTTTCACTCCGACCATTAAAGTAACATCAAAAATATCCATTAAGACAGTTTAAAAGTGCCAAGGCATCATACTTAAACATAAGTCTTACATAATGGTAGGCGTAGTTCAGTTGGTAGAGCGCCAGTTTGTGGCACTGGTTGTCGCGGGTTCGAGTCCCGTCGCCTACCCCATTATTAATCAGTAGCCCTGCCGAAGCGCCAGTAGCTCAATTGGATAGAGCATCAGACTTCGGATCTGAGGGTTAGGGGTTCGACTCCTCTCTGGCGTACCACCCGGATTACTGATCGTAACTTTGCACTCGTAGCTCAGCTGGATAGAGCACCCGCCTTCTAAGCGGGCGGTCTCAGGTTCGAATCCTGACGGGTGTACCACCCCTTATTTTTTCATTGTTTCGTAAAACAATCACATGCGGATGTGGTGGAATTGGTAGACACGCCAGACTTAGGATCTGGTGCCTAACGGTGTGGAGGTTCGAGTCCTCTCATCCGCACCACACTTCTTAACGCACATTATTATCCCATTCACTTCGCTTATTTTATCAACGCGCAATTCAAAGATATCGTAGTAAACCGCCAGTTCAAAAATTCCACATTCTTGACAAAAGCCCCCTTAAAATGTTATCATCAAATGATAATAAAGGAGTATATACAGTGCATGATCTTGACACCCTGTTGATGCTGGATGGTGAGATATTCACACTGGATAACGGTTTCTGGGTCAAGTTCGAAGCCAGAAAGGTAGAGAGAAGTAGAGAGATACCGCATGGTGTCAAATACTCATTGACACTCCACGATAAGTCCAACCAGCGTGTGATCGGTTATGATAACGCACACAGTTTCAAGCCCAGGAAAGGTAAGTA
Organism: Sulfurovum sp.; assembly: GCA_027049035.1. GTDB lineage: Bacteria > Campylobacterota > Campylobacteria > Campylobacterales > Sulfurovaceae > Sulfurovum. The sequence continues at coordinate 22,209 of JALTVI010000092.1, read as the reverse complement.
CGGTGCGAAGAAAGAGACCTGGGATCATCTGCATAGGAAGATGGAAGTGTTTCCCTACGAGTTCTCGTCGGCATCACAGCTTATAGAGGATTTTTGGAAAAGTGTCGAAACATATATGCAGCAACAGTAGGAGCGAAAGAATGAATGGAAAAACAGTTTATGTAGGTATTATGTCCAAAGAGGCATACAAAGAGCGTACGATGGCGATAGCGCGGGGAGAGTATGTACCCAAAAAGCATGAGCCAAAAATCTGGTTCGAGTCCCTCAGATCCATGGCACAGGTTCTCAGCAACGAAAACAGGCAACTGCTCAAGACAATACTGCACAGGAAACCCAAATCGCTTGCAGAACTTGAGGCGATGACAGGTAGGAAGAAGTCGAATTTATCACGTACTTTGAAGACATTGGAGCGGTACGGTATCGTGAAGCTTCACAAAGAGAAAAACAGAACGGTTCCCGAGGTTTTGGCAACTGAGTTCAGAGTGGAATTTGGGTTGGATGAATTGGCTGCGTAAGCCGGATTCGATGAGATACTGACTGCATACAGCCCCTTACATAAAGGGGTTTAAGCTCTCTTCTTCAACACTTCTTCACACTACTTTTGCAAAGATGCAACCAAAGTCCCATACCCATATTTCAAATTGATGCTACAATAAACTTTAGAGTATGAATTTGCACTGAAGGAGAACGACGATGAAAGAGTCTATCGAAGCAATGGAAAAATCGGTTGAGCGCTTTATGAAAGAGCTCGATGCTGTTGAGAAAAAAGCGGCAAAGATCGACAAGGAACTGCAAGAGGTGCGCAAGGAACTCGAGCCTATGGAGGTGGAGCTTCTGGAGATCGCTTCGAAGCTGAACAAAACCGAAAGAGCGCTGCATGAGAAGCTCAACAAGGTGGGCAGAACACGCAAGAAGTACCTCAATGCGCAGACGGACAGAGAGATGAAGATGTACGAAAAGGATTATAACCGCCTGATGAAAGAGGTGCATGCACTCGACAAAGAGTACAAAAAACTCAAAGAAGCGTATGAATCACTGGCGCGAAAAGAGGAGAAAGTGGTGAAAAAAGAGTTTTCCCTCGAAGAGGCGAAAGCTGCGCTCTATCGAGAACGCGATATGTACATGCAGACCGCTTCACGCATTATGCAGACGCTCTCGAGAAAGATTGCCCGCACATCGAAGGCTTAAAGCACTTCAACGATCACCTTGGTGACGACAAAGCCGCCGATGACCAGCCAAGAGAACATGCCAAGGGCGGTATAGAGCGGTGCAAGACCAAGACCCTTGAATTTGCTGAAGATGGTTCCCATACCAAGGGCGGTCATTGCCATGGTGAGCAGGAACGTATCGATTTCGTTGATGAGGTTTACCAGGTTCTCAGGCAGCAGGTGCAGTGAGTTGAACCCTGCAACCATAATGAAGTAGACTGCAAACCATGGAATGACCAGTTTTGTTTTCCCCGATGCCTCACCACCTTCTCTCTTTGCGCTCCATGCAAGGTAAAGACCGAGAATAATCAGCATTGGCGCGATCATAATGACACGGGTCATTTTGACGATGACAGCAGCATCTGCCATCTCTTTTGGAGAACCGGGAACAGAGGCAGGAACGGCAACAACCTGCGCTACTTCGTGGATGGTGCCGCCTACATAGATACCGAATTCACGTGCGGTCATGTGCAAGAAGCCTGTCGCATGTTCGATGATACCGGTGTAGAGCACAGGGTAGAGGAACATCGAAATGGTACCGAAAAGAACGACCATGGAGACGGCGATAGCCGCTTTATACTCTTCTGACTTGAGCACAGGCTCTGTTGCCAGTACGGCAGCAGCACCACAAACTGCCGCACCTGAAGCGGTCAGGATGGAAGTGTCTTTTTCCATACCGAAGATCTTGTGTCCCAGCCAAGAACCGAGGATCAGGGTAGAACTGAGCATGATCAGAGAGACAAGGAAGCCGTCCAGACCGACCGCGATAATGTCCTGGAAGGTCAAACGGAAGCCGTAAAGGACAATGGCGAAACGGAGGATCTTTTTGGCCGAAAAGGTGATGCCCGGCTGCCACTCGGCAGGGGTATGGTTATGCAGGGTATTGGCATAGAAGATACCCATGACGATACCGATAACCAGCGGGGAGAGCCCCAGTGCCTTGACAGGCCCAAGCCCTGCGATGTAGGTAGCAGCGGCCGCGAAGATGGCGACAAAGAGGATACCGCTCATGGTACCCTTGCGGTTTTCTGGAGAAAATGGCATGTTTTTACCTCATATGTTGGAGTTGATTCAAAAAAACTGATAAAATTTTTGGAATTGTACCATATTCTTGATATAATAGTAAAATCAATATTATCGTCAGCCATAATAAATTTTTTCGAAGAAAAGCGAGTTACCCATGAAACTAACCCTCCGGCAGATGGAGATATTCCTTAATGTTGTCGCCTCCGGTCACCTGACCAATGTTGCCAAAGAGATGAACCTTAGCCAGTCGGCCATCTCCATGTCTATTAAAGAGATGGAGAACATTCTGGGCCGTCCCCTTTTTGACCGTATCAATAAAAAACTGGTGCTTAACGAAGTCGGGCGCGCCTTTCACAAGGAGATAGACCCTATTTACAAAAAACTCTCCGATATCGAGTATGAGTTCCAGAATTCCGAGAATAAGGGGATGATCCGTGTAGGGGCGAGTACGACGATCGTCGACTACCTGATGCCCTCCATCATCTGCAGCTACATGAGCTCCTACCCCGATGTGAAGATTTCACTCAAAGAGGGGAATACCAAAGAGATCAGCGAACTGATCAAAAGCGGCGAGATTGATGTCGGGTTTGTTGAAGGCTTCGTCGGTGGCAGTGACATCATCAAAGAGCAGATCGGGGTGGATGAACTGATTGTGGTCACTTCACAGAAAGAGCTTGCCAAGCCCTGCTACATCGATGAACTGGCACAGAAACGGTGGGTACTCAGGGAAGAGGGGTCCGGAACCAGAGAGGTATTTCTTAACTATATCAAAGACAAGGTCGATGACCTGAATATCTTCTTTGAACTCGGGCATACCGAATCGATCAAGAGTATTCTGCTGAACCGGGAGTGTCTGACCTGCATTTCGAAGATATCGGTGGAGAGTGAGCTTGCAGAAGGGAAGCTCTACCGAGTACCGGTCAAGAACTTTGAGTGTAAGCGCGACTTTCTGATGATCTACCACAAAGACAAGTACCACAGTACGCTTTTTGACAAATTTGTCTTCTTCTCCAAGAAACTGATGCTGCAAATGCTCGAATCAGATACATCACTGCAGTTCAAGAACCGATAAGCCTTAGTGCCGTCTCATACTCTTCGGGGCGGTTGAGGTTTAGAAAAGCATCTTTGTTTTCAAAGTCGACATAGTGTGTGTTGAGCTCCTCAAGTAAAATCCCCATTTTGTGTTTATCTGCGTCCAGTGTTGCTTTTGCATTCGGCAGCGTACTTCGCCGGTAGAGACCGCACAACGGCTGTACCTTTTTGCAGCAACGTGCAATGACGGCATCGGCGTTCCCGTCTGCACGAAGGAGTCGGGAAATGATTGCCTCGTCGACAAACGGTGCATCGACACTCAGTACAAAGACGGCATCGGCTTTTTCGAGTGTTTCGAATGCGGAAACCAGTCCTGCCATAGGGGAGTTTGCCTCATAGCAGTCGAGAATGAGAGGTGCGTCAAAATCGAACTTCTCCGTTTTGCTGCCGATATAGACATCTTTGAAGATTTTTTTTAGTCTTTGGTACTGGTATTCGGCAAGGGTGTCAAAGCCGCCAAAAGGGAGCGATGCTTTGTCTCTGCCCATACGGGAGCTTTTGCCTCCGGCGAATATTACTGCGGGAATGGTTTCTGTCATGCAATATGCTCCTTGCGTTTTTGGTGAATTAGAAGTACAATGAATGCAGCCAGCGTAATGAGTGATTCGACCAGAAAGAGGTATGGCCCGTAGATCTGTCCCGAAAGTACGGCACCCACCGAACCGCCAAGCCCGAAGGCGATCCCCAGAAAGAACTGCTGTGCAAGCTTCTTCTGGGTGTAGAGTGAAAAGACGTAGGTGATCGCAGCGGTATGGTAGAGTGCGAAGCTGACCGCATGCAGCGACTGCGAAGCGAAGGTAAGTACCACGGAGTCGGGGAAGAGATAGAGGATCAGCCAGCGCAGCGCCGTCACCAGTGTGGCAAACTGCAGAATGTGCAGCAGGTTCCGCTGCAGCAGCGGCCCCTGAAAGTAGAGCATGACAATTTCACAGATCACCCCGAAACTCCACATCCAGCTTGTCATCTCCAGCGAAATGCCATGCGCAGTTTCGTAGATGGTAAAGAAGTTGTAGAATCCTCCAAACCCTACCTGCATCAAAAAGACGGAGACCCAAAAGGCCCAGTAGCGCTTCAGCGAAAAGCCGGTGTCGTCGTCACTGCCTGTATGTTCCACCGTGTCGTAGCGTATCAGCTGTGCGCCGAAGAGCATGGTAAGAAAGGTCATCGCCGAGAGATAGTAGAGTGCCTCCATCGGTGAGCTGAGTACTTTGCCCAGCCACAGCGCGATGCCCATGAAGCCAAGCGACCCCCAGAGACGCACCTTGCCGTAGTGACTCTTGGAGAGTGTCGCCAGTGCGATGGTTTCGACATAGGGGAGTGAAATGCCCATCGCCGCGCCGAAGAGAAGGTTCGCCAGCAAGTACGCTAGGAAGTGCTCCCGTGTCACCCAGAAAAGCAGTGTGGCAAGAACGGTAAGTACGAGTGCTAAAAGGTAGACATGCGGCGTCAGTGCAATGAAGTGTTTGAAGACAAAAGGGAGCAGAAAGCGCATAAAGGGAGCGGCCGCATAGATGATGCCTACCTCCACTGTGCTGTATCCAAGCTCCACGAGCACTTTTGGCATGAAGATGACGTAGACGCCCACCAGCGCGAAGTAGAAAAAATAAAAGGCGCTAAGCAGCAGCGACGAGGGTCTCAGCAGGACGTGCATGGCTTCTTGATGACTGCGGTATTGCTGAGCAGGTCGTGCAGATTTTTTCTGTCTTTTCTGAAAAACATCAGTGTCCAGCCAAAGAGCGTAGCTGCAGAGAGTACGGCACAGAGGTTTCGGAAAAGGATGAGAAAGAGCGAGGGGCGTTTTCCGGTACTCTCATCGATCACCTCCAGATCGTAGGCACGGTAGCCCGGTGTCTGGCCGCTTTTGTACATAAAGAGCGTCTGTACAATAACCAGGGCAATGAGAATATAGAGCCATCCGGCCGCTTTGTGTTCCGCGAACGCCTCCCTGCTTCCCATGACAAGGTAGAAGACGGCATACATAATGGGCATCAGCAGCATGAAGCTGTCGGTGAGAAAGGCTTTTAGCTTCTCCCCTGCTGTGGCGTAGCGACGCTCCGGTGTACTTTTTTTTATGTGTTTGGGTTTGGGAGCAGCCGCTTTGCCCTGTTTGACATCCCTAAATCGCTGTTTTGCCATAGTATTGGACTCCTTTGATTCCTGACATTATTTAAGTCCCTGTGTCATCGTAAAGATCGGCAGCAGCATCGCAGAGACGATGACTCCGACAACAGCGCCGATGATGAGCATCATAACCGGCTCGAGCATACTGAGCATCATCTTCAGCTTCTCCTCGTTCTCTTCTGCATAAAGTGTAGAGAGGTTGGCGAGTACCTCTGCCACTTCACTAGATTCTTCACCCAGAGCCAGAGACTGCAGGAAGTTTCGTTTGAGCTTCACACCACCCTCAAGCTGCAGGGCGTTGGAAAGTTTGTTCCCCTCCATCACCTTGTCCGAAGCGCGTTCGAACATTTCGGCAAGACGGTAGTTGCCAAAGGAGGCGACTGCCAGTTTGACTGCCTGTGCATAGGCCACACCGCTGCCAAGCAGCAGAGAGAGGATGTAGGAGAAGCGTCCAAGCTCATGGTTCTGGATAATGTTGCCAAGGACCGGCATGCGCAGCAGCCATCCGTCGATGAGACGGTGAAAACTGTACACTTTCGCGTAGGCGAGCTTGAAGAGCACAATGAAGAGCACAATACCTACGATAAGATGAATGTAGTATGCACTTAGAAAGTCACTGATGCCAAGCACGAACTGGGTGATGGGCGGCAACTTCTGGTCGGTGTCTTCGAAGATTTCGGTAATCTTCGGTACGACGAAGCTGATGAGAAAGGCGGTGATGGCGATGGCGACGGTCATGATGACGCTGGGGTAGACCATCGCTCCCTTGACCTGCTTTTTCACCTTGTCCTGTGCGGAGAAGAACGCAGCCATGTTGGTCAAAACTTCCGCCATTTTGCCGCTCTGTCCTGCAATATTGAGGCTCTGTACGTAGAATTCCGGAAGCTGGTAAACCTTTTGGGTATTGAGGGCGTGGTAGAGGGAGTTTCCCTCTTCGATCATCGTTCTGAGTGCATTGAGGAAGGAGGTGTAGCGCTTTTCACCCTCATGCTGGTTCTCCATCAGACGGATGGCTGTAAGGATGGTCATGCCTGAGTTGAGGTAGGAGGAGAGCTCTTTGGAGAAGGAGGCGAGCATTTCACCGGACATCTGTCGCTTTCCAAGTCCCTCTATCGAAAAGTTTTTTGCAGGGGTGAGTGATTCGTAGTAGATCCCCAGAGTACGGAGCTTCTGTGCCGCCTCTTCGCTGCTGGATGCGGTAACCGTGCCTTTGGCACGTTTCCCTGCTTTGTCGAATCCTTTGTATTTAAACAGCATTCGCCATCCTCAACCCTGCCTTTTGCATCGTTGGCGTCATTATAGCTTTTTTTCGCTCAAAACCAACCGCCAAACCTATCTATGTCAGAAAGACTGCAGGTCGAAGCGGAAGTAGGTGGAGGCGTAGTCACCCTTGAGTTTGATTTCGTTGATGAGTGCAGCAGGCGTTTCGTCTCCCTCCTCTTCGGGAGAAAGGGTGATGGGTTCGGGTATGAAGATGGTACGCTTGATATTTTTGAGGATTTTCCTGCTCTCGAAGTCATTCACCTTTATCTCACGCTCGATGAGGTCGTATGCGGACTTCTCTTCCTTGTGGTAACGGAGCACATCCTTGCCGAGAAAGAGTGAATCTTCCAGGGCGTGGGCGTTGCGCTGGGTGATGTAGACAATCTGTTCGTGGTTCTGTCCGTAGATCTTCAGAATGTAGACAATGGAGGTCGAGAGGATCAGGACCGAAATGAGGATCTCGATGAGGGTAAACCCCGGCCTCAGTAGTTTTACCCGATAGCTCTGGCAGTCGCAAACGCAAGCGCCCCTTTCAGGGGTTGAGTGCTCCTTTGTCGCCATCGGGTGAAACCTTTGTGGGCAATGGTTTAAAGGCTTCAATAGTAGTCCCCCTGATGCTTCAGGGCATCATTGTGTTTCAGCCACAACGCCTTGGCCTCTTCAATTGACGTCACCTTTTTGCCCTCGCCAAAGAAAGCGGGAAGAAAGTAGACACCCTCATCGTTCTGCAGAATCAGCGGTGTGCTGCTGCCGTTGGGATAGAAGTCGACCTGCAGGCAAATCTTCCGGTCCCGGTAGCGTCCATACTCAAGCTGCGTCAGTGCATCGTTGCCATCGAGGGTGTAGACCTTGAGGTGCGAGAGTTTTGTTTTGCCTTTGTAGGCTTCAAAGGGAGAAGTGATATCTTCTCTGAAGTAGCACGATCGGCACCCGTCGATGCAGATGAGTGTTCCCTGTCCCCTGAAAAGAGGGCTCTGTATCACCTCCTCTTTCAGCTTCAGCGGTGTCAGAACAGGCATACGCTTTTTCTCTTTCTCGAAACCGCTGAAGCCCAGAAAATAGACCAGCGATACGATGAAGATCACCAGCAGCAGCTCCAGCAGGGAAAATGCTTTCTGACTGTTGAAGCGAGTGTGGGGAAGCATAGAAAGTGCTACTTGTTACACTCGGAAAATTTGATATCTTTGCCATTGCCCTCTCCGCCCTGTTTGCGGTCGGCACCCAGAGAGATGATCTCTACATCGTCACCTTTGTTGATGTAGATGAACGGGGTTCTCCACGAGTCTTTTGGCAGCTTCTTGAGGTAGGGTTTTGTGCGGTAGTTGGGGTATTTGTCCGCATCTGGGTTGCTCAGAAGCGCTTCGAAGCCTTCTTCGGTATCGGGGTAGACACCGTTGTCGAGTTTGAACATATCCAGACGTTTTTTGAGATCATCCATCTTCAGGCAGACCGTATCGCGCTTTGCCTGGTCGGCAGAGTCCATCAGTCCGGGGGCGACCACGGCGACAAGTCCGCCGAGAATGACAATGACAATGAGCAGTTCGATCAGCGAGAAGCCTTTTCTCATGCTGTTTTGTGTCGGGGAAGTTCGATAGTGCATAACAATCCTTGGGTTGCTTTTGGTATAATCATAACGATTTTACTTTAACAGAGCTTTCAGATGGATAAACGAAAGACCTCTTCAGGAGGCAGTTACCGGCAGCAGAAAGGGTTCGCACTCATCATTACCCTCTCCGTGCTTGCAATCGTCATTGCGCTGACGGGTGTGCTCATAGGCTACCTCGATGTAGCCAGAAAAAAGGCGTCTGCGACCAAGGCGCTGGTACAGGCGAATCTCTACTTCTCCGATGTGAAGAAGATACTGGGAAAGTTCAAGGACAAAAAGGCGCTCTACAATACACTCTATCTCACTCCCGTACCGTTGCAGTCTGAAGACGGGCGCTTTTCACTGATACTGCAGTGCCGTCCGCTCGACAACGGTGTGAATATAAACTGGCTCGCAAGCGAGAACAATGCAAAGATGCGTGCACAGTATACCGCTGCACAGAAAGTGTTCGACTATCTGGCTGAGAAGTACGCACTGGCCAACCCCCTGCGTCTTGAGGAGATGCTGCTACATGCCATCCGGGGCAGCGGTGAGGAGGAGCAAAGCCGTTTTGTACGGAAAAATGGTATTATATCGTACCAACAGTTTGCGCAGATTCTCAGCCGTTACCAGTTTGAAACGGATGATGAAGCAGCAGGTCGAATAGCGTGGAAGGAGTACTTTGTATTTCAGCCATCAAGCAAGCACCCCGAAGAGAATCTGATTGCGGGTGATTTTGTCTCCAGAGCGCTGCTGGCAGCACTCTTTGAGATCGATCCAGCATCACTCAAAGAGGAGTGGATTGAAGCCGAAGGGGCACTTAAGTCTCTACTGCGTGCACACGGCATACCGTTTGACAAGCAGCTGTTTGCATCGGAGTTTATTCAGAGGGCACGCTGTGAAGTGCACTACATGTACGAGGGAGAGCGGTTTGCATTTGCATTCAAGGACCAAGAGGGAGAGGTGAGTGAGTTTGAATTTTTCAGGGAGTAGAAGACCGCTGATACTGGTGCACCGCGCCATGCCGACGGTAACCGGTATCGAAGGCAGGGTGGATGTGATGGTGACACCGCAGTTCTATACCCTCAAGCGTGAAGCGCTTCATGTTCGTTTTGCCCACCAGGCACAGAAGGTTGCCCTCTCTCTCTTTGACGGATTGATAGATGACCCTGCCCGTCACGACTACTTCGTCTACCGCGAAGAGGATGCGTGGGTATTTATCGCCTATGATCCCAAAGAGATTGCTTCTTTTCTTGAGAGCAAAGGTCTTCCTCCGAAGAGAGTGGCAAAACTCTTTTTCGCCCAGCAGGCAAAAAAACACTTTTCCAATCCCGTAGCACTGGGGGAGAAAGAGGCGCTGGTACGCATTGACCAGACGGTCACAGTTGTACCGCGTGCAGCTTTGCCCGAACAGGAATGGGGTGTGTTTGATGAGACCTTCCGTCCCGGAAAGGGGGTCAGCTTCGGCGCGACGGGAGCATCGCTGCTGACCCGGAAGCAGGCTGTTTTGCTGGCAGTGATACTCTCTCTCTTCGGAGTGATATGGCTTGTGGAGGGGTGGCGCTACGGCCGGACCAATACGACGCTGCAGAGCAAGCTTGAGAGCTACTACGCCAAATACCCTAGCCTGCAGAGCGCCTATACCCGAGAAAGTATCGCTGCAAAGTACCGCAAGATAGATACAGCGGAGCGGAAAAAACGGGAAGTTGTCGGAAAAATAGCAGGTATGCTCTTCAAAGGGGTGATGCTGCAATCTTTCGAAATGGACGAAAAGGGCTTTCGTGCAGTTTTCGAAGCTGCCGATGCCAAGGCGCTGAAACGTCTGGAGGCACTGGCCAAGGCTTCCGGCATCGTGAAAAAGCAGCGTAAAACAGGTACAACGATGATAGTGGAGGGGAACGTATGAGCTGGCAGCGCTACCGGAACGAGCTGATTGTCGCTATGGCACTGCTCTTTGCACTTACCGCACTCTTCTACAAACATGCCAGACGGAGTGAAATGGCGCAGATCAATCAGCAGATGGCAACAGAGTTTGCCTTGCTGCAGGAGACAGTCAGTCTTAAAAAGATCTGGGGGGACAAGCAGATCGGGAAAAAAGTCGACGCACTCAAGTCTCTGGTACCCTCCTCGAAGCTGGTCTGGGAAAAGAGAGGGCGGAAACTGCATGTCACACTGCATGACCTGAGCGCTTCAGAGGTAAACAAAGTGGTAACCCGCTTGCTCAACATTCCTGTACAGGTACAGAAGCTCAAAGCCGAGAAAACAGGCAGCAGCTACAGTATGGAGATCGCATGCAAGTGGTAATCAAAGTGTTGGGAACCATATTGGCTGTCTGGCTGGCACTGCTTGCATTTATGCCCAAGGAGGAGCTCTACTTCCGTGCAGAGCAGGCACTGGCATCACAGGGTATCGAGATCAATGAGGGGGAAATGAAGGAAAATCTCTTCGGACTGAAGCTCAAAGATGCCGAGGTATATGTAGAAGGCATCAAAGTGGCGACAGTGAAGCAGGTTTCGTTTCTTACGCTGCTTCTCTACAGCAAAATAGAAGCCGACGAAGTAGAGACCGATGTATCTCTGCAAAGTATGGTGCCCGCTTCCATAGCACACATTGCCGTCACACACTCTTTGCTGCATCCCCGGACGCTTTTCATTGAAGCGGAAGGAAGCTTTGGAAAAGTGGAGGGTACTCTGTCGTTGGCGACACGCACACTGCACCTTGATCTGGTTGAAACAGGCAAGATCGATACAGTGCGGAATCTGCTGAAGCACGGTGAGAAAGGATGGTACTATGAGAGCACTTTCTAATCCGCATACCATCAACCGTCTTATCGGTCTGCTGCTAGTCTTGTTGCTGGTCAAACTGCTCTGGCTGGTGGTGGAGATTGCATTCATGCCGGTAGCCGGAGTCAACCATGCCCAAAACAAAGAGGCCAAACCGCTCTATTACCGCATCAAGCTGACACCGGGAAGCAGTATCGCGCCGCCGCCGAAACCCAAAAAGCAGATTGCAGGAAATATCCGGGACATCAAACTGCTTGGTATCTACCGCTCTCCGAGCCAGACAGTCGTTACCGTCTCCTATAAAGGAAAGAGCAAAGTCCTTGCCAAAGGGGAAGCGATAAACGGTTTCATACTTGACGGGGCAGGAAGCAGCTATGCTCTCTTTACCAAAGAGGGAAAAACCTACCGCTTGGATATGCTGGAGAAGAAAAAGAGCAGCAGTTACAACGTATCGCCACCTAAACAGACGGCTGTGGTGTCCCCGCTTTCTGCATTGCCAAAAGGGGAAGTGATCGATGCCGGTGACCACAAGATCATTGACAGGTCCCTGCTCGAGCACTATACGAAGAACATGGATGAGATCTACAAGAATATCGGAATCAAAGACGTCAAAAAGGGCGGTAAAATTGAAGGCTTTCGTGTGACGTTCGTCAAACGCGGCAGCCCCTTCGCCAAGCTGGGACTGCGGCGCGGCGATCTGCTCAAGGCGGTCAACGGACAGCCGCTGACCAGTTACAAAGCAGCTTTCGATGCCTACAAGTCGACCAGTGATGCCGCCGGGCTGACCCTGACAATTCAAAGAGGAAACAAAGAGATGGAGTTGGAATATGAAATCAATTAAACGAATACTGCTGCTTTGCCTCGTCTGTGTGACGATGGTGGTACATGCCGATGAAGAGACAGTCAATCTGAACCTGCGGAACATGGCTGTAAAGGACTTTATTGAGATGGTTTCAAAGATCACCCATAAGAACATTCTGATCGATGCAGACCTGAAGGGAAAAATCAACTTTATCTCCCAGGAGCCGATCAAGAAATCTTCGTTGATTCCTCTGGCGAACTCCATACTTGCCAGTAAGGGGTTGACATTGATTGACCAGGGAGATTTTTACAAGGTTGTCAAAGGCAGTAACGCTGCAGGAGAGGGACTTGATGTCAGCAGTACGATCGAAGGTGAAACGATGAAGACGGTCATGTTCCCGCTGAAAAACTCCAATGCTGCCGTTGTCAGAGCGAAGATCAAACCGCTGCTCAACCGAAACGATAAAGTCATCTCGTTCAAAGAGAACAATGTGCTGGCCATCACCGCTACCCCGCGTACGCTCAAGTCCATCGCCAAACTTATCAACGCTATTGAAAAGCGCGGCGCGAAACACTCGACAGTGATCAAACTCAAACACTCCAGTGTCAAAGACCTTTACGCCAATGCGCAGAATATGGCAAAGAAGCTTTTTCCCCAGACCATAGAGAGTGAAAAGGTCGATATCTTCAAGGATGATGCTACCAACTCCATCATCCTTGTGGGCAAAGAGGATAATATTCACCGCATGATCCGCTATATCAAGCAGCTCGATATCGAGGGGGAGGACCAGACACAGAAGATGTATGTCATCCGTCTGAAGAACTCCAATGTCGAAGAGATGGAGAAGATCCTCTCCAAACTGGTCGCACAGATGAACAACGTTGCTGTCCGCCAGCCCAAAAAAGGAGGAAAGCCGCCCAGCAAGGCGATGGTGGTCTCCGATGTGGAGCGCAATGCCCTCATCGTGCTGGCGACGGGAGAGCAGATCAAAAACATTCGTGAAACGGTGCGCAAGATCGATATTCCAAAGGTGCAGGTCTATGTCAAGGCGCGTATTGTCGAGATCGACAGGAACCTTGCCGAGCAGGTGGGTCTGAAGTACGGTATCAACGGCGGCGCCATTACCAGCAACGGACTCTTTACCCTGGCAGGGAATATGGGAGCCAATGCATTGCAAATTTCTCCAGACCTGCTAGCTTTTCTGAATACTACTGATACAAAAGTGACTGAAACTGCATCTGGAGGTATTATTACAGAAAGTAACCCTGCATTTACCTTTCCTTCAGATACAGATAAAGTATTTGCGTTGGGTGCTCAGCTCGACCTACTTGCCAGAAACGGTGCGGCACACATTCTCAGTGAACCTTCTATTCTCTGTACGAATAACAAAGAGGCGGAAATTTACGTCGGTCAGACACGCTCCATCCTGACACAGGCGCAGCAGTCGACCACGGGTGTCTCCAACGTTGTCAATAACTACAGCCGTGAGGACATAGGGCTGACACTCAAGGTGAAACCGCGCCTTTCGAGCAACAACAAGGTTACGCTTGAGGTGAGTACCGTTATCGAAGATGTGCTTGACAACGAATCACCCTCGGCAGACCGTCCGACAACGACCAAGCGTGAGGTGAAGACCACCGCCATCGTCAACAACGGTGAGATGATCATCCTCGGCGGTCTGATCAAGAATGCAGGGGGCAAAGGGGTGACAAAGGTACCGTTTCTCGGTGATATTCCGGTGCTTGGAGAACTGCTTTTTACCCATACGTCAGACCTCAGCCGCGAAACTAATGTTGTGATCTACCTTACACCCTACATCGTACGCAGAAGTGATGAACTGCAGAAGCTGAGACAGCACCTTGACGAGCTGGAGAAGGTGCAAAGAGAGTATAACCGGCTCTATGAAAAGGTGGTAGAGGCCAGAGTGGAGGGAAAACCCGTCAGCGAAGTGGTCCCTGTGGCGCCTCCCGCACGCCGCATCAAGCAGACCCCGACCAGCAGCTACCGTCACAGCAGCGACAGTGTCATAGGGGCCTTCTAAAATGCTGTTTCCGCGCCTGAAAGATGTCAACCTTGAACCGCTGTGGGAGGAGGAGATCAATCACAAGCTGGCGATCGGGCACAATCTTCTCTTCTCCCGTATCGATGGTGAAAAACGTGCTGTTGTTGAAGAGGAAACGATGGGCGAGGCACTCAACCACTTGGCCAAGCTTGGGCTGGACTACCCGGTTACGATAGTCGATGCGGAGAGTTTCGAGCGGCTGAAGAACAAGTTTCTGGAGATCCAGCGTGGTTCGGAGTTCGAAGAGATGTCCACTGCGACCGAAGAGCTCATCGAAGTGGAGTCGGACCTGCTGGAGTTTATCCGCAATTCGCAGGACCTGCTCTCAAGCGAAGCTTCCGCGCCTATCATCAAACTGGTCAACTCCCTCTTTTTTCAGGCCATCCAGAAGGGGGCCAGCGATATTCACATCGAAAGCGGAGAACGTAAAGGGGATGTCAGGCTCCGTATCGACGGTGCGCTCAAAAAGCACCTGGACCTTGACAAAACAGTTATCGGCCTGGTGATCAACCGTGTCAAGGTTATCTCCAATCTTGACATTTCCGAAAAGCGTGTACCCCAGGACGGGCGTACGCAGATCTCTATTTCAGGCAAGACGCTTGATGTCAGAGTCTCCATTCTGCCCACCTATCACGGAGAGAGGGTGGTAATGCGTATTCTGGCACAAAGCGAGCACATTCCCACACTGGAGTCGCTGGGCTTCTCCGAAGACATCACCAAAAGTCTCTATAAGCTGCTGACCCACTCTCACGGTATGATCCTGGTAACGGGACCTACCGGTTCGGGTAAGTCGACCACGCTGCACGCCTGTTTGCAGCATATCGCTTCTCCGGACAAGAATATCATCACTGTAGAAGATCCTGTGGAGTACAATGCCGACAACATCTCCCAGATACAGGTCAACGACAAAGTGGGGTTGACCTTTGCTGCCGGCCTGCGTTCGATCCTGCGTCAGGACCCCGACATCATCATGGTTGGGGAGATCCGTGACTCGGAGACGGCAGACATCGCCCTGCGTTCGGCACTCACCGGACACCTGCTACTCTCCACACTCCATACCAACGATGCCACCTCTTCCCTGAGCCGCTTGATGGATATGGGCATCGAAAACTTTCTGATCTCCTCGACCCTGCTTGGGGTACTCGCCCAGCGTCTGGCGCGAAAACTCTGTGTCCACTGCAAAACGGAGACGACGCTCTCCCCTGCTGTTACCCAGGAGGTCGGCCTGCCGGAGTCACACACCTACTATACCGCGGTAGGCTGCAAAGCGTGTGACTTTACCGGCTACAAAGGCAGACAGGCGATCGGTGAGCTTTTCATTATAGATGACGATGTCAAGCTGATGATGAAGGATGGCTACAACGATCATCAGATACGTGAAGCGATGAAACAGAAGGGGATGGCTACCATCTCTGACAAGCTCAAGCAGATGCTCATAGCAGGCGAGACCAGTTATGAAGAGGCGATCCGTGTAGGATTGATGGACGGCTGATGCGGCATCGTGCGGCTTTTACTCTTATTGAAGTGCTTATCTCTATTGCACTGCTGGGGATCATCCTTCCGGCACTCTACCAAAGTGTCACACTGCTTCGTGACTCTAACAGCCACCTTTTCAGCCATTTGATGAAAGCAAAAGCCGATGCCAAGGCGACCCGGACCCTCTTTCTGGATATCGCCAGCAGTGACGGGAATCTCACCCTGCACAAAGATGAGTTTGACCGTCTCTGCCTGGAGAAGACCAACAACTCTCTCTATGGTCTTTCCCAGGCGAAAGTCTGCTGGGTAGTGCTGAAACAGAACAAAACGCTGGTAAGAGCGGAGGGGATCGGTTTTCACCTTCCTGTCGGCATGGAAGAGAAGGTAGAGGTCGATGCAGTAATGAGAGATATGGCGTTGTTTGACCTCTATTGGAAAGGTGACAAGGTACTTGTCGTTCTTCAGCAGAAGGGAAAAGAGCCTGTCAGTTTTATGGTGCAGGGTATTACCAAGCCAAAACCGAAAAAGATAAAGATCAAAAAGCCAAAAGCCAAAAAGCCGTCTGCTCCCGGTAAAACGGCGGAGCACAATGCCACCAGGCCGCCCAGCCCCGGCAATAGCGCACCTTTGGCACCACCCTCCTTTTAGCGATAAGAGCAGGGTAAGCTGATTGGCTTTTTGATTTCGGTACAATAATCCCATACGTACTATTCCATAAAACAAGGATGCCATGATGCAGGAAGTGTATGAAAAACTGGGACTGTTCTATCTGGGAAAAGATGTGGACAAAGAGACGCAGCAGGCGACAGAAGTTCTGACACTGCTGAAGAACAAGCATTTTACTACCCATGCGGCAATCATAGGTATGACCGGTTCCGGAAAAACAGGTCTGGGGGTAGCGCTCATTGAAGAGGCGGCTATCGACAATGTCCCTGCCATTGTGATCGATCCAAAGGGTGATATGGGAAATCTCTGTCTGACAGACCCGACCTTCTCTGCCGAAAGGTTTGAGCCATGGGTGCGTGACGAGGCGGAAGGAAAAGGCGAAGCGCCGGCACTCTATGCACAGAAGATAGCAAAGATGTGGAAGGAGGGGATCGAGAGCTGGCAGCAGAGCACTGAGCGGGTGGCACGCTTTGCCGCAGTGGAAAAAACCATTTATACGCCGGGAAGTTCTGCCGGTGTATCGGTGAATATTCTCTCTTCGCTTGGCAAGCCGCCTGCAGAAATTATGGAAGAGAGTGATACCCTGGCCTCCTACCTCAAGAGCGCCGCTTCGAGTCTGCTTGCACTCATCGGTGAAGATGCCGATTCGCTTGATACCCCTGAATATATTCTCATCGCACAGATTTTGATGCAGGCATGGACTTCCGATGCGGAGATGGATATTGCAACAATCATCGGACAGATCATCAAACCGCCGTTCAAAAAGATCGGTGTGCTGCCGCTGGAGGACTTCTTCCCGCAAAAGAAGCGCTTTGCACTGGCCACGAAGTTCAATGCGCTCCTTGCAAGCCCAAGTTTTGCATCCTGGCTGGAGGGTGAAGAGCTCGATATCCAGAGCCTGCTCTACGATGAGAACGGCAAAGCGAAGATCGCCATCTTCTCCATTGCCCACCTGAACGACCAGGAGAGGATGTTTTTCGTAACACTGCTGCTCAACCGCTATATTGCATGGATGCGGCGCCAAAGCGGCACTTCAAGGCTGAAGACACTGCTCTATATGGATGAGATCTTCGGCTTCTTCCCGCCAAGCAAGAATCCGCCAAGCAAAGAACCGATGCTGTTGCTGCTCAAGCAGGCACGGGCATTCGGTGTGGGTGTGGTGCTTAGTACGCAAAACCCGGTCGACCTGGACTACAAAGGCCTTGCCAACATCGGTACCTGGTTTATTGGACGGCTGCAGACATCGCAGGATATCGAACGGGTCATCGACGGGCTTGGCGGAAAGGTCGGCTCCAGTTACGACAAGGGTGAGATCAAAACGCTGCTTTCAAACCTGCAGAAACGTACATTTTTTCTCAAAAGCGCACATCTGGAGGATATCAGACTCTTTACGACACGATGGGTGCTGAGTTACCTCAAGGGACCGTTGAAAAAAGATGAAATCGCTACACTTATGGCTCAAAAGAGAATGGTCCTTCAAAATAGAGCAGGTATTCTGTCCGGAGAAGGAAGACGTAAAGCGCCGGCTACCCGGACCTACCAGCAGATAGATAGCTCCATCACCCAGTATTTTGAACCCGACCCGACCGGAAGGAACGACTACTTCCCCTCAGTGGGAGCAAAGGCGACTGTACACTTTTTCAACCAAAGCAGGGGTATTGATGAGGAGCGCTCTTTGCTGCTTTCCCTGCCGGTGGAGGCATCCCTTTCCCGTATCGACTGGGAGGAGGCCGAAGAGGAAACAGCCGATTTCGAGCGTTTTCCCCGCACGGGACCGACAAACGCACACTTCGCATCGCTTCCGGAAGTGCTACTGAACGACAGGGGCTTGCGAAAATGCATACGTGAGCTCAGAGAGTACCTTTACCAGAGTGAAGCACTGCAACTGTGGCGCTGCAAGAGTCCAAAACTGGAATCGAAAGCGGGAGAGAGCCGGGCGGATTTCATGGTACGGCTGCAGGACCTTCTCGAAGAGCAGAAGGAGGAGGCCATAGAGAAGCTCAAAGAGCGTTATGCCAAAAAGGAGAAGACGCTGATGGGGCGTCTGGAGCGTGCCAAAGCGCGTGTGGAAAAAGAGAAGGCGGACTCTACCAGCAGCATCATCGAGGCGGGAATTTCGGTACTGGGAGCACTCTTTGGCAAGACAAGCGTCAGCAAGGTAGGCAGGGCTGTCAACAAAGGCGGGCGTATTCTAAAAGAGCGTGGGGAGATGAGCCGTGCCCAGCAGCGTGTCGCTGACATCGAGGATGATATCGTTGCGCTCGAGGAGGAGCTTGAAAACAAAATCGATGTGTTAAACGAGAAGTACAGTGTGGAGAATTGCGAAGTTTCCGAGTTCAAAATAAAACCCAGAAAGACAGATATCGATATAGAGAGTTGTGCCCTTGTATGGCGCGTCTAAACAATGTTGAGCGTATAGGTAGATAAAGTAGTTTTAAAAGAGTTTGCCCTATAATACCTCTCATTTATTATCATACTTTATGGATAAAAAGCAGGAGAAACAATATGGTTACATTTACCAATGTAAAAACGGGGAAGAAAATCAGTAGGGAAGATACCAAAGATGAGGAGTTCATCTATGAAGGGAAACCGCTGCTTGTCGAAACCGATATGGATGGTGTGATCACCTATGCCAACCGCCGTTTTGTAGAGGTAAGCGGTTATGAGAAGGAGGAGGTGGTCGGGTCACCGCACTGTGCCCATATGCATCCGCATATGCCGCAGTCAATCTTCAAAGATGCATGTCAAAAGACCTCCGAGGGAAAGACATGGAGCGGCTATATCTGCAACATCTCCAAAGAGGGAGTAGGCTACTGGACGGAGCTGACCATTCAGCCAAAGCGCAACGAAGCAGATGAACTGGTGGGGTTTATGGCGACGAGACGTGCTCCCGATGCAGAGAAACTGGAAAAGGTGATTGAAGAGTATGACGCAATCCGTGCCAGCGGCGATGCAAATGCCACCAGCCAGTATTGTGGTGAAGTGTTTATGGGCAGAGGTGCCTGCCAGTTTTAGGCCTGTTTAGCCCTTGCTGCCAGGCTTGATGGCAGTGCTTCCCTCTTTGCACATAGGACACTCTTCTGGAGCGTACATCTCAAAGGTGAAGTCTGCCAGGGAGAAGAGCGGTACATCGGTAGGAAGCTTGCATTCGGGCTTCGCTTCATTCTCTCCGCCGACACGTTTGCAGAAACCGCGGTTGGCCAGTGATGCGAATGCGACAATGTTTGCGCCGAGTGCCTCGATCGCTTTTGCCGCTTTCACCGCCGATCCGCCGGTGGTAATGATGTCTTCACAGATGATGATCTTCTCTCCGGGTTTGACTTCGAAACCTCTTCGAAGCTCCATGCCTCCCTCTTTTTTTTCGACAAAAATGGAGCGCACGCCAAGAGAGCGAGCCAGTTCGTAGCCTGCCAGTACGCCGCCAAGTGCCGGTGCACAGACGGTATCGACCTCTACCCCCGCTTCGCGGATCATATCGGCAAGCGCATCGGCAAGCTTGGCGGCAGTCTCGGGATACTCCAGTACTTTTGCACTCTGCAGGTAGCGTGCCGAATGGTTGCCGCTTGCAAGCAGAAAGTGCCCCTCAAGCAGGGCATCGGCATCTTTGTAGATCTGTTCGACGTTCATCTTATACCTTTAGGATATCCGCTTCTTTGGATTTGAAGAGATCATCGATCATCGCAATGTGCGTATCGGTGATCTTCTGGATCTCATCCTGAGCCTTTTTGGACTCGTCTTCGCTGATCTCTTTCTCTTTTTCAAGCTTCTTGATTTTGTTATTGGCATCTTTGCGGATATTTCTGACTGCGACACGTGCATTTTCTGCCATCGCTTTGGCCTGCTTGACGATCTCCTGTCGCTGTTCGCTTGTCATCGGCGGGAAGAAGAGCTTGATAAAGTCACCGTCGTTGTTGGGGTTGACCCCGATATTGGCCTCCTGGATCGCACGCTCGATATCATTGAGCAGGTTCTTCTCCCATGGGGTAATGGCAATAGTCGTCGCATCGGTGGCAATAACACTTCCTACCTGGTTCAACGGTGTGGGTGTACCGTAGTAGTCGACTTTGATATTGTCAACAATACTGGTGGTCACTTTGCCGGTTCTCAGGGACGCGAAGTCACGCTTCAGCGCCTCTATACTCTTGTCCATATGCTCTTTGGTATGTTCGAAAATTTCTTCAACCATGCTTGTCTCCTGAAGGATTGTTTGAGTGAATTTTACCCTTTTTTACCTTTTTGCGTACTTCAGGAAGAGGTGTCGGGAAATCGTGTGTAGAAAGGTGCCTTTGGAGAAAGGGCAAGCCGGGAGTGATTTCCCGGAGTTAAAAATGTGGTTGGGTGACTATTTTGCTGGTGTCTGTGGTGCAGCCGGTGCAGCAGGCGCATCCGAAGAGGGTTTTATCGGTGCGGCAGGCACGATTTTATTGTTTTTCGGAACAATTTTGTCAGCTACCGAGCTTTGGTTCTCTTTGGTGTAGAAGTATCCAAGCGCCAGGGTATTGACAATGAAGAGCAGTGCCAGAATGAAAGTGGCTTTGGCCAGAAAGCCCATAGGACCTTTTGCGCCGAAAACGGATTCGTTGCTTCCGCTGTAGGCACCCAGACCGATGCTTGAACTCTTCTGAAGTAGTACGGTGATGGTGATGGCAATAGCCAGAATAATTTGTACAATGAGCAGTGTTGATGTCATGAAATCCTCTTCGAGTAGCCGCTTGTGCGCGGGCAATATTTTGGGCGATTATACCCAAACCATATTGAAAGTACGATAATGTGCAGGAAATGGAACCGATTGGAGGTGTGCAGGCGGGAAAACGTATGTTCCCGCTAAAGGCTGCTTTAGTCGTCGCTGCCGAAAATACCGAGCAGTTGCAAAATGGTAGTGAATAGATTCAAAAAGTCAATATAGAGTGATACTGCTGCATCCACTGGTGAGTCATAGGCACCATTGGCGATGTTCTGGGTATCGTAAATGGTAAAGAACCCAAAAAGTATCAGCACGACTGATGTGATGATAATGTGCATCATCGGACTTTGAAGCAGGAAGTAGTTGATCAGCGATGCGATAATCACAACAATCAGGACGATGAAAAGCGGTTTACCCCAGCTGGAGTAGTCACTTTTGCTGTTGATCGCAAAGAGGCTGAGTGCACCGAAAAGTACCGAGGTCATCAGGAAAGCATTGCCGATGACCGCACCCATCCCTGCACCGATGAAGGAAGCCAGCAGCGGCACAAGCGAAACACCGGTCAGGAATGTAAAGATAAAGAGCATCGCAAGGTTCAACCCAGGCTTGCCTCTTGAGAGTCCGAGACCGAAGAAGAGTACGAGAAGTTCTGCCCCAAAAATAAACCACTTGTACTGCATAACCGCCGCCGCGTAAGGCATTGTCACGTATGCACCGGCTGCTGCAGCGATCATGCTTGCTGCGAGCAGCTGATAGGTCTTTTTCATAAAGTCTACCGTTGCAGCCTCTTGAACATAGCCCGTCTGCTGGGCTGCTGTATAGTCTCTGTCATATAACGCCATGTAAATCCTTTTTCACTGGTGATTGTTTTTGTGCAAGTATAATTGCGTCAGATTAATCCAAGGTTAATCACAGCTGGCCTTCGGCTTTTCTTTTGCGCTGAAGAGCCAGATATTCATTTTGTGCCTTTTGGGCATCGCTGAGATTGGTCTCTATCGCCGATTTAGCATTCGCCTCCTGGCTGGAGGGTGGTGTCGGTTCATCTTGATGGCATCCGCCCAAAAAGAGTATGCCCAATAGTGATATAAAGAAAAGGTTACGCATTGGGATGCTCCTTACTGTTGTTGGTTACAAGGCATTGTAGAGAAAGAAATCTTAGAGATGGCAAAAAGGAGCATATATTTATATAATAATGTATGTAAAGTGAAAAAAAAGAGAAATTTTGCATTTTTTTACAAGAAAACGCAAAAACCCCTTGACAATAAAGAGTTTGGGTGCTATAATACGCGTCCACAAACACAGAGACCTTAACCGAGTGGGTTGAGAGAGTGTGAAGTGAGTGATCTTTGACAACCGAATATAAGTAAACAAATCAACGTCTATTTGAGATTTAGTTTTTGCACTTTTTTAAAAATAAAAGTGATAGGAATTAACTTAGATA
>JALTVI010000091.1 GCA_027049035.1 Sulfurovum sp. | reverse complement strand
AACAAATTATTACGTCAAGCTTTTGGTGTATTGAAGAGCGGAAAAGCATTTGATAGGAATTATATGGTTTTACAGTAAAATTATTGTATTTTTACTTGACTTTTAACACAGAACATTCCTGCGAACGAACGCTGGAATCTTTGTGTTGATTGGGAGAAAAGCGTCAGACCCTGCATCAAGTGCGGGATAACAAGGAATTAAAAACATTAGCATAGATTAAGAGGGAATATGACAAAGATCACACGTTATCGTGTTTTCTTTTTTTCTTTGCTTCGTTTCTCTTTTTTCTTTGTCACGCGAACAAAGAAAAAAAGAAATGAAGAGGAACGTTAAAACTTGAGACCTCTCATCTATCATGAAATAACGAATAGCTGATAAGATCAAATAGAAGTATAAAGAAAATATTTGATATAAAAGTGTTTTAGAGAAGAGATATGAGAAACGACACGGATAGCCCGTGTCTTTAGGAAGGGCATTAACCGATAGGTTCTGCCTTCTTGACATCGTAGAGGATGTCGTCCATTGGGTGGCGGTACATTGGCATTGCCAGACGTTTTTCGTCAAGTACGTGACCGATGAATCCGATGGATCTACCAACGATAAAGAATGCGTTGAGTGTACCGGACTCGATAAACTCATCAATCTCCTCCTCGCTGTACCCGAGCGCTCTCCACATATCGACCATCAGGATTCCGATGGTGCCGTCAACGTTGAGAATCAGGTTCTCTTTCTTGGACGTGGTCAACGCTTCAACCGTTTTTGCATAGTCAAGCAGCGGTGTTGCAGGGAAGTTTTCCGCTGCAAAGTCCATCAGACCCTTGACACGCAGGTCAGGGTTCTTCAGAGACTTGATTCTGTGTCCGATACCAGGAATAGGCACACCCTCTTTCTTCATGTAACTGAGGAACTCTTTTGGTGAAAGATCGTTATCATCAGCATACTTGAAGTACTTCGCCGCACCGTCGATGGCACCACCAAATCTTGGACCGATTGTAAGCAGTCCGGTAACCAGTGACTCAACAACGGACTTGCCTGCACGTGCAGTAACTTTGGCATTGTGTGCACCGGAAACCGCTGGACCGTGGTCTGCAACAGTTTTGATAACCGTTTCAATAAACTCTGTCGCCCACTTCGGATACTGTTTCTTGAACCAGAGCAGAGAAATGACATCGCCGATTCCCTTGCCTGTGCTTGGAAGCGCCACAGAAGAGATAGGGAATCCTGCGTAAGTTGCCTCTTCACCTCTGTCGTCAGAGATGGTACAGATGAACTGCTTTGGTCTTCTGTATGCAGGGATCGTATTGATCGCTGGCTCTGGGATATCTTTGATGATTCCCTCTGCATGAAGCTCTTTGTAGACACCGTTGATCACTTCGGGAAGGTCGTTGAACGAAGCCGGAACGTGAATACCAGCCTCTTTCATGGCCTTGTTCTTCGCTTCGGCAGTCTCTCTGTCGTCGTTCGCAGAAGCACCCGCGTGACCGAACTGTACGCCTGAGTCATAGTATTTCGCGATCGTACCGATACACCATGCGATGATAGGCTTCTTGATCTTGCCTGATTTGACCGCTTCGATAACCTTGTACTCTTCTGTACCACCTACTTCTCCAAGAAGAACCATGTACTTGACATCCGGGTTCTCTTCCATTCTGAGCAGGTTGTCGATAAATACGGAACCGACAAATCTGTCACCACCGATAGCAACACCTTCGGCAATACCGTCAGCATTGATAGCAATGATGTTAGAAAGCTCGTTAAACAGACCGCCAGAACGTGTTACGAGACCACAAGAGCCTGCTCTGTGGAGCTTAGAGTTGATGATGTTCTCGATCGTACCACCGATGTTGGCAATCTTGAACGCACCCGGAGAGATCGCACCGACAGTTGCAGGTCCGATAACAGTAACACCCTTCTCTCTTGCGTAAGCATTCATACCGCGTGCAAGTCTCTCAGGGATACCTTCCGCTGTAATCATAATGGTTTTGAAACCGCCGATGTTAAGCGCTTCCATCGTCACATCGTATGCCGTTCTGAACGATGCAAAGTTGAGCAGTACATCTGCTTGCGGCTGAGCTGCTTTTGCCTCTTCCGTACTCTTGTAGAGAGGAATCATCACCTCATCGGCACCCCAGAAGAACTTCTCAAACTTGTTCGAAGAGGTCGGCGCAACGATCGCTGCAACAGAAGGCTTCTCTCTCTTGATCACATAGTCATAATCCAGCATTCTCTGGATCGCTGTCTTGTTGTTGTTCCAAAAAATCGCTTGTGTATCTTTAGTAAATAGTCTTGACATTCTCTTCTCCCTACTTCTCTTCTAGTGCCATACGTACGATATCTGTCACGTGTGTCTCAGGACCGTAAACCTCGATAGGAATCTCCAGTCTGTCGGCTGCCTCTTTGATATCTTTCAGACCCTTCTCATAGTTTGGTCCACCACGTCTGACGTAGACTCTTACACCTACCTCTTTCATCTTCTCGGCATACTCTTCGAACGCCTGAATGATACCGGTAAAGGTCTTTGCAACATCGGTAAAGTTCGCAATAGCACCACCGATAATAAGAATTTTGTCACGTCCTTTGGCATCTTTTTCTCTGGTCATCAGATCAAGAATAGTCTCTGCGTAGAACTTGGTTTCACCGGTAGTCGGTCCTCCAGAATACTCACCATAGTTTGCCAGGTCATCGATACCTGCGAAGTCAGCAATGGTATCTGCGTAAACAACTGACGCTCCACCACCGGCAACCATTGTCCAGATACGTGCTTCCGGCTTGAGCAGTGTCAGTTTCAGTGATGCACCTGTTTTGGCATCTGCCTCCTCGATCGCTTCTACTTCCGGAGATTTCGATTCCATACCAAATGCTGTAGGATACTCGATGTTACCCCAGTGATCAACCATCATGAAACCAGCGGTGTCATCAAGCTTTGCAACCATATCGAGCAGTTCTACATTGTTGCCCTGAAGTACGAACGGGTTGATTTCAAGGTATGCGAAGTTAAGCTCTCTGTAGGCTTTAAAGAACCCGATAGCAAACTCGGCAAACGCCTCTTTGTCCTCAGGCTTGACATCAGCAGGGATGTTCTCTCTGATCTTCGCTTCGATCTCCTCTTCAGTCGCAGTGATAGGGAAGGCTACTTCAGTAACTTTTTCATCCCATCCCTCTTCTACTTCCATACCGCCTTCGGCAGACATATAGAGTACATCTTCGTCACCGACAACGGTTGCAGAGATGTAGTACTCTTCGCTCTGATCGTGCGGAGTGAACGGCTCAACGATGAAGTGTGTAAGGTAGTCTTCAGAAGGCTCTCCGACAGGAGTGTCACCGTCAAATGAAAAGTAGACCTTCTGCTTCTCGGCTCTCTTTTCATCGATCCACTTTGCAGCGTCTTCCAGTGTTACGTCACCGGGCTTGTTGACTTTGAAAAGAACCAGACCGTTCTTCCCTCTTTTACCAAACAGCATATCCGGCTTGGCAACGAGAGGCTTCTCTGCCAGCCACGGGTGTGTGGTCTTTGCAGCCTCTCTGAGTTCATCACCGGTTTGAACCAGTATCGTCTGATACGGGTAGTTGAAGTTTGGAAAGTATACATCCCAATGTCTTGCCAAGATCGACTTGGCGTCGTACTCTCTAATCGCTTTTTGAGCCATCGAGTTCTCCTTTAATTTTGTTCGTTAAAGTGTAGCACGCGAAGGGTTTAAGTTTCGTTTCTGTAATCAAAACGATAAGAAATCTATGATTTTTGTGTATTTTGGAAACAGTTGGCTACGGCTTGCAGGCAGAAATGCCGTAGTAACGCAGCTGCAGTGCCCTTCTACCTTTCGCATCGTAACACTCCCTGCCCTGGACCTTGAGCTTTTTGGCAAGGTAGTAGGGAGCGAAGACCTGTGCGGCAAAGGGGTGGGTACGCTCTTTTGTCATAATGTAGAGCGGACGGCTGAAGAGCAGCATGACCACAGAGAGGGCAAGAAACCCCATTACCACATAGAAGGCACGTTTATAACGTTTGCGAAACTGCGGTAGGCGTACGCGCAGGCTGTTCATAAAGACTTCGACCATCGCAATGGTGGAGATCATCACATAGGGGGCGAAATTGGTAATGTAAACCTTCTGCCGGATGGAGAGCAGCAGGGAGACAACCAGCGCGGTAAAGGAGATATACCACATCAGTGTCTTGGGACCGCGCAAAAGGATCCTATACATTGTATAGAAGAAGTACAAAAAGAGCAGCGGAGAGAAGACTGCTGCATAGAGCCCGAAGACTTCAATGAAGTGCCCCGTAGGACGGCCGCTGATTTCGATGCCTTTTGCCAGATAGATGAAAGCGACAATAAACGCACCCGAAAGCAGGGCAAGCGGTTTATCTCTGTGTGTGATGCCGTAAAAAAAGAGTGCGACAAAAAAGATGATGGAGGCTTCATGGATAAAGAAGAGTGCCAGCATGATAAAGGGCAGCAGTACGAAGTTCCGCCGTTCATACAAAAGTACAAAAAGAAGAACCAGCATCAACACGACAATACCGACATTGGCAAGCACTGTCGCCGTGATAATACCCGGCAAAAACATAAAGAGTGCGGTAGAGAGATAGATATCTTCACGCTTTTTAAAGTAGCGCTGGCTCAGTTCATAAAAGATGCGCAGACTCAAAAAGGCAAAGAGCATAAAGAAGAGTCTCAGGCCCAGTAACCCGGGAACAAGTTGACTGCCCCACTCCATCAGCAGTGTTACAAGCGAATGTGCTTCATAAAGGTTCTTTGCCTCATGCGGCGTGATGGGTGTAGTGGCAGCAAGAAAAAAAGAGAGCGCTACATAGAGGAAAAGAAGCCATAAAAAGAGCTTTTTCCCCATAAGTGTTATCCTGCTTTACAGTTTGAGGAAATTGTCGAGCATCTCGTGCCCATATTCGCTCATGATCGATTCGGGGTGAAACTGCACGCCGTAGATGGGCTTGTCTTTGATCTGCAGCGACATGATCTCTCCGTCATCTTCGCTATGAGAGGTAGGCACGATGCTCTCCGGCAGATTCTCTTTGTTGACCGTCAGCGAGTGGTAGCGTGTCGCACGGAATTCATCCGGGATATCTTTGAAGATGGGGGTCTGCGCATCAACTTTGACCTGTGAAGTTTTGCCGTGCATCATCTTCTTGGCACGGACCACTTCGCCTCCGAACGCCTGCGCAATGCTCTGATGTCCCAGGCAGATGCCAAAGATCGGTGTCGTATCAGCAAACTCCCTGATGACATCGAGTGTCACCCCCGCATCATCGGGTGTGGAGGGGCCGGGAGAGAGGATGATCTTTTCAGGGTTGAGCGCCTTAATCTGCTCTATCTCCATCTCATCATTTCTAATCACCTTCAGATTCGCTCCCAGTTCACGGCAGTACTGCACAACGTTGTAGGTAAAACTGTCGTAGTTGTCTATCATCAATACCATAATTACACCCTTGCTGTTTTGAAGTCATATTCTAACATAACTTTTCAGTAGACCTTCAATTCATTGTAGAGGCTGTCACGCTCGACAGGAATGAAACCTGCGTTTTTGATCATCGCGACAAAGTCTTCCAGTGGCATACCGTGTGCCGATGCTGCACCTGCAGCGGACTGGATGGCCTCTTTTTCGATGGTGCCGTCAAGGTCGTCTGCTCCAAACTCCTGGGCGATCAGTGCAAGGTTGATCGTTGAGGTCGCCCAGTAGGCTTTGATATGGGGGATGTTGTCCAGCAGAATGCGGCTGATGGCATAGGTTTTGAGGATCTCCTGTCCGGTGGGGAACTCCGTGACTTTCAAAAAGTTGTTATCACGCTGATAGACCAGCGGGATGAAGGCATTGAAACCGCCTGTCTCATCCTGCAGATCACGCAGACGCAGCATATGGTCGATGCGGTGTGCACGCGTCTCGACGTGACCAAAGAGCATCGTCGCGTTGCTCTCCCTGCCGCGCTCGTGCCACTTTCGGTGGATCTCAAGCCACTGGTCGGAGGTCACCTTGCCTTTGCAGAGATACTCGCGTACCTCTTCATCAAAAATCTCCGCACCGCCTCCGGGCATGGAGTCCACACCGTTTTCGATCATCATGTCAAGCACTTCATCATAACTGAGCCCATACTGTCGATGCAGAAAGTCGACCTCTGCAGCGGTCATCGCCTTGATGTGCAGATCGGGAAAACGCTCTCTTATCTTCCGAAAGGCACCCATATACCACTCTACCCCGTCGTTGGGGTTATGGGCAGAGACAATATGTACCTCTTTGGCACCGTTCTTGACAGAGTTTTCCGCAATGGCAAGTATCTCCTCGTGACTCATCGTATACTGGTTCGGGTTCTTCCTGCTTGCGGAATAGGCGCAGAATTTGCAGATATCCGCACATACATTAGTGGGGTTGATGTGGCGGTTGACATTGAAGAAGCTCTTGCGGCCATACTTCTCTCTGCGTATCGTATCGGCAAGCTCTCCAAGTGTATAGAGATCAAGCTCATAGAGCGCTTCGCCCTCTTCCCGGCTGAGGCGTTCTTTGTTGCGTACCTTTTCTATCAGATCCATCATGCAGTCCATTTCATCATAAATTTCGGTATTATATCACTAATTGTTTAGGGCACCGCACTGCCTGTCCAGAGGAGTAGAGTATGAACCAGTTGAAGTCTGAAATCGAAGCACTGCTGTATGAAGGTGCTTCTGATCTCGAGATCGCAAAAGTCCTCAAAAAGGAGATCAAAGCCTATTTCGAAACCCTTGAAGAGACCTTCTCCACCACCGGCGGCAAAGACTTTCTGGTCAGACATACGAAGAAGATAGATACCATCATCAAACTTGCCTACCAGGTGACGCTGCGCTCGATGTTCGGCAACTACACACCGCTTAAAAACGCCATCCCTGTCGGCCTGGTCGCACTGGGTTCCTACGGACGGGAGCAACTCTGCGTCTATTCCGATATCGACCTGATGATCGTCTACAGGGATATTCCCGGCTACAACACCAAAGCGCTCATAGAAAAGGTACTCTATCTGCTCTGGGATACGGGGCTCAAACTGGGACACCGCGTCCACACTGTTGAAGAGCTCTTTGAAGTCTCCAAAACCGACATTACCATCAAAACCGCACTGATCGAATCACGCTTCATTGACGGCTCGCATTTCATCTGGACAGAGACACAAAACGCGCTTGCCCAGATACGTCACGACGATATCAAAGCGTTCATAGAGGCCAAACTTGAAGAGCAGGCACAGAAACATCACAAGTACCCCCTGACGATGGAGCCGAACCTCAAAGAGGGTGCAGGCGGTTTCAGAGACGCCAACCTTGTCTACTGGATAGGAAAGGTGCGTTACAACATCAATGCCATCAAGGATCTGCCTTCAGAGATAGTAGAAGAGAGTGAATACAAGCCCTTTCGCATTGCACTGGAGTTTCTCTTCCGCGTCCGTTCAGCCCTGCATCTTGCCACCCATAAGAAGGAGGACAGGCTCAGACTCGAACATATTCCAAAGGTAGGTACACTTCTTGGGTATGAGAATACCCCCAACGGACAGACAAAATTTGCAAAAAAAGTCACCGAGTCACTCAAAATCGTCCGTCTTTACAGTACCATATGGCTGGAAAAGCTCACCCGAGACTATGTGGAGATTCCCTCACAGAAGCGATTCATCTACCCCAAAAATAGTCGGGACCTCAATGGCCTGCTGAAGCAGCTGGTCAGGGAAGCGCATACCCCGTTCCGCGCCCATCCGACTTTCCTGCGCGCCCTCATCGATGCCAAACATCCGGAGCGCCCCGACGAGATACTCTACAAAACCATTTCCGCAATTTTCTGCCAGCCGCACGCCTACTCCGTTTTAAGTACCCTCTCCTATGTCAGACTGCTGCGCTACACGATTCCCCCTATCAAAAAGGTAGTTGACCTGCCCCAGTTTGACGGCTACCACCAGTTTGCCGTCGACATCCATTCACTCCGCTGCGTCTACCATCTTGAACATATCGAGGAGCCGCTGGTCCAAGAGCTCTACGATGCGCTTGACGGAGAAGAGAAGGCGATGCTCAAACTGGTCGTTTTCCTGCACGATGCGGGTAAAGGACGCAAACGCGACCACCATCTTGTAGGTGCGTCCCTTTTCAAGATCTTCGCTCAGAAGTTGGACATCAAACCCGAACTTATCGATATGGGAGAACGGCTTATCCAGTACCATACACTGATGAGCAACGTTGCACAGCGCGAAGACCTCTACAGCGAGAAGATCATCTTTGGCTTTGCATCACACTTTCCAACCAAAAAACTGCTTGATATGATCTATATTCTCACCTATGCCGATATGAACGGAGTGGGCAGCGACATCTACAGCTCCTTCTCCGCACGTCTGCTGCGTACACTCTACAAACACTCGCTTGAAGTGCTGGGCCGCACAGCCATGCTCGATGAAGCGGCCAAACGCGCAAAAAAGGAACAGGCACTCAAGCGCCACCCGGCATTTCTGGCACTCAAGCGCAGTGAACAGAAGAAGATCCTCCAGATGCCCTCCAATCTCCTTTTCCTGCGCTACCGGCCGGAACGTATCGTCGAAATTGCAAAAAAGGCGTTTGAGACAGAACATTACACCTACCACATCAGCAACCGCGACTACCTCACCATCGAAATTATCCGTGCCGACTCCATCAACCTCAGTTATCTGCTGGGAAAACTCAGCACACTTGAAGTGGTCAATATGGATATCAGCAAACTTTTCAACGAGCTCAAGTACTTCAAGATCGACTTTGCTACGCGGGTGGATGATGATGAAGTCGGGCTTATAGAGCAAATCATCAACGATGCATTCGATCCGACCAAAAAAAGCATCGAATCGATTCCACTGATCAAAAAGGAGGATATCGACATCGACTGTGAGCACTCCAAGACCTACGCCATCATGCATCTTCGAAGCAAAAACCAGAGAGGACTGCTTGCCTACATCATCGATATGTTCGATGAGATGGGTATCGATATCGTTACCGCGAAAGTACATACCCTCAAAAACCGTGTGCGTGATATGTTCCTCATCGAAAAGAATGGAAATTTCTGCCATAATACGGAACGAATAATCGAAAAACTCACAACGGACAAGAAGGAAGAATAAATGTGCGGGATTGTCGGCTACATCGGCCCAAAAGAGAAAAAAGAGATACTCCTTGACGGACTGCAGGAACTTGAGTACAGAGGCTACGACTCTGCGGGAATCGCCGTCATCCAGGGGGAGAAACTCAACAACTTTAAGGCCGTAGGCAAGCTCAAAAACCTGAGAGAGAAGACTAAAAACTATACCTCTAAAGGCTTTGGCATCTCCATTGGCCATACCCGCTGGGCGACACATGGAAAGCCAACAGAACTCAACGCACACCCGCATCTTGGTGCCTACTCCTATGTGGTACACAATGGTATCATCGAAAACTACCAAGAGCTTAAAAAAGAGCTGCAACAAGAGGGGGTTACTTTCCTCAGCCAGACCGATACCGAAACCATTGTACACCTTTTTGAGAAGTACCACAACGAAGGTTTTGCTCCTTTTGAAGCGTTCCAAAAAATGGTAGAGCGTCTTGAGGGTGCCTATGCGACACTGCTGATTACCGAAGCGGCACCCGATACGATCTTTTTTGCAAAGAACGGCTCTCCGATGCTTATCGGATTTGACGGTGAAGAGGTTTACTTTGCCTCCTCCGATACCCCTATTATCGGCAGGGCAAACGAAGTTTACTACCTTGAAGACGGCGAGTACGGCTACGTACAAAACGGCAAAGTCCACCTCTTTGACGGCAACGGCGAAAAAGCATTCCAGACACAGCCGCTCATTGCAGACAAAGCGATGGCGCAAAAAGAGGGGTACCGCTTCTTTATGGAGAAGGAGATTTACGAGCAGAGCCGTGTAATGGGCGAGACGATGATGGGACGTGTGCTTGAAGAGGAGATCGTGCTCGATGAACTCAATGCTGACTTCTTCGAAGGTATCAATGCCATCAAAATCTGTGCTTGTGGTACCTCCTACCACTCTGCGTTGACAGCGGCATACCTCTTCGAGAGGCTGGCGAAGATACGCTGCGATGTGGAGATCGCTTCGGAGTTCCGATACAAAGATCCGCTGCTGAGCAATGATACTCTCTTTGTGACCATCTCCCAGAGTGGTGAGACTGCCGATACCCTTGAAGCACTCAAGATGGCAAAACGTGCAGGGCTCAAAAGCCTCAGTATCTGTAACGTCGACAACTCCTCCATCGTCAGAGAGAGCGATACCGCCATCCTCACCCGTGCGGGCATCGAAAAGGGTGTGGCAAGCACCAAAGCCTTTGCGACACAGACCATGGTACTCTGGATGCTGGCACTCTATGTCGGACAGGTCAAGCAGACACTCCCCCAAGAGCTGCTCAAAGAGGAGATCGATGCGATGCTTCGCACACCCAAAGCACTTGTGGTCACCGACGAACTGCATGCCAAGCTGCACAGACTCAGCAAACGCTACCTGCACGGACACGGCTTCTTCTTCATCGGACGGGACATCTTCTACCCGCTTGCGCTCGAGGGTGCGCTCAAGCTCAAGGAGATCAGCTACCTGCACGCTGAGGGCTACCCCGCAGGTGAGATGAAACACGGCCCCATCGCTCTTGCCGATGCGGAGCTTTTCACCATTGCCCTGATGCCAAAGACGATGCACTACGACAAGATAAAATCCAACGTCGAGGAGCTCAGCGCCCGCGATGCGACCATCTGTGCCATCTCCCCGCTGCCATTCGATCTTGCCGACGACTTCGTACAGACACAATACAGTTCACACCCAATGGTAGAGTTTTTTGAAATGATGGTTGTCACACAGCTTCTCGCACTTGAAATCTCTGTTAGATTGGGGAATGATGTCGATATGCCAAGGAACCTGGCAAAGTCGGTGACAGTTGAATAAAGAGCCTTTTTAAGCCGCTTTGTCATACAATATTCCATCGATACACACAAAAGGATGGAACATATGAAAAAGGCACCACTTTCACTCACAGTCACGGGAGTCCTGCTCTTCGGTACATTGGCATACGCTGATTTTGCCGACGGACTGGTCGGGGGACTGGTCGGAGGGGCAGTCGGCTCCGTTATCACCAACGAAGTATATAACAGCAATAAAGCTTCCCAGCCGGAGTACAGACCTGTTCATACAAAATCACATAAAAAACAGCATAAAACAAAACGTGCTACCACACCGATGATGAGCGATGAGATGAAGATACAAAAGGCTCTCAAA
This sequence comes from Sulfurovum sp., assembly GCA_027049035.1. GTDB lineage: Bacteria > Campylobacterota > Campylobacteria > Campylobacterales > Sulfurovaceae > Sulfurovum. Next base: position 120,510 of record JALTVI010000091.1, on the reverse strand, counting down.
GGCCTTGGGTTCTACCATGGTGCACTCGACGGTGAAGTCAACTCCTTTGAGACACGCACAGCCATCAAGGAGATGAACAACGCCTACGGTATTGGGAATACCGCCTCACTCAAACCTGAAGAGCGGGACACACTCATCTATCTTGGTACCCTCTTCGCTTTCGACCGCAACCTTGTCGCGCGAGGGAATGACAAGATTACCCGCGGCAAACGCATTCAGACAGCCCTGAAAGTACTTGGTTTCTATCACGGAAAGATTGACGGCTCCGTCGGCCCGATGACACGCAACTCCATTGCGGCATACCAGCAGGCGTACGGCCTTGGTGCCAGCCCACAGCTAGATTTCGAAGCCGAGTACCAGCTGATCAGCAACGCACGTGCAGCCAACGACAAGAATATCAACGACTCCATCGCTGCCCTCAAAGCGATGGGACGCCCCGCAGTACCACAGAGGGTTGGACAACCTGCTCCCAAACCGCAGGATGACACTGTAGGCAGTCAACCAAAGGTGATTCAGATGCAGCCGACAAACGATGCAATGCCAAGCCAGCCTGCACAGCACCAATACCAGTAAATATCCAGAGGGCGCTACCGCCCCTCGAACCACTCTTTGCACAACTGCCGATAAATCACCCGATATGCTTCCACCTTCTCGTTCATATAGTCTCCATCAAAGTAAAAGATACAAAAATCCTCTTGTTCCGCTTCTGCAAAACCAAACTCTTCACACACTGCTGCCACATCGAAGTAACGGTCGTTGACTGCGGCGTATTCGAAATCGACAAGTGTGGTCTCGTTCTCCTGCCAAATCAGGTTTTGGGGGTTGAGGTCGTTATGGCACAACACGGTCTCTTTGGGGTGGGCTTCAATCACTTCGAATGCTTGTTCGATCGTTTCATGATGTTCTTTAACAAGTTCGTAAAGTACCAAAGGCGGCATATCAACTTCTATCGTATGCAGTTTTTGCAATGATTTCGCCAGTGATTTCATTCGGCTCTCACTCAACATCTTCAGGTGTTCTCCCTCTACAAACTCCGTGATCATACATCCTGCACCAAGGTCAAGCAGCAGCGGGTGGGGTGCAATGCCAAGTGCTGCCGCCTTTTGCTGCAGCATGAACTCTCTTTGGCGGTCGATGCCCTCCTCTTTGAAAACCCGCCAGAGGTAGGTATGTGTTGCAGTTTCGATACGGTAGTTGAAGTTACAGTAGCCCTGGGTGCCGACAGGTGTTATGGAGCGTATGGGATTATCTTTGAAAAGCGGAAGCTTCTCAAGTGCGGCTCTGTTCACCGTATGCCTTTTTCCAGCTTGCATAACCGTAGAATGCCAGTATAACATAGAGTATAAAGAGAACGATGGTCGCCAGATAGCCTGATTTGTAGTAGAGCACCGCCGCGGTAGAGTCGACCACCATCCAGTAGAGCCAGTTCTCCAATACCTTCTTGGCCATCATCCAGGTAGCGATGCCGGAAAAGACCATCACGAACGCGTCGTGGTAGGCGAACTTCGCACCGGCATAGGTGGAGGTGAGGTAGCCAAGAAGCAGCGTACCGGCCACCCCTGCAGCGATAAAAACAAGATGGTGTTTCAGAGACCACCTGCTGATTGGCAGAGTCTTACCATGCTCATCTTTCTTCCAGAGCATAAAGCCATAGACGGCCATGACCATATAGTAGAAGTTCAACAAAGAGGAGGCTACCAACGCTCCGTCCCAGAAGATGACGGTGTAGATCAGCGTACTGAAAAAGGCAAAGGGCCACGCCCACTGCGACTCCTTTGCCGCCAGTACGACATAGGCGATGCCAAGCAGTGTTGCAGCGATCTCCCAGACCGACATCTGTGCGAACGCTTCCGCTATGGCCGCTGCGGAGATATCCATTTAAAAGCGTCCTTTTCTGTCTTCACCGACAATTTTGATGACAAAGACAGACTGCGGCATCGTCTCGAACACTGCTTTCATCTCTTCGGTAAGCAGACCCATAACAACATCGTACTCACCATACACCTGTGTACTGAGCTCCGTTCGCACAATGTTCACCCTCTGCTCACGCGCCAATCTTTCAATAAACGCAGAGATGGGCTTTTCGAACTCACTTTGGAGCGGATACATACTGATATCGATGGAAACTTTCATACTCTATCCTTTAAAAGTCGTAGCTGAGGGTGAAACCGAAGGTTCTTGGGTCGCCTTTTTGTGTATAAAGTTCATCAACATACCCATTTCCCGGATTGTTTCCAAAATAGAACCCTCTTGTCTCATATGTTTCATCAAACAGATTTCTTCCCCAAAGTGTTGCAGTCCAGTTTTCATACATATAAGTCAGACTGCTGTTGAAGAGTGCATAAGGGTTAGATTTGGCATCGTGAGTATTAGAAAAATAGTAGCTGCCACGTCCCTCCACATTGGCACGGAACATCCAGTTTTCAAGAAAATTATAATCCACACCCACATTATACTGATATTTTGGTGACTGAGCAGGTGCACGTCCAGTCAACTCCGGGGTATATTCATCAAACTCTGCATGCAGCAGTCCAAGCTGTGCATACAGGTGCAGGGTATCAACAGGGTAATAGTCAGCCTGTGCTTCCAAACCGTAGTAGCTTCCTTTCGCGGCATTAGAAAGATAATCAGTAAAGCTGTGCGTATTGGTTTTATAGTGTTTTACCTGCATATCTTTACGCTTCCCGTAAAAGAGATTCACACGGGTAACAAGTGTATCATCAAAAAATGATGCATTCTGCCCTATATCAAGGTTCCACAACGATTCGGTACCAAAACGTTTCTCTTCATCAGTCAGTGTCGTTCCTGGGTTTACACCGCCCGGCTTGTAACCGCGTGACAGAATAACATAGTAGTGTTCATTTGCGTTTTTATCGAATGTATATCCCAGTTTACCGCCAACCATCGTCTCGTCATTATCAATCACAACACCATTAGAATCATCATAATCCATACTCCACTCTTCCAGACGCAGTCCGGCAATCACTTTGGAGCGTTCATCTATATGTATATCCAACTGACCGTATACCGCTTTATTCTTTGAATTATAGCGACTGTCGAAATGCTCCTGTGCACCGTAATCTGTAGGATGGTAACGGTACATATCTTCATCATATTTTTTGGCATACAAACCAATCGTCCAGTCTGTTGTACCGGAAAAGATACGGCCTGATTCATCCGAGACAAGACGGATATCGAAATCTCCCTGTTTTTTCTTCCTGTCATAGGAGTCAAACCCTTGATAAGGCCACAATGCAGGATTAAACTCACCTACATAGCTCCAGTCTTCATCATAACTGTAAAGAGAGCTTGTATCCGAATAACTCAGTGCCGTAACCAGATGCATCGTATCAAAACGATAGGTTGAGCGCAAAGCGACTGCATCGGTTTTTTGTGTATCTTTTCCAGGCTGGTCGGAATGGGAAGTTCTGCTGTTATCCAGCGTAAAGGCATCATAACCGTTATCGATATCAACATGAATATAGTTCAAATCGATGGTATGTCTATCTGTAACAAACCAGCGCAGTTGTGACTTGATGGTCAATTCATCGATATTGTTGGTATCATCCCTACCAAGATAGCTGTTTTTCATATAGCCATCACTGCTGTTTTGAAACACACTGATACGTCCAATCAGTTTATTTTCTATAAGTGTCCCGCCGACTGCAGCACCCAATGTATAACTGCCATAGTTACCGATACCGGCTTCTATATGTCCTTCTGTCTCTTCTGTCGGAGGATTGCTCTCAACCGTTATGACTCCTGCCAAACCGTTGGCACCAAATGTCGTCCCCTGCGGACCACGCAGTACTTCAATCTGCTTGACATCAAACAGTGTCGCCCCTAGTGTCAACTGAGAAAAATCGATACCATCTACGATAAGACCTACAGAGGGGTTGATTGGTGTTTCAAACTGGCTGCGTTCACCAATTCCCCGTATCTGGATATATTTTGACTTGGATGCACCGGCAGTAAAGTTAACATTTGGCAGTGCACCAACCACCTCAAAAAGTGGTGCTTGTGTCTTATCCGCCAATTGTGACTCATCAATAACAGATACACTTCCGGATGTTTCAGAAAGTTTTTGAGAACGGAAGTCCGCATTGACAACCACAGGGTCTAAACTCACCTCTTCAGCCATAAGCAGTGAACTTCCCAGTGCACTTATGGCAGCTACAGATAACGGTAACAGTCTTTTTTTCATAGATTTTTCCTCAAAATAGTTTCGGAGAATGCGGGAGGCAGCAAGCAGAAGGTACATTTATGCAGTACAACTCTTCCTTACGCCGGCATTGTCCGGGTCAAGTTCTGCGGGTGGTATCTCAGCTCATAGAGCACCCCGAGAGTTTATTACCTAACCAACGGATAGTCTGAATTTTTGATGCAACAATTTCGTTCACAGGCAAGGCAGATTTTTGCAGGACTAGCCGGAGGCTAATTCAAGAAAATCTAACGCGGTATGTGGGCGAAAGTGCTGCACCCTTTGGGGAGGATGATACCAGGCAACCTGCACGCAAAAAAATCTTTGAATTGTCTACGGACAGTCCTTCAGGCTTTTTAACGCACATCTTACCTGGTCTCATCCTCTCAAAAGCTCAGACTACCCGTTGGTTCGGTAATATGTAGGTTATACATTACAATCAATTTAAAAAGGCTTAAATAGGATAAAAAATCTCTTATTAAAAAATGGGCTCTTTTCGCTCCGTGGCATCACTCGTATATGCCAGTGAAAGTGCCGAAGCGTGCTTGAGCTTTTCAAAGAGGAAGTGTTTTGCATGCTTGACACTCTGCGCCAGGCTCTCCCCCTTTGCAAGTTCTGTGGCAATTGCTGATGAAAGGAGGCAGCCGGTACCGTGGGTGTGTGTCGTTTCGATACGTGGAGAACAGAACCGGGTAATGCTTGAGAGCTCTACAAGATAGTCCACTGCCTCCTCTTCGATGGTATGGCCGCCTTTGAGCAGTATGTTCTTCGCTCCCAATTCGAATAGTGCCTGTGCCATCATCGGTACCTCTTTCGCTCCTCCTGCAAAGTCGCTTCCAATAAGTGCATTGGTCTCCGGAAGGTTTGGTGTGACAAGCCGGCAGTGCGGAAAAAGTTTGTAAACCATTGTCTCGATAGCCTCCTCCTCCAGAAGCCGTTTGCCGCTTGAACTGACAAGAACCGGGTCAAGCACGACATTACCGAGTCTGTAATGCTTGAGTACCTTCGCTACGGTTTCAATCAGCTCTTTGGTCCCCAGCATTCCTATCTTCACCGCATCAACACGCACATCCTCAAGCAGCGTACACAGCTGTGCCTCAAGCAGCCCGGCATCCACCGGCTCGACGGCAGCTACCCCCTGAGAGTTCTGTGCGGTGATCGCCGTTACGGCACTCAAGGCATACCCGCCAAGGGCGTGAACGACCTTGGTATCCATCGTAATGCCTGCCCCGCCGTAGGGGTCGAAGCCGGCAATGACAAGCACCGTTGGTGTATGCTCAGATGCCATGACGTTCAAAGACCTCCATCAGCGCTTTGGTTTTTGCTTTTGAAATGTTACCCTGCTCATCGAGTACGCCCGATATCATTGCAATGCCGCTTGCCGCTTTGGTCTTTGCCACCGTTTCGATGTTGTCGATGGTAATGCCCCCAATCGCCACCACAGGATAATCCACCTCTTCGGCCCAGCGTTTCAGCAGTTGGGTACCTACCGTGTCATACTTGAGTTCTTTGGAGATGGGCACAAATACAGGACCGATGGCGATGTAGGAGGGTTCGAACCCAAGCGCGATATCGATCTCTTCGGGGGTATGGGTACTGATGCCAAGCCGAAGTCCCGCTTCAAAGATGGCATCGATGTCCGCATCCTGAATATCCTCCTGCCCCAAGTGAATACCGTAGGCGTTGTGCTTTATGGCAAGCTGCCAGTAGTCGTTGACGAAAAGACGCGCTTCAAACGCACGGGAAACCATAATAGCCTCTACGATCTCCTCTTCAAGCACCTCACCCTCCATATCTTTCACGCGCAGCTGTGCCGTAGTAATGCCGCACTCATACAGTGGACGCAGCTTCTCTGCCCTGTCCACAACCGGATAGATACCAAGGGGGGTATCGTCACATTTTGGGAATCGCATTGATGTCCTTTGTTTGATCCTCATTGAAAGCAACCACAAAGGTTACCCCTACATTCAATAGAAGCATTGCAACGCAATGCATACTACAACTCCTCACTCCTACCTCCTACTTCCTCACTAAAATAGTTGCGAACGCAACTATTTTCCCTGGTGCCAAAACGGTGTTCCCACCGTTGGTGTAGAGGGGGAGGCAAACTCACGTTCCTGCATCGCACCCGCTTCGTAGCCTGTGCGCCCCGCTTCGACCGCCAGCGCGAATGCTCTTGCCATCGCTACAGGGTCCTGTGCAAGGGCCACTGCGGAGTTTAGCAGAATACCGTCGTAGCCAAGCTCCATTGCCGTCACCGCGTGAGAGGGCTTGCCTATGCCGGCATCGATAATTAGCGGCATCGTAGGAAAGGCTTCTCTTATCGCTTTGAGGTTGTAGGGGTTCATCAACCCTTTCCCCGAACCTATGGGTGAGCCCCACGGCATCAGTATGTTACACCCCGCATCGACAAGTTTTTTGGCTACGACCAGATCATCTGTGGTATAGGGAAAGACTTCAAACCCCTCTTTGACAAGTACCTTCGCCGCTTCCACGGTTTCGTAGGGGTCTGGCTGAAGATTATACTGATCGCCAATGACCTCAAGCTTGATCCAGTTGGTACCAAAAACCTCACGCGCCATCTGTGCGATAGTAATCGCCTCTTTGGCAGAGTGGCACCCTGCCGTATTGGGCAGTACCTCTACGCCAAGATCACGAATGATCTTCCAAAACCCCTCTCCTGCCTCTTTGTTCACTCCCTGACGGCGCAGCGATACGGTAACCACCTGCGCCTGCGATGCCCTGATGGCATCCTCCATCACCGCCGGTGAGGGGTAGAGCGCCGAACCTATGAACATCCGCGAGGAGAGCTCCTTGCCACCAATCTGCCATTTGGTATGGTTATTGTTTGTCATGGGTATACCTTTGTTTTTTATTGATGTCATTTTTTCTCGTACTCTTTCATTCTATCTGCGTAGGGTGCCATGTTTCGCACCTCCAAACCGTTGTCAAAAGATGAACGGTTTATTGCTTCCATGCGTCTCAAAGGTGCGTGATTACGCACCCTACGCGAGGTAGAACGGTTGTGGGTGGATATATGCGCAATAGGTCCGTTGACAATTGCATCCTGCAATCCCATTTGGTTATTATCTCATCTATCCTCCGCTTACCGGCGCCAGCACGTCCACCTCATCCCCTTCTTTCAAAAAGGTTCGTTCAAAGGCATCTTTTGGCACGAACTCGCCATTAACGGCGACCCCAAGCCACTCGTCGTGAAAACTGAGCCGCTTTAGCATCTCTTTGATGCTGCACTCTGCCGGAAGTGCTTTCTTCTCCCCGTTTACCGATACACTGATAGACTTCATTGTACTCTCCTTATCCCTTCGTTAAGTGCTTTCTCCACAATCGCCGGAGAGAGCAGATAGCCGTGCCGATAGAGACCGTTGATACGCGTAAGCCCCTTTTCATTCTCGATGCGCGGCAGGTTGTCTCTAAATGCCGGGCGGCAGTTGGTCTCGGTATTGACCACCCGCGCTTCACCGAAGTTGGGGTGTACGGTATAGAGGGCTGAAAGCAGCTCCATGCTCGATCGTACCGAAATGGGCGACATATCTTCACTCTCTATCTCCGTTGCACCGATCAAGTAGCGCTTGTAACCCGGTGTCTGTGAGAGTTTGCAGTCTGCACAGTACTCCAGGTCTATCCCCTCACAGCCGTTGCCGCGCGGGACGATGTAGAGTTTGTAGCGCGGGTGCATCAGACGGGTCGGACGGGTGATATCGATGTCGTTTGCCTCCACCCACACCACTTCGCCGCGCACGCCGCGCAGGTCATCAAAATGCTCTTTGGCACCCAGACCTCGCGTATCGAAGACCCAGTCGAATGTTTCGACTCCTTCGGCGGTATGGACCCTGCCTGGCTCCAGCTTTTCTACAGGCGTATATTCACGAAATGTGACATTCTCCATACGGTCGAAGTAGTTGACCGAAAAGGCGATGAAGCGCTGTGCGTCCACCAGTCCCTCCTGCGGAATGAAAAAGCCGTGCCGGTGCGTATAGAGGTCCGGCTCAAGGGTACGGACTGCCTCTGCATCAAGCGTTTCGATACTCTGCGCCGCATCGACCTTGCGCCGCAGCATCCCGATGAAGTGTTCCAGCTCTCCCATATCCTGCGGATGAGCGGTAACCACCGTACCCTTTTGCTGATAGCCGTCAAAGAGCCCTATCTGCTTCAGGAGTGCCGGCCAGAGTTCGATGGAGCGCTGCCCCAGCTCGAAGATGACCGACTCTGCCGTTTCAAGCTCCGCATAGGGTGCCAGCATCCCAGCGGCCGTAAACCCTGCTGCACGCACCCCCTCTTTGGAGTCCTTGTCAAAAAAGGTAATGGTGTGCTCTCCGCTTTGCAGCAGGTTCAGGGCAAGTACACGGCCAGCCAGACCGGCACCGGCGATAGCGATGTTCATCGTTTTTTCCTTCCAAAAATCGTTAAAAGCTTGTTCTTTCCTACTTTTTTTAAAAAAAAGTAGGCAAAAAAGCGTCACTTCGCAAGTGCACGGGCGATGCTTATGTCGCCTTGCTTCGCAAATATGGGCGACAACGCATCTGTGCACCCGTGCTCAGTGACAATAACTGGAAGCATTGCAACAATGCTTCCATCACTCCTACTTACTACCTACTACTTCCTCACTAACATAGACTTCCCCGCCCATCTCCTGAAACTTCTGGCTCATCTCATCCATCCCCTGCTTGATCTCCTCTTCTGAGAGATTCTCCTGCTCGGCTGCATAGTCGCGCACCTCTGCAGAGATCTTCATAGAACAGAACTTCGGCCCGCACATGGAGCAGAAGTGGGCTGTCTTGGCAGCCTCCATCGGCATTGTCTCATCGTGGTACTCACGCGCACGTTCAGGGTCCAGACCAATGTTGAACTGATCGATCCATCTAAACTCGAAACGCGCTTTGCTCATCGCGTGGTCGCGGGCAATGGCACCGGGGTGTCCTTTGGCGATGTCCGCGGCATGTGCAGCGAGTTTGTAGGTGATGAGCCCCTCTTTGACATCGTCTCTGTCGGGCAGGCCAAGGTGCTCTTTGGGGGTGACGTAGCAGAGCATCGCCGTACCGTACCAGCCTATCATCGCCGCACCAATACCTGAAGTGATGTGGTCATACCCCGGTGCGATATCTGTCGTTAACGGCCCAAGCGTGTAGAACGGTGCTTCGTGGCAGTACTCAAGCTGCTTGTCCATATTCTCTTTGATCATATGCATCGGTACATGGCCGGGGCCTTCGATGAGTACCTGCACATCGTGTTTCCATGCAATTTTTGTCAGCTCACCCAGTGTTTTGAGCTCTGCAAACTGCGCTTCGTCGTTGGCATCGGCAACCGATCCTGGACGCAGTCCGTCACCCAGAGAGAAAGTGATGTCATACGCCTTCATAATTTCACAGATCTCTTCAAAGTGCGTATAGAGGAAGTTCTCTTTGTGGTGGTGGATCATCCATTTTGCCATGATCGACCCGCCGCGGCTGACGATACCCGTCACACGCTTGGCGGTCATCGGTACGTGGTGCAGCAGCAATCCTGCGTGAATGGTAAAGTAGTCCACCCCCTGCTCCGCCTGCTCGATGAGCGTGTCACGGAAGACTTCCCATGTCAAATCTTCGGCAACACCGCCAACCTTCTCAAGCGCCTGATAGATCGGCACCGTACCGATGGGTACCGGAGAGTTACGCAGGATCCAGTCACGTGTGGTGTGGATGTTCTTTCCCGTACTCAGATCCATCACCGTATCTGACCCCCAGCGTGTCGCCCAGACCATCTTTTCGACCTCTTCGGCAATGCTTGAAGTGGTAGCGGAGTTTCCGATGTTGGAGTTTACCTTGACAAGGAAGTTACGCCCGATGATCATCGGCTCCACCTCGGGGTGGTTGATGTTTAGAGGAATAACCGCGCGACCCTCGGCTACCTCTTTTCTGACAAACTCCGGCGTGATCTCCTCAGGCAGGTTCGCACCGAAGTTCTCCCCTTTGAGTCTGCCGTTACGCTCTTCATCTGCCAGATACGCCTTTGTCCACGCCAACTTCTGGTTCTCACGAATCGCGATGAACTCCATCTCGGGTGTGATGATCCCCTGGCGCGCATAGTGCAGCTGTGTAACGTTCTTACCCTTTTTTGCTCGCAGCGGCGTTCTGTGAAGCCCCTTGCTGCCGGCGGTGACGAACTCAAGCTGCTCGTCTGTGTTGTAGCCGTTATCCACAGGCTTGATAATACGCCCTTCATAGGCTTCCACATCGCCTCTGGCTTCAATCCACTCCTTACGGATCGGGTCGATACCCTTGGTGACATCGATCTCTACATTGGGGTCGGTATAGACGCCTGAAGTGTCGTACACCACAAGCTCCTCGTCGTTTGTCAGTGTGATCTTTCGCATCGGAACCCTGATGTGCGGGTGGATCTTGCCTGAAACGTATACTTTTTCAGATCCGGGAAGCGGATCGCGCGTGATGATCTCTTCACTCGCTTCGAAGAGTGATTTGGCTGCGTTCATGGATGTTGTCATAGTGTTTCCCTTTAACTTATTATTGAATTTAAAAAGTATGTAGGGAAGAGAGTAATAGAAGTGAGGCAGAAAAAATGTCTCTTTTTTTCGTGCTCGACAGTAGTATTACAAAGCTCTTCCTTACGCCGGTATTGTCCGGGTCAAGTTCAGCGGGTAGACCTTTGTGGGTCTTCTCAGCCATGTCTTCCATGGCACCCCGAGAGTTTGAAAGTCCACTATAGTCAATTTAAGATAAAATTTCTCTTAAATAATATTTGATTTACCTAAGGTTATTAGATTTATTATGTTTTATTACACACCGTAGGAATCTAATCTATATAAAATAAAGTTGATGCAAGTCCATTTATTTCGACAAAACAACCTTGCACAGCGGATGTTTTAAATACGCATCCTTCTCTTTGTCATACCACACAACCACATAATCAATAGATGCTTTTCCAATGTGATACCCTTTTTCAAAATACCCCTGAAGTTCAGCAAAAAATCTTTTTGACAATAGACCTATCTCCATCCCTTTATAGAGAATAGCAAACGGTCTATTTTCTCCTCTTTGTTTAAATGTGACGACTTCACCCGCTATGATCTCTGCTGATTGCATATTTGGGGTATTATCAAACCCAAGGACGATATCTTTTAACCCCATAACCAGTGTTACCTGTTCATCGTTACTGATATATTCAGTTTCATCGAAGAGGTATCTGACATTCTCATCGGTTTTCGAAAGCTTTCGTTTTCCATGCATTAAAATGGTTAGTTCCTGTTTCGCACGTGTCATACCTACATAAAAAAGGCGGTACTCTTCGTCTTTTTTAGGCATACGATCCGGGGAAACCAATAAAATCACTTTGTCGAACTCCATGCCTTTCGATTTATGAATGGTAGAAACCGTAGCAGTGTTATGATAAGATTCAAAATCTTCAAACTTGATCTCATCAAGGTAGGCCAGCCATTGTGAAATATGATAGGTAAGGCTCTCCAAAAGAAATTTGTCAATGACTTTTTCCAACAGTGGCAGATTTTTTGAGCCCTTGAACTTTACCTGCGTCAACACAAAGGCTTCACGGAAATCTTCTGCTCTATAAAGCCCCTCCTGTTTGCTTAGGTCACTCAAAACTTGATCAAAGTAGACAATTTCTACAAGATTTTTAAGAGAAAAACCATCTCTATCCAAAATATATTTCACCCTAATCCCTCTGGCATCTAACAAGGAATAGAGCCTCATCACCTCAGCGTTCGTATAAGCTAAAACTGCACAGTTTTGCAACATCTCTTCTGTTTCAATCTTTTTGACCGCAGGCATAACTAGATCACGCCATAGGCAAGTCTGTACAGTAACCGATCCCTCTTCTTCACTGTAAGGAATTAACGGATGGGTTTTGTATCGTTTATGAACATGTTCTATGAATGTATTGGTATAAGAGACAATGCGTTTAGTGCTTCTAAAGTTAGTCAGTAGTTCATACTGTTTATAACTCTCTTTCCCCTCTTCGTCCTGACCAAACACCTCTTTAAATGCATCAATAAAACGTACATCCGCTCCGGCATGCCCCATGATGCACTGATCGTCGTCACCTACAGCAATAATACGCATTTCTCTATTGGCATGGTAAATCTCCTTGACCAGATCAAAACTATCCTGATTGATATCCTGATACTCATCCAGAACCAGAACACTTTTAAATGGTAACGGTATATCACCATTTACGATCTGTTTGACCGCCTCTCTAATGGCATTATGAAGGATATTGTCATCCTCTTTTACCACTCTACCAATGAGTTTCAAGGCATAGGCATGAAAGGTATAGATTTCAATATCATAAGATATCTCTCCTATCAGCTTATAAAGTCGGCTTCGAAACTCATTGGCAGCGGTACGGGAAAAGGTAAGCATCATAAACTGTTCAGGTTTGATATCTTCCGTTAGAATCAATGAAGCAATTTTATGTACCAGTACTTTTGTTTTACCGCTTCCCGGACCGGCAAGTACCATCATAGCCTTTGTTTCCCTGTCAGCAATCACAGCCTTTTGTTCATCTGACATCTCAGAAAATATCTTGTTATACCTTCGCTGTGTAATAGGACGTGTAATTTTCGCTTTGACTAATGCATATTTCTGTTTGAAAGCGCTATATTCCATTGTAAAGTAGTCTCTTAAAAATCTACCGGCCCTTGTCGGATCGTATTGCAGTATTTTCCCATACTCACCCATAATATGGATCGCTTCCACTTTGGAACGATAGTGTGGTTCCATACGATGCTTGTAGTCCTGCTTTGTATATTTTTTGTTGATCCGTTTCATCTCCTCCTCTTTTGTGATGATCATAGGGGAATAACTGATAAAACGGCCATTCAACAATTCAACAACATGCATATGATGCAGATAAAGCAATGCTCTATCGATTGCTTTCAAGCTATACTCTTTTCCTACCTTTTCACGTAACTGTTTCAAAGAGAACTCTATTGTTGTCTCTTTTTGCTTTTTCGGTATTTGAGAGATAAAATCGATAATAATTTGTTCACTGATCGTATGTTTGGTCTTCAAATCATTTTGAAATGTTGCCTCATCTACTATCTTGAAATACCACAGATCATACTGACGGCTGATACGTTTGAATATAAAGCTGCTTTTGTCTCTAAGGTTACGAAGCAGATCTCTAATACGCGTTGATTCATTTTTTTGAATCACACCTGAACTATAGAGATGTTCGCTCAACTCCTTGATACTCACCGCTTCACGATCCAACGACAACAGATAGGAGACAAGTGTTTGTTCTATCTGTTGAATCTCTCGGAACATTTTTAAAGCGTTTTCAAAAACAGTCAAACTTAAATCTTTACTGTCCCCCAGGATATTCATCTCTTTAAGCTGCTGTATCGCCAATGCAATAGCTGACTTTTCCGCACCGAGAAGAAAGGCCAACTCATCAATTTGTACCGACTTTGTGCTCCCTCTATGCAAGATATGCTGAAGCACCAGTATTAATAACTCCTTATCCTTCTCTTCTATTGTTTGCCCCTCTAACGCTTGATGAAGTTTCTCCATACTTTGTGCCGCTACCGAGTCCGCAAAAAATCTGGTTTTGTTCCGTTTCCGACTAATGTAGCCTTCTCTTTCCAATTCCAAAAGTGCAGTTTTCACTTTTGTACTATAGTCGATCGCACTATCTTCTACATCCCACCCAGCTTCAAGGGCTATTTCAAAAGCCGTTTTGGTCACAGTGTCACCTTTTGCCCGCTTGATGACCTGAAACACGGAGTTGATCTCAGCAGCAGTGATCTTGGAGCGGTTCAATGTGGCAAAATGTTTATCCAAATCATTTTCATCGAACAAAATGGGACAAAAAGCTTCCAGCGTCTCATCTCGTGCACCTCTTCCTGCCTCCTGTGCATAATTTTCCAAAGAATCCGAAACTTCATAGTGAATAACATTGGTGATATCCGCTTTATCCACACCCATCCCGAACGCTGTCGTTGCAACAATAACGTCAATCCGGTTATCAATATACTCTTTAAGTATTTGCATTTTCTCTTGTGAATCAAGCTTGGAGTGGAAAGAACGCACCGTTTTATCCGTATCAATATTGAGTTGTTCAGCGACCTTGTCACACTCCTTGGTTGATGATGGAATATACACCAGTGTTGCACCGTTATGCTCGTTAATCAGTTTCAAAAGTGCCGGATATTTCTCTCTGTTCTCTGTAGGCAGTGCTTTGTATTTGAGATTTTTCCTCTCAGGCTTGGCAACATACTCATCAAGTTTTAACCCCAACCCTTCCAAAAAATACGTTTTAATATCGTCTATAACATCCTTTTTGGCCGTAGCCGTAAAGCAGGAAACAGGGATATGCTCCTGATAGTTTTTCGCTTTAAGCAGATCGTTAATATAGTCACAAATATAGTAGTAGTCCTGTCTGAAGTCATTACCCCATGTAGAAAGACAGTGTGCTTCATCAACCACAAAACGTTCAATAAGCCTGTTTTTCAAAATATTGAAGATCATATTTGATCGTAATGACTCAGGTGCCAAATAGAGAATATCTGCTTCTCCATTCACAACCTGTTCTATTGCCTCACTTCGTTCAAGCGGGCTCATATAGCCACTGATAGCTACAGCCTTGTAGTTAGCTACCTTGGCATTAAAGCTTGTAATATGATCTTCAATCAATGCCTGCAAAGGTGAAATGACAACAGTTAGCGACTTGGTCGTTTTTGCCTTGATAATTGCCGGCAGCCAGAAAGTGAATGTTTTACCTCCACCGGTAGGCAAAACAGCGAGAAAAGAATCGTTGTTCAATGAAGCTTCAACAATATCCTTTTGAGAAACTTGTGAACTGAGTAACGTAGGGTTCAATTTCGGGAAAACCCTAAATGTACCAAAACCGAATGTCTCCTTTGAAAAATCACTTAAATTTTTCTTTTCATACGAGAGATCAAAACAGAGTTTCCTTTGGATATCCACAATATCCGGATGGCGAAACAGAATTCTTGGCGGATGTGATTTGATCTCAATATGAGGCGTTAAGAGAGCAGTAATATATGCAAGTTCTACAGGATGTTGTTTGATCACCTCTTTGAGATATTTGTTATTTCTGATCACCTGCTTATATTCGCCAGAAATCATACGATGAAGTTCTTTTGCATTTATAAACACAAAAGTGTGTTCATTCGATAAATAATCAAAAAAGCCGCTAAAGTGCTCCTCTTCTTTTAAAAGAGAATAAAAGATATTTTGAAGGTTTCTATCCAACGACAAAAAACGTGTCTCTATACGTCCCAAAAGTTCAGCAGTCAACTTGGAATCCTCTACAGGATCATTTTTGAAATCATCTTCACTTTTATAATTTTTTGGCAAAGCATGTATGGATTTTTCATTGAAAAGCAAGAGGGACAAAGGCAGCGTATCTATGATTTTATGGGCTTTCAGTGCTTCATAAAGTGAAGTATCTCTTAATATCTCCAGATCAAAATCAATAAAGTTATGTCCGCACATATAACGGGTATTACAGAGTTTAATAAAATTGACCGTTTCATTCATCGCAGTGGTATTATGTGTACGGTTTTTATACACCATACCAAGCTCATAAATCTTTTTCGTATGTGTATCTACTTCAAGATCCAGAAATATAATATTATGATACTTAACGTCAGAAACCATGGTCAGCTCTATCTTCCTCTCTTATTTATATGATTCTATCATATTATTTTATATTCCCTAAACCTTTCTTGGCTATAATTTCACTTAAATTCAAAAGGAGATGTGATGCTGCGCGGTTTCGGTAAGAACTACTTTACACTTTCTGCCATCCTTGCACACAGCGTGGCGCACAAACTCCAGGCGCAGGTGTCATCCGTAAGCATGCTGCACACTTTCCAAAGCGATAGAGAACCAAGCGACGAGGAAGAGCCGTCCGAAGCGCTGCTTGAGGTGCGTACGACACTTCAGCCTGTCAAACCCTGCCACTGCAACTGCTACTATAAACGCAAAGCGCGTCTGGTACTGCTGCTGAATCACTTTATCCCCCGCTGTCCGTTCTATACGACATTTTACGCCTTTCGGCGCACCGGTGTCCACCCTCCTCTTTTTTCTTTCTAAAAACAGGCAAACATCCAAACCACTATTATTACATTACACAACATAAACTGTGTGTATATAGTGCGTGGCTACGCACCCTACATGTTGTCTGATAATATGCCTGTTTCTGTTCTTTTGCGCTGCATGCTTTGCATGCCTACTATACGAATGATAAGAAAAAAGGATACAACCATGTCAAACACCTATGTTATTGGATTTCCGCGTATCGGAGAACAAAGAGAACTCAAATTTGCCCTTGAAGCCTACTGGGCAGGGAAAACAGACTTCAGTGAAGTTGAAAAGACCGCTTCCACACTCAAAACACGCCATTGGCAGTACCAAAAAGATGCCGGTATCGATCTGATTTCCAGTAATGATTTTTCACTCTACGACAACATGTTAGACACTGCCGTACTGCTCGGTGCCATTCCCCAACGTTTTAGAGGTCTGGAGGGTGAAGCGCTCTACTTTGGTATGGCGCGCGGAACCAAAGATGCCGTTGCGATGGAGATGACCAAGTGGTTTAATACCAACTACCACTACATCGTACCCGAACTGCACCCAAATGACACCTATGCGCTCAATGCCGACAAGCTTATTGCAGAGTACAAAGAAGCAAAAGCACAGGGCATCACAACAAAGATCAACCTCATCGGCCCTATCACTTTCCTTGGACTCTCCAAACGCACTGACAGAGGCGACACCTACGAACTGTTTGGGAAAATTCTGCCGCTGTATGAAGCGCTGTTGCAGCAGATAAGCACACTGGACGATCATATCACTGTACAGATCGACGAGCCTATCTTTGTCAAAGACATTGAACCTAAAGTACTCAGCCTGATCAAGCCGTGTTATGAAACGCTTTGTGCTGTGACCGACAATGTCGATATTGTCGTAGCTACTTACTTTGAACACGCAACAGAAGCGGTTAAAGTACTGGTACATACACCGGTATGGGGTATTGCACTTGATTTCCTTTATGGAAAGAAAAACTTTGAAGTGCTCGATGCCATTGCAAACAGCGGAAAAACCCTGATTGCCGGTGTGATCGACGGACGGAACATTTGGAAGTGCGATATCGATGCTACCGTTGCACAGCTTGAGAAGATTGCAAAGACAGTCTCCAAAGAGAAGCTGATAGTTTCTACCTCCTGCTCACTGCTGCACACACCTTTTACACTCAAGTATGAAGAGAAACTCGACAGTGAGATAAAAAACTGGCTCAGTTACGGGGTTGAAAAGCTGGATGAACTGAGCCTCGTTGCCAAATGCTTCTTTGGTGAAAACCTAAATGCTGCAGAACAGGCGGCGCTTGAAGCCAACCGCAAAGCCAACCACAGCCGACGTACCTCTGCGCGTATCCACGATGAAGCAGTGCAACAACGGGTTGCAAACATCACCAAACACCAGCGCGACGAAACGTATAAGACGCGCATTGCACTGCAGCACGAACTGCTTGGCTACAAACCGCTGGCAACGACCACCATCGGCTCTTTCCCGCAAACGACCGAAGTGCGACAGGCACGCCGTGACTTCAAAAAAGGCGTCATCGACGAAGCGACATACAAAGAGAAGATGAAAGCCTATATCGACGAGTGTGTCGCCTGTCAAGAGAGGTGCGGACTGGAGGTGCTCGTCCACGGAGAGCCGGAACGAAACGATATGGTCGAATACTTCGGTGAACAGCTCAAGGGCTACGGCTTCAGCCAGAACGGCTGGGTACAGAGCTACGGTAGCCGCTGTGTCAAACCGCCGTTCATCTACGGAGACATCAGCCGTCCAAAACCGATGACGGTAGAGTGGATCACCTACGCGCAGAGCAAGACCGAAAAAGTGATGAAAGGGATGCTTACAGGCCCTGTGACCATCCTCAACTGGTCGTTCGTGCGTGATGACCTGCCAAGAAGCGAAGTGAGCCGACAGATCGCTGTTGCCATCTGCGATGAAGTAGACGATCTGCAAAAAGCGGGTATCAAAATCATTCAGGTAGACGAAGCGGCGTTCAAAGAGGGCTATCCGCTACGAAGCGAAAATATCCCCGAATATGAACGCTGGGCGGTACGCGACTTCAAGCTCTCCGTCAGCAGTGCACTGCCGCAAACACAGATACACACCCATATGTGCTACTCGGAGTTCAACGACATCATCCGCACCATCGAAGCGATGGATGCCGATGTCATCTCCATAGAGACAGCAAGGTCTGGCAACGAACTG
The DNA here is from genome assembly GCA_027049035.1 of Sulfurovum sp. Lineage (GTDB taxonomy): Bacteria > Campylobacterota > Campylobacteria > Campylobacterales > Sulfurovaceae > Sulfurovum. The sequence continues at coordinate 102,024 of JALTVI010000091.1, read as the reverse complement.
CTCAAGATCTTTGCTGAAGTGGGCTACAAACAGGAGGTTGGTCCCGGAGTCTATGACATCCACTCACCGCGCATTCCAAGCGTGGAAGAGATCGTTATACAGATTCACAAACTGCTTGAGGTACTGCCAAAAGAGCAGCTCTGGATCAACCCAGACTGCGGACTGAAGACCAGAAAGTGGGAAGAGGTGATACCAAGCCTTGAGAATATGGTCAAGGCGGTCCATATCGTCAGAGAGGAGCTTGGCGTATAGCCAAGCTTTGCAAACACAAGAGGTGCGCTTGGCAAAACATCAAGACCAAGCGCAGACAGGAAAGAGCCAAAAGCTATTGGGGCTTCTCCTCGGTCTTCATATCGACAAGCTCTTCAAGAAGCTCTTCGGCTTCATCTTCGTCCATCTCTTCGCGCTTGATCTCTTCGACCATCGCGAAACACTCCGTACGCATATCACGCATCTCCTCAAGATCATCCTTGTCGGTCTTGGAGGCGTTCTTTGCCTTGTCTATCTTGGCAAAGAGTTCGTCTATCGCCGCTTCGAGATCGGGAATGATCTCGTTTTCAAGCAGGTTCTGCAGTTTTTCTGTCGCTTTCATAACAATCCTTGTATCATCTAAAATATTTCCGTATTGTACCCAAAAAAGAGGGTATTCAAGGCTTGATTTGAAGATCATCAAGAACGAAGTGGCCGGCTGCATTTACAATTATCTGGATATAATCCCTAAAACCAAACAAGGAAGCACCACCAATGAAACAGGCACTACAGTTGAAAAAAATACTTTTACCTCTGCTGATGGGAACATTTTTATACGCTTCACCGGCAGCAGAGACAGAGAAAGATGCACTTAGAACCCTCCCCTCCCACTACAATATGATCGTTGCCTATTATGGCCGTCCTCACGTAAAAACCATGGGGATCCTCGGTGAGTACCCTATCTCTACCATCGTACAGAAGGTTAAAGCAAGGGCCAAAGAGTACGAAAAAGCCCTGGGGAACGGGCAGCACGTCACCCCGGGATTTGATCTCATTTATGAAATGGCGACCACTTCACCGGGCAAAGACGGCAAATATGTCATTACACTGAGCGAAAAAAAGTTGATGGAGTACGTTCATGCAGCACAAGAAAACAATATGGTTCTTTTCATCGATGTCCAGCTTGGCAAAAAGAGTCCTGCCCAGGCGGTAAAGCCCCTGCTGAAGTACCTGAAATATAAAAATGTACACATCGCTGTCGACCCGGAGTTCTCTGTAGACAACCTCAGCGTACGTCCGGGCAAGAAAATAGGATCGATCACCGGACCGCAAATCAATGCGGTTCAGGACCTCATATCTGCCTACCTGAGAGATAACCATATCGAAGAAGACAAGATCCTGCTTGTGCATATGTTCACTGAAAAAATGGTCAGAGACAAAAAGGCCATCAGATACACAAAAAAAATTCATTTGGCGATGCACCTGGACGGGCACGGCTCTCCGGCTTTGAAAATCAAAATCTACAACGGTCTCTATACGGCTGCACGGGCAGCAAAAGTCGTCGGAGGATTCAAAGTGTTTCTCAAGGCTGACCGCCCTGTCATGACACCCAGACAGGTACTTGGTCTTGAGCCCGTCGGAAAAAGCAGGGTAAAGGATATGCCCAAGATCATTACCTATCAGTAATGATCATACGTTAAGTGTTATCAGGTTCCAAGTGAGGACAATTTCTTTTGCTGCAAAGCACCAGTAGCAGGACTGGCCCGTTAGCATTGCTCTGTGATGAAAGAACGAAACTCCTCTTTCATGCCGTTTAGAACCCTATTCCCGCGACACCTTTCATGTGAACAGGATCTCAAACAGCACCATTGCCGCCAGCAGTGCCCTGAACATATTCCCCCTTAAGGTGTATTATACTGGACAAAAGCGCTACAAATGAAGCAGAAAGCTATGCCATCTACTTGGATCGTTTTATAGTTGCATAAAAAATGTTATGTTATAATTTATACATAAAATATTTTATGTATTTGGAGTTTTTATGAGTGCGGCAATAAGAAAGAATTTTGTATTCAGCCAAGAGGTTGCACAGCACCTTGAAGAGTTGGCAAAAGAGAATGGACAATCGATGACCTCGTTGGTAGAGGAGATGATCGAGGAAAAGTACCGAAGCCAAAAGGCCTCTAAACGGCTGGAGGCCTTTGAACGCTCCATAGAAATTGCGCAGGAGATAGGTACAGGCCTGCTGAGTGACAAATCCGTACAGTCTGTCAAGGCTGAGATGGATGTATAAAACGGTATTTCTCGATGCCAACATCCTGGCTGACATCTATGATGAGACACGCCCATTTTGTATGACAAGCAGGAAGGCACTTGCGGCTCTGCTCTCTCAGGAGGAGACAACACTTTATACTTCATGCGACATTGTTACAACCCTCTACTATATTTTTTCAAAAAAAGATAAAAGCAGAGCGCTAGACCATATCATTGAGATCAACCGGTGGTGCAGTGTGGTGGAGTTCGGCAATACAGAAGTAACCAAAACCTGCCGTCTGATGAAACAAAATAGGCACTTTGGCGACCTTGAAGACACCCTTCAGTATGTCATGGCAAAAAAGGTTGAAGCTGACCTGATACTCTCCAACGACAAAGGATTTGCAAGTGACAGTATAGAGGTAATGGACACTGCAACTCTATGCGAAAGGATGCGGCTGTGAGAGTACCCTCACGTCGTATGCCCACATACGAAGAGACGCTTACGTGGAGATCGAAAAGCATTGGATATGGCATTCTCGCCCTCTTGCTGCTTTGGCTGGGATATGGCATATGGCAGGATCCTGAAATGGTATTCGTGCTAGTAGGCATTATTGCTGTAATATTTGCAATCGGATACTTCAGTTCAGAGAATACCACAGAGTATTTCGAAGCACTCTACAGGACAAGAGAAGATGAAGACATAGGCACCTTTGCAAGATCACTGGACTACAGGAATACTGATACCTGGATCATACGTGCTGTTTATGAAGAACTCAACAGCGAACTGCCATGTGACAAAACCATTCCGCTTCACCCGTCTGACAACCTCAAAGAGGATCTGAAACTCGACGATGAAGATTTGGAGTTCGTTCTGGAGCGTATTTTTGCAAGGGCGGATATCAGTGATGAAGCTATAGAGAAGAATCCATTTTATACAAAAATGGAAACTGTTGCAGACCTTGTCGCATTTTGTGACTATCAGCAAAAAGAAAACAATGGCCGCATTTGAAGGGGTCATATCTCTTCTTATTTACGTATCGAATAATATTCGAACTCCTCCGAACTTACATCATTGCAGACAAAGTCGGCATCTTGGTATGTTTTCAAAAGCAACAACACAAAAATAAAAGAAGAAAAGGCAAAGGCTACTATAAAGTTGGCAAAAGAGATATCGTCCATTGAGCCTACTACCATTATTGGTACCATAGAGACGAACATCGGGCGCAGAGAGGTCTGCATTTTTTTCTCTGCACTCAAAATCGGTTTGTCGCATTTTTGACACGTCAGCCCTTTTTCTTTTTCAGTAAAAGAGATAGAGCCCTGCTGAAACAGAATCTGTTTTAAGAAGTATATTCTGGAAATCGCTTCCTGGCAGCAGGGACATTTTCGTGTTTGAAAAAACCGATCCCTCTTTGCGTTTTTTATACCGTTTCTTTTGGCACGTATCTTTTTAAAAGTGTACATACCGGCCAGCAATGCAAACAGATACGGGCTGCTCTGCTTATCTATCTCCAATGCTATGAGTATGGCCGTTGCAGCAACCAAAACCGCTATACCTACCAACGCTGCATATGCGAACTCTTTGAAGCGCACGCTTTCAAACGACCCCTTGATATAACCGTAGAGCATTGTTACCAAACCGGTCAGAAGCCCGATATATGCGGACATATCGTTGCCCATTCCCGCAATATGCATAAACGTATCAGTCACCGTTATGGCTATTGTCACGCCAAAAAGAATCAAATATACAAAGCGCAATCCCTCTTCCTCATCAAAAGGCTTATAACAAAAAAGTATATCAAAACTCTGTTAAGGTGTGTTTCCTGATATAAAAGTAAAAAAGGGGTCTGATGAGAAGTTGTAAGAGAAAAAGAGAATATCCGGCAAGGCGCAGTGCCCTGCCAAAAAAAGGTTAGTGACAGCCGCAGCTTCCGCCACCGCTGTGTCCGCCGCCCTGCGGTGCGCTTGCCGCACCTGCACCGGTGGAGCATGCACTTACGCCCGGAGGGGTTGTCGGCTGGATCGCTTCGTTGCTGGCTCCGCCTTCTGCCTGAACTTTGTCGATGAACGCAAGCAGTTTGGTTGCCGCTTCCTGGTAACGCTTTGCCGTTTCGGAATCCGGCTTGTGGTAGGTTACAGGCATACCGGTATCGCCGCCCACTCTGATAGCCGGCTCTATAGGAATACGCGCGATGACGTCTGTGTCGTACTCTTTGGCTACCGGCTCAGTCGTTCCCATACCAAAGATGTCAGACTCGGTTGAACAGGACGGACAGATGAATCCGCTCATATTCTCAATGATTCCCGCTGTAGGGATGTGCAGTTTCTGAAACATATCAAGCGATCTTCTTGAGTCATCCAGCGAAACCTCTTGCGGTGTTGTTACTGTGATACCCGCGGTCACCGGTACAGACTGTGCCAGTGTCAGCTGCGCGTCACCTGTTCCCGGAGGCATGTCGATAACAAGTACATCCAGTTCTGACCAAAGGATGTCTCTGAGGAACTGTTCGATCGCTTTCATGATCATAGAACCTCTCCAGATCAGAGACTGTCCCGGCTCCATCAGTGAACCCATAGACATCACTTCAACACCGTAGGCTTTGAGTGGCAGTACCTTGTTACCCTGAATTTCCGGTTTCTGATCTTCAAGACCCATCATACGGGGGATGTTCGGACCATAGATGTCCGCATCGAGCAGTCCCACTTTTTTACCCTGCATCGCCATCGCGATCGCGAGGTTGACTGAAGTTGTCGATTTACCAACCCCTCCTTTACCCGAAGAGACCATCACAAAGCTCTTGACGTGCGGTGCGATGTTCTTGCCGCTTACGGAGTTACTCATCTGCTTTGGCGGCTGTGGCGCTTTGATATTGATGTCGATGTTCTCAAAGCCCGCTTTCTTCAGCTCCGTTGTCGCTTCATCGGTCAGCTGCGCTTTGACCTCATCGGCAGAAGAGGTGATGTCGATCGTCAGTGAAACGTTCTTCCCCTTTACGTTAATATCTTTTACAAATCCGAATGTTACGATATCTTTCGTAAACCCCGGATAGGTTACATTTTTCAATGCTTCCAGTACGGTTTCCTGTGTCATATACTGACTCCTCAATAGAAATTTGATACCTGAGTTATACCACTCCAATCTTAAATGAGGTTGAATTTAAGCATAACTAGGAGAAATTTCCTCCTATTTTTTAAATGTGCCTGTTTTGGGTATAAAATAGCATCATATGTGTATTAAAGAAACTATCAAGCTAGCTGGGAGTATAATCCGTTACAATTTGACACACAAAGAGGTATATATTGAGTGAAACGACCCTTGTACTGCTTGGTGCAGGCAGCTCGTCCCGTTTTAAAAGTAGTGTTAAGAAACAGTGGCTCTACAGTGGTGAGCAGCCGCTCTGGCTTGCTGTAGCCGAACGCTTCGCCGCTATGGGGATGTTTGCGAAGATCATCGTTGTCTCGACTGCCGAAGAGACGGCCTACATGAAACACTTCGCCCCGTTCCATTACGTTACCGGCGGTGACAGCAGGCAGGCTTCGCTGCACAACGCACTGGACGCCGTGGAAACCCCTTACGTGCTTGTCAGTGACATCGCCCGCTGCTGCGTACCGGAGACTATGGTAACACGCATTCTCGATGCTGCCGGCAGTGCAGACTGCATTGTCCCCGTGCTTCCGGTTAATGACACGCTCTATATGGACAACGTGCCCATCGACCGTGAAAAGGTGCGCATTATCCAGACACCGCAGCTAAGCCGTACCGATCTGCTGCGCAAGGCGCTTGCAACCGAAACGCTCTTTACCGACGATAGTTCGGCCATTGCCGCCATGGGCGGCAGTGTCGCCTTTGTGGAGGGTTCGCCCCTGGCACACAAGCTCACACGCATCGAAGACCTCGACAAGCTCCCCTGCATCGAAGCACCCGCTTCACGTACGCTGACAGGCTTTGGCATCGATATCCACCCGTTTGAGGCAGGGAAAGAGATGAAGCTCTGCGGGGTAAGCATCGATGTGGACTACGGCTTCAAAGCCCACAGCGACGGCGATGTCGCGATACACGCACTTATCGACGCGCTGCTGGGTGCAGCGGGTATGGGAGATATCGGCGAACTCTACCCTGACACTGAAGCAGCCTACGCCGGTGCGGACTCGACAAAGCTGTTTGAAGATACCGTCTCGCGTATTCGCGCCTACGGTTTTGCCATCGGCAATGTCGATATGACCATTCTTGCCCAGGCTCCGCGCCTGCTGCCCTACAAGGCGCAGATGCGCACAACGCTGGCCGGACTTCTTGGTATTGCACCCAACAGGGTCAACATAAAAGCCACGACAGCTGAAAAGATGGGATTTGTCGGACGCAAAGAGGGGGTTACGGTCCATGCCGTAGCGACCCTGACCTATTTCAACTGGAAAAAATCACTTAACGGAACCCTATCATGAAAATTATTATTGTAGAAAACGAACTCTATCTGGCACAAAGCATCGCTGCAAAACTTGCCGAAAACGGTTTTGAAACGGAGATTTACAGCTCCATTAAGGAGGCTATGGCCAGCAACGGCGATGTCTATCTGCTCTCAACCAACCTGCCCGGACAGAACGTCGCACCGCTCATTACCCAATTCAAGGACAAGATCATCATTCTGATGGTCAGCTATATCAACAACGATACAGTAGGTGAACCGCTGAAACTGGGTGCCAAAGACTACATCGTCAAGCCTTTCATGATTGAAGAGCTGCTGCGCAAAATCGAGCACTACCAGGAGTATCAGGAGCTCAAAAAGCACACCCGGCTCTACCAGGAGTATATGGAAAATCTCCTCAAGGAGATAGAGACCGATTTCGATGTTGACTCCATCTCCACGCCGCTGATCATTCAAACCAACTATCAGCGGCTTGCGGACAAGGTGGTTTTCGAATATGCACACAAGAACGACCGTCTGCTGACCTTCATTCCCCTTGGTAACAAGGAGTGGAAAGAGAAGCTCGAGCAGGCAAGTCCCAAATCACTGCTTTATATCACAGAGATACATACACTTAAAAAAGCCGACAGGGAGTTTCTGCTCGATGAGCTTAAAAAGTACGACTTCATCCTCTCAACAACCTCGGAGCTTGAGAGCGACTTCAACACCATAGAACTCAACACCGACTCCAAACTCTACGACCAGAACGAGATTCTTACCATCGACGACTACGTCAAGTTCATCGTCAACAGCTTCCAATACAAGTTCCCCGACACGGAGCTTAGCAAAAAGCTTGGCATCTCGCGCAAGAGCCTCTGGGAGAAGCGTAAAAAATACGGTCTGTTTAAAAAGAAATAGGGATGAAAGGATAATATATGCCAGCACACAAATCACTCTATATCGATACCGAAGCCCTCTCAACCCTTGCACTGGTACAGGCAGGGCTCATCTCCCCCGTTGAGGGGCTGATGAACAAAACCGAAGCCAGAGAGGTGGACAAAACACAATTCTACAAAGGAGTTCCCTTCCCCTTCGCCTTCGTACTCGCCCCCAAAGGTAAAAAGAACAAAGCGGTACTTGAAACACTCAAAAAGGGTGAAATTGTCGACCTTATCAACGAAGACAAAAAGGTTGGTGAACTCACGGTAGAAGAGACCTTTCCCATCGACCCCAAACAGCGTCTTCAGAACATCTACGGTACCTGCGACCCCTCTCATCCGGGAGTAAAGAACACCACCTCCAGACTGGGAGAGATCGCTGTCTCCGGTCCCTACCATGTCGAATACCCTCTTATTGAGGATAATATCAAGCGCATCAAACAGATGATTACCCGTACCGGTGCGAAGTTCGTCACGTCGATGATGATTGCCGCCAATCCGCTTAACCGTGCCCACGAACGCATGATACGACAGGCGATCACAGACTCGGATCTGCTGGTGATCTTTCTCAGAAAACCATTTACGAACGAGGGATTGCGCTACGATATCCGACACAAGGCACTCAGCCGTTTCATCGACAACTTCATCCCGCGCAACAAGGTGCTCATCATCCCCTTTGAAAACACCTACATCTTCGCGGGCTACAACGAACTCATCCTCGATGCGCTGCTTGCCAAAAACTACGGCTGCCACCAGCTTGTCGTGGGCAAGAACCACGGCGGCCTTGGGCTCTATTATGATCAGAACCGTCTCAACTCGGTCTTCGATCACTGCAAGAATATCGACATCAATATCAAAACGGTAGACGAATATGTCTACTGCGATACCTGCAAAACACTGGTAAGTACCACCACCTGCCCTCACGGACAGCACCACCATGTACACTACCACAGCGACTCGATTATGAAACTGATTCAAAGCGGCCTTATCCCGCCTTCCATTCTGGTACGAAAAGAGGTTTCAGCCAACATTCTGGCATCACTCTTCCCCGAGCGCTTTGAAAATCTTCAGGAGATGCACTACTCCCTGATGCCGGGCTCCGGCCTGCTCGAACAGCAGAGCGAAGAGCAGTTCTACCTGAAGCTGGCCGAACTCTACCAGACCTCGTCGCTGACATAAAGGAAACCCATGCAGAAACTCTTTCTTACATTTTTGAGCACGGGAAATCTCGGCCGTTATGCCGAAGCAGCCGGCTCTTTGCTGGCACTTGTGCTGGGTACAGCCATCGTCTACACTGCCGGTATGCAGACACTCTTCATGCTGGCGTTCGTACTTTCGATCATTGCCGTATTTGAGAGCGGGAAGTTTGTTGTAAACGGAGGAGATGCTGCCGCTGTCACCATCGACAAAGCGGTAGGCATATGGTTTGCGATGATGATTGCCCTCTCTGTCGCTGCCTCCCTGCAACTGCCCTATGCCCAGCCGTTGGCACTGCTGCTGACCTACCTTGCCTTTTTGGGCTTCGAAGCGAAAAAACCCTCCACCATCGGATGGATGGACAGGGAGCTCAAAGGCGGTCTCGGCATCGTTTTGGCAGACATCCTTGCCGGTATCGCGTCAGGTGTGCTTGCCGCCCTGCTTCTCACACTTCTTGACAGGCTCCTCTAAGCGCTCTTCGGATTTCGGCCGAAAGGCACTGGGTCTTGCCCTGTGCGATACTTTGACAATGACTGCAGTAATCACAGCACCGCCTGGGATGACCCATATCGTTGCCAATCCCGCCATCTTACAGAGGTCGAGCACCTGCTCTCCGGCTTTTTTGAACTCTCTTCGGTATAGAAGTATCGGAATCTCTTTGGTCTCCTGCCACTCAATGGAAACACCCCGTCCCATCCGTCTTGCAAAGACTCTCAGACGCCCTATCTTGCTTCTCATTACGATGCTAACAACCCATCAAGTATTTCCAAAATCAGCGCTTCATATTCTATAAGCACCTTTTCATCTGTTTTCTTTGCCTGACGGAACTGCTTGTGGTACTTCTCAAGCTGCTTTCGGCGCGCATCGGTAAGCCACTGCTGCCTGAAATTCTCATCCATTTCGAAGTTGACACTCTGGCGCACCGCATGCGAGAGCTGTGCGACATGCATCGTATGAAAGAGTGCACGCCCCAGAAGAATGTAGGGGAAGTTGCGATTCTGCATCGGCCCCATCTGCAAGGTACGTCTGCCTATCTTTTTGCCAAGCACCTCGATGTCTGCCAGTTCGTTGAACGCCAGGTAGGCGCCCACACCCCCAACCACCGCACCGATGATACCGCCGGCAAAAAAGGTGTGCCCCGCAAATGCAAGGTCAATGCCTGCTCCCGTTACCGCTCCGCTGCTGGCACCGGTTACCAGCAGTTCCTTGCGTGTCAATCCGAATACCGAAGCACTCTCTTTTGAAAAGAGATCCAATCCCTCAAGCCTCAGATTCTCCTGCTGTTTTTTGAGGTGCTGATGGTTCCAGATATACTCGATGCGCTTTTGGGTCTCCACTTCAAAACTGCGCAGCCGCTGTTTGTAGCGTGACGTAAGACGTTTTTTGGCTTCCTCTGCCTCTTCTCCCTCTTTCAGGACAAGCCGTTCGACATGGGAGAGCGCACGATAAAGCAGCTTCGCTATGGCAGCGGCACTGCGTTCACGCATCATGGCATGATAGCGTTCAAAGAGTGCAATGGAGTTTTTGACCTGAGCTGTCCACTCCTCCCGAAGCTGCGCCATACTCTCCAAAATCTTCAGGTGCTGCGAAAGTGTCGCGTGCATCGGATCGTAAGTGCGTATCATTTGAAAGTAGCCGCTTAGTGCCTGTTTCCACTCCTGCGTGTAATCGGCTTCGTCTATGCGGTTTATCAGCGCCATCGAGGGCTGCCCCGTCCAGCGCAATATCTCCATCTCCGCCTCGTACTCTTCGCCGTAGGGTTTGGAGCCGTCAACGACATAGATGATGCCCGCTCCCTCCATGATGGGTTCCAGCAGCTCTATCTCGTCGTGAAAGCGTGCATCCTCTTTATGTGTGTTGACAAACGCATGCACCGCTTCGTGCCGTCTGCTTGCATCTGTCTCATGTGCTTTCAGCCAGGCGAGCACGCCTCTGGCACGCTGAAAACCGGGAGTATCGATAAGTTCGTAGAGCGTTTCCCCATCCACTTTCAGAGGATAGCGCGCCTTTTGGGTTGTTGTCCCCGGTGTATCGGAAATAGCAATGGCATCATCCATCGCCAGGGATGCGACAATGGAACTCTTCCCCTTGTTGGGGTGGCCCACAACGGCAAAACGAGGATAATCGGCAGGACTCATCGCAGCATCCAGACATTGGGGTAGTCGAGTGAAGCGAGCTTCCTTTCCCAAACAGCCTTATGGCGTGCATTTGCCGCATATCCCTCTTTGGGTGTGCCCACCGGTACGACGACCGCTTTTGAGACATGTTTGGCAACGGCTTCGAGAAAGTCGGCAAACTCCATGGTCGGCGGTTCCCATGCTTTGACAAACAGCAGTACCGTTCCGCCAAGTGCCTCCAGTGTATGACGGTCCTCTTCAAGTGTTCGGCTGCCTCCCGCTTCCATACATTTTGATGCCGCAACCGAAAAGCTGTCACACAGAGACAGCAGTGTCTCTTCCGGAGTCGCCCAGCCCACAATGGCATCGTATGAAGGTGTCAGCTTTGTATCCGTTCGTTGATAAAAACTCTCCTGTGTCATATCGGAAGAGAGACTTTTTTCATCGGGATGCGTGGTAACAAGCGGTTCATTCATGTCGCGCAGGAGTACATCCGCACCGTCAATCGCCGGCATGCTTCGGCGTATGGCACGGGAAAGCCCCCATCCCGCCAGCAGATACATACCAAAACGCAGCAGTATGGCATAGACGAAGGTCGCCATGGCAAGAAATTTCCACCATGCCCCGAGCATTGCTGCATGTGACACCATCGTATCACTCAGCTCTCCCCCAAGCCGAAAGTAGTGGCTCTGCTCTACAAGCGGCAGGCTGGGCACGGCAGAGGGAAGCCACGCTTTCCAGGGAAAAGCGAGTGTTTCGACAAAGGCGTGAAACTGCGCCGCATCGATCTGCAGCGTCGTACTCCAGGCAAAGGCGATGTCGCGTGTCGCCACGACACCAAGGAGTGCAAGCAGCATGCCAATAGCAAAGAGCAGTGCCAAGAGCTGTGAACGTCGGATAATGATCCAGTTGAGAATAAGGGGATTGAGCGGAACGGTATGAAACGTCAAGCTCCCTTTCCGATCAAAAAAACCGATGATGCGTGTCAGCCAATAAGCAGGAGAGATATGGATGAGAAAGTTCCTTGACCGATTGGCACGGAACATGGCAATGAGAGAAAGCAGCATCGTTACAAGCGGCAGCAGCACAGCCACCGCAAGAAAGTAAACCAGATTTACCGGCTCCTTCCCGCTATAGCTCAACAATCCGGCAGCCGTAACAATACCAAGCAGCAATGCCGCAATGCCAAGCAGCAATGTTGCATGATACAATACACCTTCTACCTGTTCACTTAGCAAAGGACGGGGAAGCAAAGATTGATGTGCCTCTGTCCAGGCACGCAGCTGATCAGCCGCCTCTTTTCCTCTTGCCGCATCTGAAAGCCCAAATGCCCGCCGCTCCTGCCGGCTTGAGCGATCCTGCTGCAACAGTGCATAGAGGTCAAGGTAGCGTTTCAGCTGCATCGGCTACTCTGTCTCCTCCGGACATCCGTAGATGAGACAGCGCAGCTGTTCACGGTAGGCATTGTAATCAAAACTGTCGACACGTGCCACACCCTCTTCGACCGCAGCTTTGGCAACAGCTGAAGCAACCCAAATAAGTGCCTCTTTGTTGAACGGCAGCGGAATGATGTGCTCCTTTCCGTAAGCGATATTTTCATTGTGGTATGCCGCTTTGACATAGTAGGGTACCGGCTCTTTCGCCAGTGCGGCAAGCGCTTCGGCTGCCGCCATCTTCATCCCCTCTGTAATCTTGCGCGCACGTACATCCAGCGCGCCTCTGAAGATGAACGGAAATCCCAGTACATTGTTGGTCTGGTTAGGGTAATCCGAACGTCCTGTTGCAATGATGGCATCGTCTCTGACCTCCATCACCTCTTCGGGAAGAATCTCCGGTACAGGGTTGGCCAGTGCAAAAATGACCGGCTCCGGCGCCATCTTTGCAACCATTTCTTTGCTCAGGGCACCCGCAACACTCAAGCCCAGGAACATATCTGCATTCTCTATGGCATCTTCCAGCGTCTTGAGCTCCGTATCGACGGCAAACTCTGCTTTATTACTTGTTCAGGTCATCACGTGAAGTGGAGATGACCCCCTTGGAGTCGCACATGATGATGTTCTTCACGCCCAAAGCACGGTACATCTTCGCACAGCTGATCCCCGCTGCTCCTGCCCCGTTGATGACAATCTTGATCTCATCGACCTTTTTGCCTGTCAGTTCAAGTACGTTCATCAGTCCTGCTGTCGTGATGATGGCCGTTCCATGCTGATCGTCGTGGAAGACAGGAATATCCAGCTCATCTTTGAGAATGCGCTCAATCTCGAAACACTTCGGCGCTTTGATATCTTCAAGGTTGATTCCCCCGAATGTCGGTGCGATCGCCTTGCAGGTCGCTACTATCTCTTCAATACTGTGCACATCCAGTTCGATATCAAACGCATCAACATCGGCGAATTTTTTGAAGAGTACCGACTTCCCCTCCATGACCGGCTTACTCGCCATAGGCCCGATATCCCCCAGTCCGAGTACTGCCGTACCGTCGGAGACGACCGCTACCAGGTTCCCCTTGTTGGTATAGTCGAACACCTTGTTTTCATCTTTTGCAATCTCTTCACACGGTATTGCCACACCGGGGGTATATGCCAACGAAAGCTCATACTGTGTTTCACAGGGTTTGGTCAGGTCAATCCCGATCTTTCCGCCGATATGATACTCCAGTGCCTTCTCTTTTGTAATTTTTCCCATAATGAACCTTTATGATAATTAGATTCCCCTATTATACACTAACTAAGATAGGAGTTTAGCCACAAAAATGTCTACACATTTCACCTATACACACTTTAGCGGCACTTGTTTTACCTTGACGCATGTATACTGACTCAATGTACCTGGGCCGGTTGCAGAGTTTCCTGTGTTTTCCAGATCCGGTATCTCACCTCATACCCTTTCGGAATATAGATAACGGTGCCAAGACGGCTGTTGTATCGCAGCAGGTCACTTTGCATTGAAACAAAGCGTTTTTGAGGCGGTTGTGGGCACTGCATCAACGTTTGCGCACCGTTGCGAAGGTCACTGACAACATAGTAGTGGTACCCCCATCCTTTCAGCTCCCTGCGCTCTATCTTTCCAAAAAGTAGATGCCGGTTGCAGTCCACTACCTGCTCCTTGCCGATAAAAAGTTGCAGACGGTAGTTCGCTTCATTATCCTGTTTGGGTACTTCAATAATATAGCGCTGCTGATTTTCGGAGGGTTGGGGAAACATGCTGTAGGGGTCTTTGTCGGCAGCAGAGGCTGTAAGCGGCAGCAGGGTTGCATAAAGAAGTATGCGTAAAAAAGAGAGATTCATCTAAAATTCCTTTCATGACTATTTAAAAAGTATAATGGAATTAGATTAACGGAGATATAGACATCATTCGATAGAAAAAGGGTCGCAGTCAAGGCAAGAAGCGATTTATCCTCACCAAACTGAGAATTGGTAAGTCTCGGAAGCGAAAATTTAACGAAGTATATACCTTTAGGTGCATTTCGCCTCTCTTAAATGAAAAGTGTTTTTCTACGAATGAAGTTTACGCTTATTTGCAGATGTAGCCGAGAATAAATTCTCGGTTCCATGTCGGTAACCAATACACCAGTTACCAGTAACACATTTTCCAAACATCAAGTTTGGAATAACAGAACGTTACGCCTCTTCATCCTCGAACATATCTTCGGGGAAGTACTCTTCCAAAATCGCAGGGAAGAGTCGCATCGTCTTGCGCGCCTTGTCGATCTTTGGCTGGAAGACCGCTTCGCTGGCGGGGAAGTCACGCATCAACTCTTCGTAGATGGCAATCTTCTCCTCCATATGGTTCTCGAGTGCATCGAGGACCGCCTGCATATTCTCACGGCTGGTAGCATACTTCATCAGCAGCTCGAACATACGCTTTCTAGGATGGATTGCCATCGAATCGCCTGCTGCAAGGGCGATGTCCTTCATATCCCAGCGTGAAATGTAAATACCGCTCACATGCGGCGCAATCAGCTGTGCATAGAGCGCTTCAGTGTAGGAGGGGTAGTCTTTGAGATCGACCTCTTCATCCGCATCACACTGTCCGTCCGGACAGAAAGCGGGCTTGCCCCCTGCAAAGTTTTCCAGATTGAGGTCTTCAAACTCTTTTCGTAAATCGTTCATCGTTTCTCCTGCTTTTTTCTTAATTTTCTATCAGTAACGGTATCGCATCGACATCGACGGGTGCATCGTACCAGCGGTTTGCCAGCAGCATCATCTTCGCTACAAAGAGGATCTGCTCATCGATGAATTCGGGCTTTTCAAAAAGCGCTTTGGCTGCATCGTCAAGCGCATAACCGTAAATCTTTCCATCGACC
This sequence comes from Sulfurovum sp., assembly GCA_027049035.1. GTDB lineage: Bacteria > Campylobacterota > Campylobacteria > Campylobacterales > Sulfurovaceae > Sulfurovum. The sequence goes on along the minus strand of JALTVI010000091.1, from coordinate 86,843 downwards.
ACTTCGATGAAATCGACACGCTTCTCTCTTTGGGCCGTCTCATCAAGCGCGTCACAGAAAGGCACCGCTTTTTCCTGAAACTCCTGGTCGAAGATCATCTTGTCCACTTTCGACTGTGCAACGTTTCCCATCGTGAAGTCGAAGTGCTCGTCTCCGATGTTCAGCGCAATGGCCGTAGCGTTGATGCCGTTGTTTTTGAGTATCTTGTTAAAGTACTTCCGTGTGTAGCCGGTCTGGGCATTGTAGCCGAGAATGGTACACAGCTGGGTGTCGGGTTTTATTTCATGGGGCTGCATCATACACCTCCGGTGTCTTAAATGAGGAATGAGGAATGAGGAATGAGGAACCGAAAAGGATAAAGGCATTGCGCAGCAATGCATACCGACATTGCTCATTACTAATTATTCCGTTACTCATTATCGTCACCCATCAGCTTTTTAGCGTTTTTATGTAAAAAGATCGCCTCTTCCTCTTCAATGAGGCATCGCGGGCAGGTCTGCTCTCCACCAAGATAGGTGAAGGGGTTGCCGCACTCGTTGCAGCGTTTGATGTTGAATGTCGCCAAAGTACGCTGGGTAGGTTCGAAGAACTCTTTGGTCTCGAAGCCCGGCTGCAGCTGAATAGAGCCCGGCTCGCACACATCGTGGCAGAGGTGGCACTTGACACAGAGCATCGCATCGAAGTGGATGAGCGAGAACTTCTTGTTGGAGCTCAATGCTCCGGTTGGGCATATGCGGTAGCAGATCTGACAGTTGGTACAGCTCTCGTCTACGAACTTCTGAGAAACGAAAGAGACTTCTTCCTCGACCAGTACTTCATAGTGGTCCGGTTTTGGGGCATGTTTGAGCATCGTAAAGAGGATCTTGCGCTTGTCGGGCAGATGTTTGTCACGGATCTTCTGCGTCATCGCCTCATCGATCTCGAATTCGTAGAGCTCGTCGGCTTCGACCGCCTCATCGAACGCTTTTTTCTGCTTGACCACCCCTTTGAGGGAGGCAGTGTTACGCAGAAAGTTACGGCGGTCGGATACCTCCTCTTCGCTCTCTTCGGAAGCTGTCTCTTCTTCGGAGGCCACAGGCACGTCGTTGTCGATATTCACTTCAAGCCGTTTGTCCGAAAAGCTGGAGAGGATGAAGTTGGCCTCATCGATACGCTCTGCAACCACATTGAAAAGATGCGACTCTTTCTCATAATCATTTAAATCAAGTGTCACCGGCTCTTCACACGCCAGTGCAAGCGAAATAAGATGCTCGACACTAAGCACAGAGAGGCAAGGGATGTTCAGCTTTCTTGAAACAAGGCGTACCTTGCTTTCGACAAAGGTAAAAAAGAACTCCGTCAGTGAAAAGTCCGAGAGCGAAAAGGCTTCGGTGGGGCAGGCACCTACACAGGCTGCTGCCTCTACCCCAGTCCCTTTGGCAAAGGTCGGAAGCTGCTCATCGATACGCACCTTGCCCTCTGTTGCCGCAACACACTTCGTACACTCTGAAAATTTGCTTGTCGCCCTGACACAGAGCGCGACATCGAGGTTGAGTCTCATCTACGCCTGTGCCTCTTCTTCGGCTTCGATATTGTCACAGTGCTCTTTGCGCTTTTGCGTCACGTACTCGAAGTCGCTCAGCAGAAACTCCAGTGCCAGCTCGGTACCGTCGTGGTAGAGCGGCGTACGCGACTCTCGTTTTGCGTTGATCAAAAAGAGCGGTGCCCACTCGAGCAGGTGGTCTTTGAGGAAGCCGTGCTGTACGCTGAGCAGTTCACAGACACCCTCGGCATCATCTGCTTCAAGCGCTTTTTTCTGCGCGTCACAGAGCATATACATGAACTCCAGCTCCACTCCTATGTGGTCTGGGCTGACCACCCTTGCCTTCTCAAGCTCCACACGGAAGTCAAGCGCATTATAGAGCTGCAGTACCGGGTTGTCCCCGCCGCTTTCGATCATCTGGTCATCACGTGTATAGAAGCTCTCATAGGGTACCAGGTGCATGATGAAGAGGTTGACATAGTCGACATTGTAGTACTGGTCGACCAGCTCTTTGCGGCTAAGCTCCTTGCGCTTGGACCAGTCTCTGTAGTTGGGAAGCAGTGATAAAACCGCTTCATCCGATTCGAGCTGGTTGAGGAAGGTTTCGTCTACCTCCTGCATCATCAGACGCGAGATCAGTGCATAGAGTGCAATACGGTTGTCTATATCTTGTTTCAAGTCATTCATGTGTCATAAGCCTTTTGTGACAGTTATGGGGTGCGCACTTCTTCATAGAAGCAGTTGAGCGAACTATACCACTTTCAAAATAAATCAATGCTAATGCCATTGGGTTATTTGGAAAAGAGTATGAAAAGGCGGGGCAAGCCCGCCAAAAACCAAAGCCGGAGTTAGGCTTTGATATCTACAGAGTACGCTTTGAGGGTCAAAGGTACTGCCGGACGCTTGATGTGTACCGGACGTCTGAGTGTGTCGCCTTTCGCCAGCGGTCTTGTCAGCTTGTCTCTCCAAGCCTGGTAGACTTTGAAGTTGTTTTCGTAGTTGACATAGATATCACCGATCTTGTCTGTCGGTGCCGCTTTCTCGATGCGTACTTTCTGATGCCAAGCGTGGTTACCCGCGATTGGATCCGGGTGTGACGCCGCAACGGCATTCTGCCAAGCACCGCTGAGACCATCCCACCAGATGTTGTCGAGGTCTCTGTTGTACTCTTTGAACTGCCATGTATCTTTACGTGCAAGCATTCCCTCTTTGAGGCCCTGCTTAGGCTTGAGCGTACCCACTTTTCCGTCCATTGTCATGTCGTAAAGCGGTGCACCGAGTCCAAGAACACCGAGCTTGTGCTCGAAGCCCGGGATCTCGACAGCGTTTTTAAGCTTCCATCGGCCTGCGTGGTGTGAACATGCCAGTACACCAGGCATAGTACCCTCTGTCGGTACCGCCATCGCGATGAAGTAACCGGATTCGAGTCCAGAGACTGTATCTTCAATGGTCACCTTGATCGCATCGCCGCGCTTGATGCCAAGACGCTTCGCATCCTGCGTACTGATCCATACTGGGTTGTGGTTCTGTGAGATCTCCATCAGGTGCTTGGAGTTCACTGAACGGGTGTGAATGTTGTACGGCAGTCTGAATACGGTGTTGAGTGCGAACTCATTCTTCGCCGGATCGATGAAGTCGTGGTGTACCTGAGAAACCAGGTGTACATACTTCTTACGCTCATCGGCATTTCTTGGGTAGAACGGTACCGCGTACTCAGGCCACTTCCACTCAGCAAACCACTTGGAGTAGAACTCAAGCTTACCGCTGAGTGTATGGAAGCCCTGCTTCGCTTCACCCTCGACAACGACACCGATCTTCTTCTTGCCGCCGAAGACATGGTCGTCTACAAGCAGTGTACCGAATTCATTCTCTTCTACTTCGCTCTTGTCATATTCGTGACCGTGTGCGATATACTTGCCGTCAACCTCTTTGAGCGGTCTCTCCTGAGGCTTGTAGATGTGATCCTCTTCAAGCCACGTACCCATATCTCTCATCATCTCGTAGTTCGGGTACTTCGAGTCAGGGTACTTCAGCTTCGCTGTCTTTCTGAGGTTAGGCAGCAGGTCGAACGCAGCCTGGTACCACTCAGGAATCGTGACCGCACGGGTAGGATCCTCTTTTGATGCCCAGAATTTTCTGACACCGAGGCTTCCGTCAGGGTCTACATGGTGAACCATGATGTTCGCCCAGAACTCTACCTCTTCCCAAATTTCACCAAGACCCGCAGCCATATGTGCTTCGAGTGTCGCACGTGCCGGATCTTTCGGCTTCCAGCCGCTCTTTTCAAGAGCAACACGCAGTGCCGGGTTCTTGAAGCTCAGCCATCTTGCAGGCTTCGTAGGCTCTGAAGACTGGTCGTGTCTCTCACCGGCAAGACCTACAGGCAGGACATAGTCACAGTACCAGTTTGTCTCTGACCATGTTGGAGAGAGGTTGAAGCTCAGCTCGATCTTGTCTTCACGCTTCAGTGCTTCGATCCATCTGAATCCGTCCGGGTTGATCCAGACAGGGTTGTACATACGCGGAATCCAGACAGCCAGCTTCTCAGGAATCTTGTCAAGACCCTTTTTCTTCCACTTCGCTCTCCACTCGTCATCCATCAGCAGGTGTGGCATGATGTGTGACATTTCGTAGGTGCTGAGCGGATACTCAGGCGGCCATGCGATCTCATTCCACACATCGACTCTTGGCGGTCTCTGACCAGCCTGAGTTGCGGCATCACCCTTACCGTTGACGGAGATAACGTGCCAGTGGTGCATACTCACACCACCTACATCACCACGCATTGCACCTCTGAGTGCCAGCGGCAGGAATCCTGCACGTGTGATCATCCAGCCGCCTCTGTGTGCGATTGGTCCCGCTCTCCAGAGGAATGTTGCCACTCTGTCACCCGCATCGATGAACATCTCGAAGAGTTCGTCAAGCTTGTCTTCGTAACCTTCGATCTTACACTCTTTTGCAACGAACTCTTTGGTGTACGGTGCATAGAGCTCTTTCATCAGTTCGATGTAGCTCTCGTAGCTCTCATCCTGAGGAAGTGTCTTGATGATGCCTTCCTGTACCATGAATGAAAGATGCTCTTTGTCTTTCATCAGCTGATCCCAGTTAAGCCAGTTCTTCACGAAGTCGTGGTTTACCAGGTCGTTGCCGTTGATATCTTTTTCATGCAGTACTCTGTTGGCAAGGTAGAGATAGAGTGCAGTCTCCGTACCAGGCCATACCGGCAGCCACAGATCCGCGATACCCGCCGAGTTGGAGAGTCTTGGGTCCATAACGACCATCTTCGCACCCTTTCTTCTCGCATCGGCGATATAGCCTGCAGACTGCTGGAAGTAGTGTCCCGCATCCGCTGCGTGAGAAGACTGAAGGAAGATCAGTTTTGCATTCGCCCAGTCCGGAGAGTTTCTGTCGTCGTTCGCCCACTGGATGGTACCTTCACGCGCACCTGCAGAACAGATGTTGGTGTGAGAGTCGTATCCGTCACATCCAAGAGAGTGAGGTACTCTGTGACCGAAGCCGTTCTCGTTTGGACGACCGACATGGTACATGATGAGCTTTCTTGACATCTCGTCACCCTTCTTGAGGGTATCGTGCATCTTCTTACCGATGGTCGCCATCGCTTCATCCCAAGTGGTTCTTACCCACTTACCTTCACCCCTCTTGGAGCCTGGTGCTCTTTTGAGTGGGAAAGGGATTCTGTCTGGATCGTACATCTGTGACTGGGTTGCGTACCCTTTCGCACAGTTACGTCCGCGTGAACCTGCATGCAGCGGGTTACCCATGTACTTTCTTACAAAGAGGTCTCTTGGGTTTTTGGTTTTCTTGTATTTGCCCACTTCTACCCATGCAGTCAGACCACACTGTGCTTCACAGTTTGAACAGACAGTCGGAACAAGCATGAACTCGTTTACTTTGATACCGTCGGGGTTCTTATCGCTCTCTACACCGTTTCTGCCTGTACCACCACGTTTCCAGTCAGTACCGTCAAGCTCTTTGAAGCTGTCCCAGTCTTTGAATTCAGGATAGAACGAAAGTGTCTTCGGTGTCGGTGTGAACTGCTCGTCTTCTGCCACTGCAGGTGTTTCGACGATCGTTTTGAAGACGCCGGTTGCCAGAGAGGCACCCGCTACTGTGTAGGCGGTACCCTTCAGGAAGCTTCTTCTGCTCTCTACGAAAGTAGGTTGTTCATTATTCATTTTAGTCATTCATATCCTCCTTAACTCAACGGTAGCATCTGTGGAATCTTGAGCCATACATCTTTTGCCATGTAGAGCCCTACGAGTGCCAGAATCGCCGCAAATCTCAATAGTGTTTTGTTGTCGCTCTTCATGCTGCCTACAGCGATGAAGAACGGTACGATAAATCCGAGAACCATACCGAACCAGAATTCAGTGTTGTATGCGCCGCCTGCGTGGACATACGCCAGTGTCGCTTCCGCTTCTGAAGATTTGAATGAGAAGAAGTACTCACCCATATACATCAGGAAGCTGAAGAATGTCGCGATGGCAAGTACGAGCGCGAGGTCTTTTCTTGCCTCTGCACTCCACTTTCCGGAAACGAGGATCAGTGCTGCAGAACCGGCAAGCAGTGCCGCCCACATCATCTGCATCACTTCAGCAGGTGCCTGCCAGAGCTCTCTTGCAGAAGACTCGGCCATAATGATCGCCGTATAGAGCGTTACAGGAATCGCCAGGAATACGACAAACGGGAAGATCTTGTCGTAAAGCGCACCGTTTCTGCTGCCCCATGCAGTCAGTTTGCACCCTTTGAACGGTACACCCGGAAGCTCTTCACCCACACCGATAATCAGCATGACTGTGATCAGTGCTGTAAAGAGTGATGCCATCCAAGCACCTACGGTAATTGCCGAAGTCCAGTGTGGGTGGAGGAAGATGTTGACCATTCTGTACGGCTGATGCAGGTCTGTCAGTGTGAACAGCAGGAAAATGTTCAGGAAGACAAACGAAATCAGAGGCATTGTCCATCTGAGGTTCGGCATCTCATCTTTCTTGTGTCTGTAGAGCAGGAATGCACCTACCAGAATAACACCTGTACCGATAGATTTCGCCCACATGTTCAGGGTAATCATCCAACCCCAGATAATACCGGGCAGTGCGACGTCAAGTGTAACAACAGCGTGTGTTGCGTGAACTGTACTTTCTACCATCTTAGTGACCTCCCTCTGATTCGTGATTGTCAAAATCTACAAAACTCTTGTTGTCGAGTTTTTCGTGTGACTCGAACGGTGCAAGGAATCTGTCGATCACACCGTGGTTAGGATCACCTACATGATCGAGGTGTGTGATGTTGTTGAACAGACTGTACCCTTCAAGTCTCTGCTGTGCAAGCGGATCGAGTGTCTGTGTACCGCCGCCGACATAGAAGTGTTTAGGGTTGGTGTGTTTTTCAGGTTTACGTACCTGAACAGCACCCTGATGCTCCATAATGTACTTGGAGATGTGGCTGTTGTCGTCATCGAGGTCACCGAAGATGTTCGCCTGAACAGGACAGATAACCACACATGCCGGCATCATGCCGCTCTCGATTCTGTGTGCACAGTAGGTACACTTGTCAGCAGTATTTGTCTCAGGATCCATATAGATCGCTCCGTAAGGACACGCCATCATACATCCCGCACATCCGATACAGCGTGCAGAGTCGACGTTGACAATACCGTTCTCAAGATAATGCAGTGCCGATACCGGACAGATACGCTCACACGGCGCGTTTTCACAGTGGTTACATCTCAATGGCGTAAACTCACGTTTCGCATCGGGGAATGTCCCGATATCAATATATTTTACACGCAGACGCCAAGAGCTCAGTGGAACTTCGTTTTCCACTTTACAAGCTACTTCACAACCTTTACAACCCATACACAGGTTCAGGTCGACTAAGAAACCTAGTTTCATACTTCCTCCTTGATTTGATGATCCGTAATGCACCTTACCGGACAAAGGCACCTCTGGCAAGCTTCCTCTACGGGCTGCTTGTCAGAGACCCCTCTTCCAATAAGTGTACATAATACGCTTTTATTGTAGTACATAAAGCGTTAACTTTCATTGAGTTTGGGTGCAAAAGATTATTTTTGAAAGAATGTGCGTAAAAAGGGAGAGTTCAAAAGCGATTTCAGCAAGCTCTTCAACCAGTTTAATGGGGATCATCAACAAAACAGATGATTGGCGATTTAGTCCGAATTTTAAACCTTTTTTTCGTCACTCCTGCGTTTCCGGCAGGCAAAAAGAGAATGTAGAACCCTTATGCAGCGTACTCTCTATCTCAAGGCTGCTTCCGTGAAGCCCCAGAATCGTCTTGACGATGGAGAGGCCAAGCCCCATAGAGTTGTCCCAGTTGTGCGTTCCGGAGCGGTAGAACTTTTTGGTGACCTTCTCTATATCTTTTTCGCTGATACCGACACCGTGGTCTTTAACACTCACGCAGCACTCCGGCGAAAGGTGCACTTCGACCTCCTCTTTGGAGTACTTCAATGCATTTTCAATGAGGTTTTTAAGCACCACATCCATCAGTGTACGGTCTGCAAAGACCATACAGCTGCTTCCCGTCACTTCAATGGTACGATTTTTGTACTTCTCTGCCAGTGAGCGCTTGACCTCCATAATGAGTGCATACAGATCGAAGCTGCTCTGATGCAGCGTCGCTTCGCCGCTTTCGAATTTGTTCCACAAAATCAACCTGCCAAGCAGCGCTTCTATTTTATTGCCGTTGCTGTAGATCTTTTCAAGAAACTTTTCACGCAGCGGGGGCGGAATGTCGGGGTCTTCCTGCAGGGTTTGGGAGTAACCCATAATGGAGGCTATGGGGTTTCGAAACTCGTGCGCGATGGCGGAGATCATATCGGCGCGCTGGCGGTTTTTGAGTTTGAGCTTGGCATTGTAGCGCTGCTTGATATCTTCACGCTTCTTCGCCTTCTTCAGGGCCTTGAGTAGGTTCTTGTTGAGCTCTTCGAACTCTTTGGTAAAGAAAGAGGCTTCGTAGGAAACCTCATCGAGTGTTTCGAGGTTGGCAAGGTAGGCATTGAGCTTTTCCAGCTCTTGCTGCATCCTCTTCGCCCCCCGCCAGATGGAATAAATCAAAATAAGAAAAGTGACACCGACAAAGCCGATGGCAAGCAGATTCTGCTGTACATTGTCATTGAGCCAGACAAGCAGCGTAATGAAGAGAAGAAAGAGCAGCACGGAGACCGTCACAAGCCGTGCCATCACATACTCGGTAAAGTGGGGACGTTCAAACAGCACAGGCTTTCCTAAAAACTGCTGACGATATCACGGAAGATACGGTGAAGTCCCTTGACCTCATCGATGGAGGTGCGTTCGTTGGGTGCGTGGATCGTATCGTTGATGACGCCGAATTCGACCACATCGATGCCGAACGCTCCCATGAAACGCGCATCGCTGGTACCGCCGGCTGTAGAGAGTTTCGTATCTACTCCGGTCACTTTTTTGATGCTTTCGCGCAGGTTTCGCACCACTTTTGAGTCGTGGTTGGTCACGAAAGGGTATGAGCCCTGTGTAAGCGTGAGATCATACTCAAGTCCCTCCAGTACCTCATCGATATGTGCGCGCACATCCTCCTGGGTGGTGTTGGTGGAGTTTCGCACATTGAACATGATCTTCAGCTCACCGGGAGTAACATTGGTCACCTCCATGCCGCCGCGAATGTCGGTAATAACCATCTGGCTTGGCGCAAAATTCTCATCTCCCTCATCAAGATGTATTCCCGCAAGGCGGTGCATCACCGACGCGGTCAGATGCACGGGATTGACCGCCTTTTCGGGATAGGCTGCATGCCCCTGCTTGCCGTGAATGGTCAGGTAGCCGTTGATCGATCCCCTGCGCCCGATTTTGATAGCATCACCAAACACCTCTTCACAGGTCGGCTCTGCAACAATGCAGTAGTCAGGCAGCATCCCTATCTCTTTGAGGTGTTCGAGCATGATGATCGTCCCGAATGTCGCATCCCCCTCTTCATCAGAAGTGAGCAGCAGGGAGAGCGTACCGTTAAAGTGCTCCGCCTCCTTGAGCGTCTGTACAAATGCGGCTACACCGCTTTTCATATCCTGTGCCCCGCGGGCATAGATCTTTCCATCCTTGACCAGCGGTACGAAGGGGTCGCTCTCCCACTTGTTTCCCGGGGGTACCACATCGACATGACCGGCAAAACAGAGGTGGTCACCCTCTCCGAACTTCTTATACAAAAAGAGGTTCTTCACCCCCTCTTCATTGACCCAGATTGCTTCATAGCCGTCAAGATAAGAGGCAATAAAGTCGAGCGAACCGGCATCATCAGGTGTGATCGACTCGAAACTGAGCAGCTTCATAAAGAGGTCGATGACATCGTAATCTTCTGTGTGTGCATTCATTTTGTAAAATTTCCAATCATACTGAGGTAGTCTTCAATGTTCTCGAAGCGGTGGTTGCCGCCATACTCAACAATGACACGCTGGCTTTGATACTTTGCTTCGGCTTTGCGGTAGTCAAGCACCTCGTCCCCGCTTTGCAGCAGTACAAGATACTCCCCTGTTTCAGGAGTAGTGACATACTGCTTCAGCTGCTGCAGATAGGCCGCTTCAAATCTGAATGTTTCGCCGTCACAAAAACGCCGCTGCTCTCCCACATAGGGAGCGAGTGTTTCGTATGGTTCTGTCGAAGGGTTGAGCAATACGGCCTTATGGGCATACTTCTCTGCCAGAAAAGTTGCATAAAAGCCACCCAGGGAGGAGCCGACAAGCAGGTCAAAATGGCGCGAGGCGAGCAAATCCTCAAGATACGCTATCGCATCGTCCGGTGCATAGGGGAGATCAGGAGCGAACACATTCTCTTTTCCAAAGTGTTCGGCAAGTGCCGTAGACTTATGCCCCTTTCCGCAACTTACAAACCCGTGCAGGTAGAGCAGCGAAGACATCTTAACGCTCAATGCCTCCGCTGTAGGTTACGATGCCGCCGTAGTGGTTGATGGCATTCTCAAATCCGTTGGATTTGAAGACATGCTGCACCTGCCCGCTTCTGCTGCCCGTACGGCAGGTGAAGATCACCGGCTTTTTACCGTTGTACTCGTTAAAGAGCTCTTCGGCCCACTCCTGAAAACGGGAGGTCGGCTTGAGCAGATCCACCCCCTTGATGTGGGCCATATCGTACTCCATCTGTTCACGTACATCCACCAGCAGAAAATCTGCTTCACCGTTTTCACGCGCTTCAAGCAGCGTGATCAGGTCACTGGAAGTGATGTCGTCTTTTGTCAATAATTCATGCATGTTCGTCACCTTTAATATAAAAAATAATCGCGCATTATACCAAAATTATTTTTTACCCGGTATACGTTTAGCTGTTCTCCTTGACAAACTCCGGCGTACAGAAGATTCCGCAGTGACACTTCCCCTCTTCGGGAATCTCTTTTTCAAGCGCTTGCGGGCAGGGACAGATACGGTCATCAACACTCTTGAACTTACCCGGCTTTGCCGGATCCTCTTCTACCATAAAACAGGGGCAGAAGCGCTTCCCGTAGAGGAGTTTATGGCGTGCAAGCCCCATAATGACACCTTCGTTGACATCTTCGTTGGGGTGGTATTCAAACCCAAACTGTGCACATACCTTGTCGGTAAACTTTTTTGTCTTTTCCAGCTCCTGTAGAAATTCCGGAGAGCTCATATCGAGTTGTTGCATCATAATTAAATCCTTTTTATATGAAGTATATGGGTGATTGTAGGTAGTTATATCTTAAACCAAATTAATATATAATAGTAAAAACCATATAAATTCAACAACAGGCACATAATTATGCAGATTGATACAGCACTTCTGGCAAAACTGGAGAAACTTTCCCACCTTCGTATCGCTGAAGAGAAAAAAGAGGAGGTGATGGGACAACTGAGCGAAATTCTGGGATACATCGACAATCTCAACGAACTCGATACCGAAAACCTCAGTCCCGCATTCTCCACACTCGAAGGCGGATCTCCGCTGCGCGAAGATACCCCAAGAGGTTCCAGCGACATACCGGAGAAAATTCTCAGGCATGCACCCCAGGCAGACGATGACTTCTTCATCGTTCCGGCGATCATCGAGTAGCCATGGTCAGACTCTACGGTATCAAAAACTGTGACAGTGTGCGCAAGGCGGTCAAGTTTCTCAAAGCCCATGATATTCCCTACGAATTCATCGATTTTAGAGAGAGACCGGTCGATGAAGCAACCATACGCAAATGGCTTGAAAAAACCGACCTGAAAACCCTCTTCAACACCAGAGGAACCACCTACCGTACACTTGGCCTCAAAGCGCTTGATCTTTCAGATGAAGAGAAGATAGACTGGCTTGCAAAAGAGAATATGCTGATCAAACGTCCCGTTTTGGAGTTTGAAGATAAAGTAATCGTGGGGTATAATGAGTCCGAATATCAAAATACCCTACTCCACACATAAAGGATACCTATGGCCACTTTCGACATTAAAAAACTGCTTCAGAGTGTCGTCGCGCACGGCGCCTCCGACCTCCACCTCGTCAGCCGCTCCGAACCTCAAATCAGACTCGACGGGAAACTCAAACCCGTCAACCTCCCCAAGCTTACGGGAGAGGACATCGAAGAGATGGCCTATTCACTCATTACCGAAAAGCAGAAAAAGCACTTTGAAGAGTACAACGAACTCGACTTCGCACTGCTGCTTCCGGGCATCGGACGTTTCAGGGCCAACTACTACAAAACGCTTGGTGATACGGCTGCCGCTTTCCGTATTATTCCCATCGAGATCCCCTCTCTGGATGACCTTGGTGCACCGCAGGTTTTCAAAAAGATGATCAAACGTGAAAAAGGGCTTATCCTGGTTACAGGGCCTACAGGTTCGGGTAAATCGACCACCCTTGCCGCACTGCTGAACGAGATTAACCTCTACGAGCAGAAACACATCGTCACCGTCGAAGACCCGGTGGAATTCATCCATGAGAACAAAAAGGCTGTCTTCTCACACAGGGAAGTCGGGGAAGATACCCGTTCATTTGCCACAGCGCTGAAGTACGCAATGCGTCAGGACCCCGACATCATCCTTATCGGGGAGATGCGTGACAAGGAGACCATTGAAGCGGCACTGACAGCGGCTGAAACCGGACACCTTGTCTTTGGAACCCTGCACACCTCATCTGCACCCGGTACCATCAACCGTATCATCGACGTCTTTACCGGTGACGAACAGCCGCAGATCCGTGCCATGATCTCTACCTCACTTGTCGCAGTCATCGCACAGTCGCTACTGCCCAAAATCGGCGGCGGACGAATCGCGACACACGAGATTATGCTTACCAACCATGCTATCGCCAACCTGATCCGTGAGGACAAAGTGCACCAGATCTATTCACAGATGCAGCTGGGGCAGGAAGATTCCGGTATGCAGACACAGACACAGGCACTGCTGAAGTATATCAGAGAAGGAAAGATCAGCCGGGAAGTGGCACTGCAGTATGCCAACAAACCTGAGGAGCTCTCCAAAGCGATCCGCTAAAGAAGCGAAAGCTAAGATAGAGGATTTATCGATACAATTATGAAATTTTTTTGGGAGCAGCTGTAAATGGATAACTTTACGATGGTGGGGTTCAACTATTTTGACGTAACGATCGGAGCTATCATCCTCCTTTTGGCAGTCAAAGGCTTTATGAACGGCGTTATCAAAGAGGCATTCGGACTCGCCGGACTCATCGGCGGTGTCTACTTCGCTTCGCGTCTCGCTTCCGAAGCGGCAACATTCATCCAGAGCCACTTCGTCCAGCTTGAGAATGCCTCTCTTGCCAAGCTGATCGGTTTTATGGCCATTCTGATCATCATCTGGCTGAGTGCGACCATTCTGGGTGCCATTGTAGCCAAGCTCTCCGATGCGAGCGGGCTGGGACCGGTCGACCGTATTCTCGGCTTTATTGTAGGCGGTGGAAAGTACTTTGTCATCTTCGCACTCATCGTCACCGCACTCTCCAATGTCACCCTCATCCGTGACAATGCACAGAAGTATGTCAAAGACTCCATGCTCTATCCGCTGCTCCTCAAAGCCGGATCAGCCATTATCAAGATAGACCCGTCATCGCTCGGTCTGGCCATACCGCACAGCACATCGGAGACACAGGAAAACGATACTAACCAGAGCAGTACCGGAGAAGGGAAGCAGCCATGATCACTTACGACGCACTGCTTGAACAATTCAAACAGCTGCTCAAACAAAACGGCCTGAAGTTCACTAAACAGCGTGAACTTATCTTGAAGTTTCTGTATGAGAACGAAGGGCACTTCACCCCTGAAGATATCTACATGCTGATGAAGAAAAACCACCCCGATGTGACCATCGGCATCGCGACAGTCTACCGTACACTCACCCTGCTTGAAAAAGAGGGAATCGCCAGCTCCATCTCTTTTGGTGTACAGGGCAAGAAGTACGAACTGGGTGAAAAAGAGCACCACGACCATCTCATCTGCACCAGATGCGGCAAGATCATCGAGTTTTTCGATGATATCATTGAGCAGCGTCAGGAAGCCATCGCCAAACAGTACAACTTCAAGATGCAGGACCACACAATGAAGATCGTCGGTCTGTGTGAGACGTGCCAACAAGAAGAGAAATAACCCATTACCCTGAACTTGGTTCAGTATCCTCTCCGCACTGAGGGATCTTGACCCAAATCCAGTATGAAAACACCCAATTTTAGGAGAAACCTTGATATTTGACAACCAGTATATTCAAGAGCGTATCAGCAAGGCAGAGCGCCTGCGACAAGAGGGGATCAACCCCTATCCGGCAAATGTGACCAAAGGAATGCCCTCTTCGGAGTTTTTCGAACACTTTGCCTATGTAAAGGAGCTGGATGCGGATGAGAAGAAGGATGAGAGCAAAACTGTCACCCTTACCGGACGTATCAAGTTCATCCGTATCATGGGAAAGGCAGCCTTTGCCAAGATAGAGGACAGTGACGGACTGGTACAGATCTACTACAACCGTGATGACCTGCCTGAGGGCTACTACAACAACATTGCCAAGAAACTCTTCGAGGTAGGCGACATCATCGAGGCTACAGGATTTCCTTTTGTCACACAGACCGGCGAGCTGACACTCCACTGCAAGGACCTCAAGATCGTCTCCAAGGCGATCATGCCGCTTCCGGAAAAATTCCACGGACTGACCGACCAGGAGATCCGCTACCGCCAGCGCTATCTGGACATGATCATGAACCCGGAGGTCAAAGAGACCTTCATCATGCGCTCCAAGATCGTTTCGCTCATCCGCCGTTTCTTCGAAGACCACGGCTTCCTTGAAGTGGAGACACCGATGATGCACCCCATTCCCGGCGGCGCAAATGCAAAACCGTTTGTTACACACCACAATGCGCTTGGTGTCGACCGCTACCTGCGTATCGCTCCCGAGCTCTACCTCAAGCGTCTGACCGTAGGCGGCATGGAGGCAGTCTTCGAAATCAACCGTAACTTCCGTAACGAGGGAATGGACCAGACACACAATCCGGAATTCACCTCCATCGAATTCTACTGGGCCTACCACAACTATCATGACCTGATGAAACTGACCGAGGATCTCTTCGACTACATCTTCGCCGAACTGCAGCTTCCCAAAACGCTTACCTACGGTGATATGGAGATCGACTTCACCACACCGTTTGCAAAAGTCTCTTTTGTCGAAGCGCTCACCACCATCGGCGGTGTGCCTGCCGACGTGGCCACTGACCGCGAAAAGGGGCTTGCCTACCTTAAAGAGCACGGTGTCGAAGTCAACGACAACCTTACCCTGGGCTATGTACAGGCGGAGCTCTTTGATGAGTTCGTCGAAGCCAAGCTGATCAATCCAACCTTCATTACCGACTACCCCATCGATATTTCACCGCTCTCAAGAAGAAGCGACGAGAACCCCGAAATCGCCGAGCGCTTCGAGCTCTTCATGGCCGGCAAGGAGATCGCCAACGGCTTCAACGAACTTAACGATCCGCTTGACCAGTACGAGCGTTTCAAGGCACAGGCGGAAGCCAAGGAGGCAACGGGCGATGAAGAGGCGATGCATATGGACCTTGATTTCGTACGTGCTCTCGGTCACGGTATGACACCGACAGCCGGTGAGGGTATCGGTATCGACCGTCTGGTGATGATGCTGACAAACAACCACTCCATCCGTGACGTTATTCTCTTCCCTGCCATGAAGCCTGAAGCGGCCTTTGAAGAGAAGCCCAAGAATGCGTGCAAGAAGTGCGGAAACACCAATGAAGAGGAGCTCAAGCCCGCCAAAAAGGGCAAAGGGTATTTCTGTATCGATGCAGCCGAGTGTGCCAAGAGAGCCAAAGAGAACAAAAAGTAAAAATTGGATATAAATCCAACAATCAAACCCAACAAAGGATACCTGATGAGTTATGCAATAGAGACATTCGATCCAGAGATTTTCGAAGCGATCGAAAACGAGCTTGAGAGACAGACGACACACCTTGAGATGATCGCATCCGAAAACTTCACCATCCCTGCGGTCATGGAGGCGATGGGTTCGGTCTTTACCAATAAATATGCCGAGGGGTACCCCGGAAAACGCTACTACGGCGGTTGTGAGTATGCCGACAAGGTAGAGCAGCTTGCTATCGACAGAGCGTGTGAACTCTTCGACTGTAAATTTGCCAACGTGCAGCCGCATTCAGGTTCACAGGCAAATAGTGCAGTCTACGCGGCACTTCTCAAACCATATGACAAAATTCTGGGTATGGACCTCAGCCACGGCGGACACCTCACCCACGGCAGCAAGCCGAGCTTCTCGGGCAAGAACTACCAGAGCTTCACTTACGGTGTCGAGCTTGATGGTCGTATCAACTATGATCGTGTGATGGATATCGCCAAGATCGTACAGCCAAAGATCATCGTCTGCGGTGCCTCTGCCTATGCAAGAGAGATCGACTTCAAGAAGTTCCGTGAGATCGCCGATGCGGTCGGTGCGATTTTGTTTGCGGACATCGCCCACATTGCGGGCCTCGTCTGTGCCGGTGAGCACCCAAGCCCGTTCCCTTACGCAGATGTGGTCACAACCACCACACACAAGACCCTTGCAGGACCAAGAGGCGGGATGATCATGACCAACGACGAAGAGATCGCCAAAAAGATCAACTCCGCTATCTTCCCAGGGCTTCAGGGCGGACCGCTGGTGCATGTGGTCGCTGCAAAAGCGGTCGGATTCAAGCATAACCTCAGCTCAGAATGGAAAACCTATGCACAGCAGGTGAAAAAGAACGCTTCTGTTCTGGCTGACGTACT
Organism: Sulfurovum sp.; assembly: GCA_027049035.1. GTDB lineage: Bacteria > Campylobacterota > Campylobacteria > Campylobacterales > Sulfurovaceae > Sulfurovum. The sequence continues at coordinate 70,042 of JALTVI010000091.1, read as the reverse complement.
GATGAAGCGCGGTTACGATGTTGTCTCGGGCGGTACCGACAACCACCTTGTACTCGTCAGCTTCCTGAACAAGGATTTCTCCGGAAAAGATGCCGACGCGGCACTTGGCGCAGCAGGTATCACCGTCAACAAGAATACCGTTCCGGGTGAGACACGCAGCCCGTTCGTTACATCAGGTATCCGTATCGGCTCGCCAGCACTGACAAGCCGCGGTATGAAAGAGGCGGAGTTCGAAATTATCGCCAACAAGATTGCAGACGTGCTCGACAACATCGAAGACAGTGCCCTGCATGCGAAGATCAAAGATGAAATGAAAGAGCTTGCCTCCAACTTCGTCATCTACGACAGACCTATCTACTAAAAGGAGTCGTCGCATCAAAGTCTTCGACCTGGAGTTTGCAAGCGACCACTACTACATCAAACGTCCACGCGTTGTCGAACAGATACAGTTCGACAACCGCACCTTCTACGCCAAATTCGAACGTATTGACGAACCCCTTACTCCACTTCTTTTCAGCCAGCACCTGAACAAACAGTACACCATTGCCGTTCCTCTCGTTGAAGATGGGAAAACACGGCACCTTGTACTTGAATACAAAGGCGATGAGGCGCTGCAGTTCGCACACCTTGCACGACACCTCTTTCATACGATGAATATCGAAGATTTTCACATCTACCGCGGCAGAGAACCCCAAAAAGTACAGGTATTCATTCCCGTCTCAGCCATGCCGCTTGAAGATGCAGAGAGCATGTTAAGCGCTATTTCGGACAAGCTTGCCATGCGTCTGCCAAAGCGCTGGAAAACGCTGCCCTCTACGCAACTTCCCGAAGCCTACAACATTGTGACGCTGCCGTATGAGAGCCTTTGAGCATTAAGTCGATATCGCTCTATCATAAGATACAATTACCCATACAAAGGAGATCCCGATGAGAAAAACCCTTTTTACAGCCATTGCAGCTACTGCACTGCTCTTTACCGGATGTTTCAATACAGAAGCTCCCAAATGTTCAGACAAAGAGGTTACATCTCTGCTGAAAGAGACATACACACAGTGGCGTGAGAATATGGAGAAATCGGGCAATCCCCTGATGGCGGTCTACAGTGTCATGCTCCCAAAAAAAATCGTCAACATAGACGCACCCAGGGCTTCAGCGTACGATCCTAATATTAAACTGCGCAGCTGTAAAGCCGAAGTGACGTTTGACAACAACATTACCGGTACCCTTGCCTATACGGTACAGATAGACGAAAAGGACAGCGACCAGTTCTACCTTGAACTCGACTCCGATTCGCTGACCGCCCTGCTGCAGCAGAGCCTCATGGGAAATGTACTGAAACAGCTGGACAAATAAGCCCGACGGTATGTTCGAAAAACTCCTGCGCTTTTTTGTCGAAAACAGCCGGCTGAACTACTTCCTGTTTGTTTTCGTTTTTCTTGTGGGCGCACTGCTCTACACCAAGACCCCCAAAGAGATTTTCCCTGCCTTCGACCTTGATATGATCTCCGTCAATGGCCACTATGCAGGCACCTCCATCGAAATGCTCGACAAGATGGCCGTGCGCAAAATAGAAGAGCAGGTGATGAACATCGACGGTATCGACAAGATGGCCACCATCGTTTCCACCGGCAAGTTCAATATCATTCTCGAACTCGAAAAGGGTATCAACAAATACAACACCGCTGACCGCGTCAAGGATGCCGTCACCCTCGCACGACAGTACCTGCCTGCCGATATGGACGAACCGACCGTCAATGTTCTCGACATTCGTCGCAAACTGATGCGTATTGCCGTCTCCTCCAAAACGGCAACACATGCAGAACTGATGGCAGCGGCCGACGCGCTCAAAGAGAAGATCATGGCACTGCCGCACATCGCAGAGGTAAGCATCTTCGGCGAATCCGACCGCTACTACGACATCAGGCTTGACAACCGCCGCATCCGGGCGCTGGGGCTTGATGAAGCAAGCGTTATTGCCGCACTTTCGCAGATCAGCTACATCTACCCGCTGGGAGAGATAGAAGACAAGAAAAACGGCTTCTTCTACCTCTCCACCCACAACGGCCCCAAAGAGGCAGAAGCGATGCTCGATACGCGTATTGAAGCTGACGGTAAGACCTTCTACATCAAAGATGTCGCCACGGTCTCCAAGCACTACGAGGAGACCGAAACGCTCTACTCCATCGACACACAGGATGCACTCGACCTGAATATCAAACAGAGCCCAAAGGGCAATGCGCTCACCCTCTCTGACGCGATCTACCGCATTGTCAAAACACACAACGCTTCCAATCCGAAGATCATCTATACAATTCATAACGACCGCTCCATCGCCATCAGGGATCGTCTCAACATCATCGTCTCCAACATCCTTTTGGGACTGCTTCTGATCACCCTGCTGATGGCTTGGCTGATCAATAGACGCATGGCCTTCATCATCTTCCTTGGCATCCCAACCTCTTTTGTGATGGGGGCGGCATACCTCTACTTCGCCGGATACAGTATCAACATGATCACACTGGTGGGCGTGCTGATCGCCCTGGGGATCATCGTCGATGATGCCATTGTCGTCAGCGAAAACATCCAACAGTACATCGAAGAGGGCCTGCCGCCCAAGGAGGCGGCAGTACTCGGTGCCAAAGAGATGTTCAAACCCGTCACCATCGCTTCGCTGACCACCCTCTTTGCCTTTATCCCGGCACTGATGCTGCACGGTACGATGGGAGAGGTGATCAAACTCATCCCTATCGCCGTCTCGGTGCTCGTACTCGCTTCGCTTATCGAATCTTTCATCTTCCTGCCCATTCACGCGGCACACATGCTAAACGCCAAAGAGAAGACCACCTCATGGGAGCGTGCCAACCGTATCTACAGCCGCATCATCCACTACTTCATGCTGCGGCGCAGACGCTTTCTGCTCCTCTTTGTCATTGTCGTACCGCTGCTGACGGTTGCGGGGATAAAGCTGAGCAAATTCCAAATGTTCCCCAAATTCGATGCAACCACACTGACTGTCACCCTCAAAGCCAATGTCAACACTACCAACGAAGAGACGCTGCACTACCTCAAAACGATCGAAAAAGATCTCTACGACAACCGCAAAGAGTTCTACATTTCACATGTCGGATCGGTAGCCGGGTGGCGGCAGGACAGTGCGGGCAATTCGGAGACCTACCCCTATGTGGGGCAGATCGTCATCGAACTGCAAAAGCTAAAACCTCAGAACTTCGTAGACCGATTCATCACACCCTATCTCAGCTTCTACTACGACGAAGAAGGAAGAGTAAGAGAGGAGAAGTCTCGTATCATCGCCGCAAAACTCAGAGAGTTCATCGAAGAGAGGGGGTACAAAAAACGCTTCGGGCTTACCGACCTTGCCGTGGTTGAAAAAAAGGTAGGGCCTATCAAGTCAAACCTCAAGATCGGACTTATCAGCAACGACAGCAAAGCGGTGATGCAGATTGCACAAGCGCTGCAAAAACAACTGAAAGAGACCAAAGGCGTCGTCTCCGTCAACAACAGCATGCACTACGGACGTGATGAGATCAAACTGAAAGTCAACGCCTACGGCCAGTCACTGGGACTGAACGAGAAACGAATTGGTACACTCCTTGCCGACAGTTTCCTAAAGCGCCGTATCGCCGTGGCGTTTGATAAAAACGACCTGCTCGAGATCAAGGTGCGCAGCCTTGCACAGGATTCTCTCGATGCGCTCAGAGACTTCCCCGTCAAACTCCCAAACGGTACCTTCGTTGCACTCAAGGAAGTAGCGACTTTCAACATCGAACGCTCCTTTGAGAAGATCATCAAGGACAGAGGGGTAAAGAACTTCTACATCTATGCCAATGTCGACAGCAAGGTGATCACCGCTACCGAAGTGCTGGAGAGGCTGCAGAAAACCCTCGATGAAGCCAGGGCTATGGGCATAAAAATCGCCCTCAAAGGGGAGGCAGAGAAAAAGAAAGAGTTGAAGTCGGACATGCTGATGGCAAGCGCCATTGCGCTGCTGCTGATCATGCTCTCGCTGCTTTATCTGTTCAACTCGCTCAAAGAGACCTTCATGATGATGTCTGTCATCCCCTTTGCCATCTTCGGTGTACTGCTGGGGCACTTCCTGCTTGGTGTCAATCTCTCGATGCCCTCCATCATCGGGATGCTGGGGCTTTCCGGCGTCGTGGTCAACGACGGTATCATCATGATCATGAACCTCAAAAAGGCACGGAACATCGATGAGATATTCCACTACGCAGCCAAGCGCTTCCGCCCTATCATGCTCACCTCCATCACCACCCTGATTGGACTTGCCACACTCATCTTCTTCCCGACCGGGCAGGCGGCCATATTCCAGCCCATGGCCATTGCCCTTGGGTTCGGACTGGCGTGGGGAACGGTGCTCAACCTCCTCTATCTGCCTGTGCTCTACACGATTCTGAATGAAAAGAGGCTTACTGCCCAGGCGTAAAATTCTCTTTGGGTTTGATTGCCAGTGCTTCGCGCTCGAAAGTGCAGTCGCTGTTTGGTTTGGCACCCTTGGCACGCAGCGCAGCCACCTCTTTTTTGGCCGCTTCAAGGTCTGCCATGAACTGTGGATTGCTGTGCAGTTTCGCTACAGCCGAAGCGCCCATAAAACGCCCCTCCTCCACATCGGAGTGCCAATGGACATTGCATACGATTCTGCTTTCACCATAAGCACGCCCCCTTGCCAAAATAGCATCGGCACGCTCAGGGGCGATTTCGGCAAGTATCAGCGCCCACGCCCATCCTATGGCCGTATGGCCGGAGGGGTAGGAGCCGTCTTTTCTCAGCGCTTTCTCTTCATTGGGGGTACAGACGGGCTGCTTGTTGAGCATGAAAGGGCGCAGACGCTGATAATGGTTTTTGGCACCATAGGTCGAAAGCCCCGCATCGGCAAGCGTACGCTGCAGCAGCAGATAGAGGTGCGGCGTATGCGCCCTGTCGATGGGCACACCAAGTGCGCAGGTGAAGATCTTGGCCGCATTGGGGAAAGAGAGATCGGCATCTTTGGCGGCAAGTTTCCAGCGTTTGGTTCCCTGCAGTGTCAGGTAAGCGTGACTAACCGCATCGTCATATTGCTGTGCCGCACTTCCGGGTACAGGCGCTTCGTGTATGAGTTTCAGAGAGTCCGGCAGCTGCTTTGGGTTGAGGTAACCTGCCAGAATGCCCGGATGGACCTGGGGAATGTTCTTTGCAAGTGTGTTGTATGTCTTCGCTTCGCCTTTGGCAAACAGAAGTGCACCCGCACACAGCAGCACTATCGGTAATCGTCTCATTTCAAACTCCTTGTGGTAAATGCTTATCATTTTTACAGAATAATACTTATAGGATGATATTCACTTTTTTTAAAAAACGTGCTATGCTACCCAAAACAATACAAAAGGATTCCCATGAAACTCAAAAAAACACTTCTACCTCTCCTCTTTGCCGCTTCAGCCACAGCACTGCTTTCAGGATGTGCAGGAGGAAACTACAACGCATACGACAACCGAAGCTATCAGGACAGAGAGCTTGACAATGCCGCCCACGAAGCAGCGCAGGATGCCGCAAATTCACTCTCGGCACAGGATATCAAAAATATCGAAAATATGAAAAAGTAGAGCGTATGGAAGCATTCAACCGTTACTTTCTCGACACACTCAAATACCGCTATACCAAATTCGACGGCAGGGCTTCACGAAGTGAATTCTGGTATTTTACGCTCTTTTATGCTCTTATCAGCATTGCACTTGCATTTGTAGACTTCTTTGTAGTCAACCCCATGCTCGGTGCAACACCCGATCAGGCGACACAGGGCGGGTTGCTGGAACTTGTTTTTGCACTGGCATTGGTGATACCCTCCATCGCTCTGGCAGTCAGAAGATTGCACGATATCGGCAAAAGCGGCTGGTGGTACCTCATAGGCCTCATTCCGATTGTCGGTGCACTTGTTCTGCTCTACTTTTTCGTGCTTGACTCGCAGCCGGGCAGCAATCCGTACGGTCCAAATCCAAAAGGCGTATAAAGCAGACAAGCTGCCGGCTTTTCAAAGCCCTATTTGCTGCTGTTGCCCTCTTCAGGCTGGGCACGTGAACAGAAAAGTTCTGCACGATGCTCATAGGAGGCCAGTGTCGTTTTGGCAAGAATATCATCGCGCATATGCTTTTTATACTCTTCCGCTTTTTCGGTAAAAAGTTTGCACAGACGTTGATTTTCAAGACGCTGCGCTCTCTCTTTTTCACCGTTTTCATTAAAGAATCCGGCACTGGCAAAAGTGGCCACCAACAGTAACGGCACAATATACTTCATTGTTTCTCCTCATAATCGGGTTGTCTTATTTTTGACAATATTATACATTAGATAAGTTAACGTAATATTTATTGCTTCTTAAATGTGGCATCTTCTCCCATGACGCGGTAAAAGTAGCCATAACCGAAATCTTTGTCCACTACGATTTTTGCTTTGGCGATCACCTCATCACCCGCTTTGACATCTGCTTTCTTAGCCGTAAAGACAATGTCGTCCGTTAGCTTCTTCTCATTGCCCGTACCGTCGCCAAGGTGCACCCAGTCACGCTTCATGATCTGCCTGGAGACCTTGTAGATCTTCGCCTTGATGTGAACCTCTTTGCCTGCAAGCTGCCTGCGCCAGCGGTGCAGCTCTTCAACCGTATAGAAAGGTTTCTCTTTGAAATCCTTTACCTGCAGCGTCTCTTTCGCCGCTTCGATATCTTTTGCCAATACCGCTTTCATGCTCGACGGGGACTGCTGCTTTGTCGGCAGATAGACTTCGTTGGCAAAGACAATCTCATCGAATTCCCGCCCGAGACTCTTGCTCTTGAAGTGCTTCATCACCGTATGCGTATCGTATCCTATCGTATCTCCGATCTCCACCGGCGCTTTGGCGATAGCCACCCACCGTTTCGTACCGTTTTCATCAACTTTGAGATAGACATATCCCATCACCTCCTTTTTCTCAAGCACCTTTCCGTAACGGACTGCTTCTTTTGAAGGCGAAGCACCTGTAGCTGCCAACAGCGTACCTGAAAGCAATACTACCATTGTGATTGTTTTAAACATAGTCTCTTCCTCTAATCATTGTAGTCAGCATATTATAGCCCATCACCATTAATAATTCTTTTTTATAGAGTACAATAAGTTATGTATTACCGATTACGCTGTAAGATTAGCCTCGCAAGACAAACACAAACGGGAGCACAACAATGAAAAAAGTACTTAGTCTGGGACTGCTTGCCTGCACACTGCTGCATGCCGAGCTTTTCACCGACCATTTCAAAAATGGTGTAGTCAAATCACGCATAGAATACAAAGAGGGTACACGAACCAAAACCAAAGAGGGTATCAAACACGGTATGGAAAAGGTCTACTACGATACCGGCGCACTCGCCTATGAGGTGCAGTATGTCGAGGGCAAACGCGAAGGTATCATGAAGTGGTATGACCAGGCTGGGAAATTGCTCGAGACCATCACCTACAAACATGGGATGCGTCACGGCCCGAACATCCTCTACTACAGCAACGGCAAAAAGCGTGCGGAGGTCAACTATGTTAACGACAGAAAAGAGGGACCCTACAGAGAGTATTTCAGTACCGGGGCGCTTGCTCTCGAAGTAAACTATAAACATGGGAAAAAAGAGGGGATTCAAAAAGAGTACCATACCAACGGCAAACTCGCTTCCAAAGTGAACTATATCAACGGATATAAAGAGGGAAAACAGACCTGGTATGACAAAGAGGGGAAAATCATCAAAACAGACACGTTCAAAATGGACAGACCCATTGAGGTCATGAAAGAGATTCAGTCCAAAAAACCCGATGCGACACAACAGCTGCTTCAGGGACTTGATTTCAACCCAAACCACCACAAACCCCGATGAGAGCGGGGCTCTAAAGTCTATAAATCCAATAGACTTTATGGGTAATTCATTTCATATTTGACTTTTATATGCTCACCTTATCATGCCCATTACCCCACAATATAAATCACTTTAACTTATACACATAAATTAAAAAAATCTTCTATTTTCGACCATTTTTAAAGCGTTCTTAATCATTTAGATGCAAAAATTGAGCGTAATCAAATTTAAAAGGAGACTAAAAATGATTTCGACAATCTTAAAAAGTACCGTCGCCGCTTCACTGCTTGCAACGGTCACTTTTGCCTCTTCAGGCTACGACAAGAAACCCCCGTTTTCGCTCGATAAACTGAAGAAAGTAAAAGTCAAAGGCAAAACGGCCTATCAGCCCAAAAACGACTACAACATCTTCATCAACTATGAACTGGGGATGCACTGTGTAGGGTTTGAGATGAGCTACTGCTGTGTCATTCCGCCTTACAACTCTATTCAGGCACAGGCGATCCAGTCCGGTACAAACGGCAAAATGCCCAAACTGCTCTCACCCGAAGACAAAGTAAAGCTCTACTATAACACCAGAGACAACTCGTACTCCGAGGGTAACAAGATGAAGTACTGGTCTGTTCCAAAAGATGTCGACGGTGACGGCCACTTCGACTCTCCGGGTGACAACGTAGCCAACTATGTCTGGGGACACCTCTTCATCTACAAAGACCTTGAAGGTACCATTCCACAGGGAGCGACCGACAAAGACAGACTGCGTATCGGACACCAGATCAAAGTCAAGATCGATGCGGGACCATCCGGAAAACCAATGTCAGGCGGATACCTTGAGTATGCCGGAAAAGACGGCGGCAATGTCGTTATGACAGACACCCTCGTGCCTCCGGTAAAGAATGTCAAGCTGATTTTGACCGCTTCACACCTCTGGGATGCACTCGGACTGCCGCTTACTGCATTCAACGACAGCACCAGAAGAGGAACCATCCGTTCCATCACACAAAAAGATTTCCAACCATTCCAGTACTCGCAGGTTGAACTGCACGACAATACCGGCAAAGCGATCACCAATAAAAAAGGTCAGCCTTACCGCTACTTCGGTACCAACCCGGTCGATATTCCAAACTGTTACGCCTGTCACTCCAGAAACGGTAAAGCGGCACAGATGGCAAGAGACGAGGGGCTGAAGTTCTCAGACCAGGAATACGCTTACTGGAAGAGCTACCCGGATGAGAGTGAATATATGGCAAGACTCTCCGAAGCTTCCATCAACATCCTCTCGCTGCACGATGCGCACCATGGTACACAGTTCCTCAGTGACTACAAGCATGACGCACCGGGCAATAGACTTGGAAAAGTCGGTGAAGTCAACTGTGCAGACTGTCACGGAGACAACGTTTCAGGAAACCTGCAGGAGCCAAGACCGGTTGCGACAGGCTATAAGGCAGTCAAGGCCAAGCCGCTTACCGAAGCGATTCACGGTTTCCACCTTGCAATGGTACCGATGCCTGATGCAGCGGGAAGAACACAGTCATGCCAAAGCTGTCACCCTACCCACTTCCAGAACCCGAACATGAATGACGACACCAACCCGTTCCGTGTAACAGACAGATACGGTGAGGGACGTTTTGCCAAAGGCGACATCAGAAAATCTGGCGGCGGATGTTATGTAAGACGTGACGCACACTCCAACCCTAACGCCAAACCGCCGTTCTTCCTGAACGCATACGGTAAATGGCAGCTGAAAAATGTCTCTATGAAAGATGAGCACGGCAAACCTGTCAAGCAGATGAGAGGTCTCTACTGTACCAACTGTCACACCAAAGTGGCACAGGCAATGTACAAATATGACAACATCACACATGACTCCAAGCAGGAAGGCAAAACTATCAGAAACAAATCTCTCAAAGAGATTGTCAAAGCCGTTGCAGGCGGAGATATGAAGAAATTTGCTGCACTTGCCGATCCGAAAGCTATCGGTGCGGACAACGAAGTGGTCAACTACTACACCAAGCATGAATCTGCAACCCTTGTGAAGAATGTCGGTAAAGACGGCAAACTTGACCTGAAGCCATGGAACCATCCAAAAGGCGGCGATGTACCGTACAAAGCGGCATCCGGCGGTAACGACTGGTGGCTTGCAGCGTCTGAACCTCACTGTGCGGACTGTCACCTTGCACCGTTTGTCGAGCAGAATACAGGCGGGAAATACTTCCCAATCGACCAGCCTAACAAGTATTCACTCTTCAGATACTCCAAGGCGCACGGCAGCATCGCATGTCAGACATGTCACGAATCGGCACACGGACTCTACTCCACAAGATTCGACGGCAAAGAGAGAACAGTTGACGTGACAACTCATGAGCAGGCACTTCAGTACTCGCCAGACGGCAAGTATGCAGGTCCGGTTACCTGTGCGGCATGTCACACTGTCAACAAAAACGGTGTTCCGGTACAGCTCGAGGGTACCAAGTATGCAAACGACTACTGGGCAGCAGTTACACTGGCGCACTTCATGAGAGAGGGTGACCAGAAGCTTTCAGTCAAGCAGCTTGTCAAGAAATACCCTTACAAAAAATCGACGAAAATCGTCAAAGACGGCTGGAAGTAATCTTCCGCCATCACCTCCGAACACTCCGCTCTGCCGGGGTGTTCTTCTTCTCATTTACCAAAAACGTTTCTATAACATCTCTTAGGGTATAATAAGTGCAAAATTATACGCGGAGAACTCCCCTATTATGCAAGATCACAACCTAGATGACCTCATTATTGATACCCCCCGTGCAAAAGAGAGCAAAGCAAAGGGTGTTCTGACCATTATCGCCCTGCTTATTGTCGTTTTGATCGTTGCGATCATCCTGACCAAAATCATTCTCAAAGACCCTGATGCCGACAATGCCGCACTCAATGATGATACTGCTGTCATGATCGATCCCGAACTGACACTTGAAAACGATTCAAAAGAGGAAACAGCCAAGGACGATGATCAGGCTGAACTCTCCAAAATGATTGAAAGCGAAATCAAAGCCCCCGAAGAGGAAGAAGTGAAAGAGGAGACTGTCACAATTGAGGAGAAGCCAAAAGTTCCTGAAGCCGCTCCGAAAGCTGCATCCAAACCTGCCGCTCCAAAACCTGAAGCAGCCACACCGGCACCTGCTGCCAAAATACCTGTAAAAAAAGAGGTGGTGGCACTTCCGAAAGACACATACAGTACACCCCAAAAAGCAGCAACGGTCTCACCGAAGAAAAAACCGGTCCCTGCTGCTGCAACGGGCGGATTCTACATCCAGGTGGCCTCCTACAAAAATATGCCGTCAAACGACTCCAGGCTTATCCAAACACTCCGCAAGTACCACTATACCTACAAGATCATGGATGAAAAGGGTATGCACAAGGTACGCATCGGACCATACAAGAGCAGAGAGGCGGCTGACCGTGCAATTGTCCGCGTAAGAGACCTTATCAACAAGAGTGCCTTCGTGGTCAAGAAGTAGGAGACAGGATGCACAAGACAGTACTCTTCGACCAACTCACTCCCGTTGCGCTCTATGGCGAGATCAAAGAGCGTTTTCCCAATGAGATCACGATGCTTTTCGAAAGCGTCGTCAATACCAGCGACGGCAACTTCTCTTTCATCACCATCGGTGCCAAAGAGAGAGTTGTATACAAAAACAAAATCACCACACATACCGACAGCGAGGGACATGTACGCGTACTGGAAGAGGATCCCTTTACTTTCCTCAAAGACTACTATGCCAATATCAACCAGGCCATATACAAAAAAAAGGCTGAAGAGGTCGGCTTCTCCTTTGTCGACGGTTTCATCGGTTTTATCGCCTACGATATGGTCAAGGTTTTCGAACCGGTACTGGAAGAGAGTATGGACCCGCTGCTCGACACACTCGATACACCAGACTTCGATATGGTACGGCCAAAGATTATCATTGCCTACTCCCACAAGAGTGCCAAACTGACCTTCATTCTCAATGACGACTCTATGGCAGAGGCACTTGAAGAGATAGAGAACCTCGTGAACGAGCCCTTCTCCCCAATGCCGCTAAAACCGGTGGAGCTCGACGGAGAGGGTGAGTTCAGCATCGACGAAGAGCGCTTCAAACAGCTGGTTGTCGAATCGAAAGAGCATATCCGGTCGGGAGACATCTTCCAGATTCTGCTCTCCAACCGCTACACACAAAAAGGGAAGATAGACCCGCTCAGCTTCTACCGGGTACTGCGTTCGAAGAACCCCTCCCCTTACCTCTTTCTGCTCGATTACGAAGATTTCTCCATCTGCGGCTCTAGTCCGGAAGTCATGGTGCGGCTGACCGATGGCGAAATACTCCTTCGCCCCATCGCCGGAACACGCAAACGAGGCAAAGATGCCAAACGTGACAAGGAACTCGAAGAGGAGATGCTGAACGACCCCAAAGAGTGTGCAGAGCACCTGATGCTTATCGACCTTGGGCGCAACGATGTGGGGCGTGTGGCAAAAACGGGTACGGTAGAAGTGACCGACATGATGCGTGTAGAGCGCTACAGCCATGTCATGCATATGGTCTCCGATGTCGAAGCCGTACTTAGGGACGACAAAGACATGTTCGACCTCTTTGCCGCGACCTTTACCGCAGGCACCATGACAGGTGCGCCCAAGATCAAGGCGATGGAGCTCATCGCCAAATTCGAAGGACTCAAACGCGGCTTCTACTCCGGTTCGGTAGGCTACTTCGCCTTCAATGGCAATATGGACTCTGCCATCGCCATCCGTACCTCGCTGATAGACAGAGAGAAAATCGTACTGCAGGCCGGTGCAGGCGTCGTGGCCGACTCCGTACCGGAACTGGAGTACCTCGAAGTCAAAAACAAACTGGGTGCCCTTCTGGCGACACTTAAAGAGATGGAGTCGCTTTAAGAGGCTATCTCTTTCGTATTATATATACTCTTTTCGCCATTGCCATGGTGGAATGGGATCTTCTCTTTTCCATAACCCAACCTTTTTAGATCTTGCCCAACTGCCAAGCTCCATAAGCCTTCTTTTTCTCTGCCACGGCAAATGGTTGCAAAAACCGGGCATCACCCATGCATGTCCAATGTTACCATCCGCTCACTGACATTCAACCAGCACTTTTTTTCTGAATCATATACGAACAAAGTACCAATCGTTCTTCCGTATATATCCGTTCCATGTCTTTCGAGTTTTACCTTTTTTCGTCCATCAATCAGCTTGATTAATCCCATCGTTGCAATATCTCCCCACTCCTGACCATCTTCTGGACAGTCAATCGCATCCAACCTAATCCGTTCCCGCACCTCATTACACACAATATCGACTGTATCCCCATCAATAATATTTTTTACAACAACCGATGGAAGTTTTTCTATCTCTTTGTGATGTTGGGTGGATACTATCTTGGTACTGTAGTCATATTCTATTCCTCTTCCCCGTTTTGAAGATTTAACATACTGATCTCTTTTCTTTCGACCAGTACTCATACGTACATACTTCTTTGTCTTACGTAACAGTTTTAACCCAATCAATCCAAATAGAAATAAGCCAATAACTATTTCCATAACGCTCTACCTCCTACTTTTTTTAAGTATATACTTTTCAAAAAATTTACAGAAGGTCATTTTCAAAAAAAATTCTTTTTTAAATGCCTACTTTTTTCTAATCACGCCTTTGCTATACTGTACGAAACAGGAGGGAGTAGATATACATGTACTTCAGCAACTACCTCAAATCGTGCCGGGAACGAAATGGGTTGACACAGGAACAACTTGTGCATGACCTATACAGCTTCGACACAAAGCACTTTGAAGGGCTTGACACCAGTACCCTCAGCAAGTGGGAGCGCGGTATCACCAAACCCAGTGCCGCCAGACAGACAAGTGTGCTGCGCTACTTTCAGCAGCGTACCGGAAAAGCGATGCCGTGTTGGGATCACCTCACTGCCGATGAAACCGAAGCCCAAATATGTGAAACGGGCATGAAAAATATGCTCGGCGGCAAAAGCAAAGAGCTGGTCATGCGCTTTCCGGAAAAGATGACCGCTGCCGGAGACCTTGTTGTCAAACAGCTTCGCAATACCGAAATACTCGATGAGGTTGCCCAGTTCAATGTCGACCTCGATCAAGGTTTCAATCAAAGATTCACCGGCCTTGACGACGAAGACTTCAAAGCGTGGGCGCTGCATCCAAGCAACACCTTTTTTGTCTCCACCTACAAAGGCCACTTCTTTGGCCTGCTCTTTGCACTACGGCTGAAACCGGATGTCTTTGAAAAGGTGATGTCGCTTGAGTTGAAAGAGAAAGAACTCGGCTTCGATGACTTCGCCACGTTCGAAGAGCCAGGATGCAGTTATGTCATCTCCTTTTTCGCACTTAATGAAAAGAGTGCATCACTCCTGTTTATCCGCTACTTCGCCCACCTCATCGCCAATCAGGATGTGACGCTGGAAGTCGGTTTTGCAACCATGATGGAGGATGCCGTCAAACTGACACGCAACATGAACTACAGACACTACAAGAGTATGATTATTGAGCAAGGTAGGGAACTTCAAACCTACCGTCAGAGCCTTCCGGAGTTTCTTGCTTCCGAATATATGGTGCGCATGCTTCTTTCACACCAAGAGTGCCCCGAAGCGTAGCCGTCTCCACCCTGTCGATCGCCTCATCGACAGGCTTTATCTGCGACAGATACGTTTCGATCGTTATCTTGCCCTCTCTGTATGCGGCATAGCATTTCATTTGCATACGGTGTAACGCTATCAGCTTTTGCATTGTCGCTCTTTTCGTTTTTTCTCATTCCGATCTTCGGAAAGGTAATTGAATATATGCGAAAGTATATAGCACTTTTGGCATTTGAAGAATGGCATATAGAAAACTTTTTTCTGCTTCATATGCCAAGTCGGCAAAACAGAAAAGTTTAGAGTGGTATAATTACACCACACTCTTTTAAGGATCCATGCCTATGGCCAAACACCTTTTTGCCATCTTCGGCAACCCCGTTTCCCACTCCAAATCACCGCTTATGCACAACCTCGCTTTCAAAGGGCTCGGACTTGATGGCTGCTACAACCGCTACCGGCTTGAAAACGGTGAAGCGCTTCGCAAGACCTTTTTCGCACTCGGGCTCAAGGGTATTAATATTACGGTACCACACAAGGAGCACGCCTATAACGCCTGTGACGTGCTGGACGATTTTGCCAAAAAGGTGGAAGCGGTCAATACCATCGTCGAAAAAGAGGGGAAGCTCTACGGCTACAATACCGACGCACCTGGTTTTCTCAAAGCCATCGGTGAGTTTGACAACATCAAAACGGTCCTATTTCTTGGTGCCGGCGGTACGGCGCAGTCGACCGCTGTCATTCTCAAGGAAGCAGGTTACGATGTGACCATTCTCAACCGCAGTGCGCCGCGCCTTGAGAAGTTTGCCAAGGAGGGCTTCAAAACGGCAATGTTCGAAAGTTTCACTCCCAAAGCGTACGACCTTGTCGTCAATATGACCTCCGCAGGGCTTGAGGATGAGAGCCTTCCTGCACCACAGAGCATTCTCGATGCTGTCATTCCGGAAGCAAAGGCGTGCGTCGATGTCATCTACGGCAAAGAGACACCCTTTCTGAAGCTGGCAAAGACACACGGCAAACCCACCAAAGACGGCAGCGATATGCTGCTCTATCAGGGTATTATCGCTTTCGAACACTTTACCGGCCACCGTTTCGATTTCGAACAGATTAAACACCATATGCAAAAGGCTTTTGAACTATGAAAAAGATACTCTTTTGGCTAACACTTACGCTGCTGCTTGTTGCCGCGTTCATCTGGGGCAATATGCCAAAGATCGCTCCCTACTACCAGCAGCTTACCAAACCCCGTGTCGGTCTCAATGTCGACCTACAGCTTGCCGAACAGAAAGAGGCAGCCTTTGTAGGCTCCCAAAAGTGTAAAGAGTGCCACAAAGAGAAGTACCATGACTGGAAAGCTTCGATGCACTCGAAGATGATCCAGGATATCAGAAAAGACCCTGGCGTCGTCGTTGCCGACTTCTCCAAACTGCCTGAGGATGCCGACTTCACCCTCAAAGAGGCGGTCTATACCATCGGCAGCAAATTCAAGCAGCGCTATATGATCCCTGCAAAGATCAACGGCAAAGATGATTACCGTCTGGGTAACTACCAGTGGAATACGCAGACAGGCAAGTGGCAGAACTTCAAACCCTACAAGTACTGGTACCACGACTCCTATCCGCATGACAACCGGCAGTTCCCCACCTCCACCACCTGCGACGGCTGCCACTTCACCGGCTACATGGCCACAGGCAAACGTATAGAACCCGCCATCGCCTGTGAAAGCTGTCACGGTCCCGGAAGCAAACACGCCGAAGATCCGAACAATCCGGTCTTCAAGGCAAGCCTTGCCGACCCCATCCGCACCAACGAAGTCTGCCTGCAGTGCCATATGCGCAACCGTGACAAGCGTATGCAGACTGAAGGAGCAAACGCCAAAGATCTCTGGATGACGGCGACGGACTATCCCAAAGGGTATGAACCCGGCAAGCCGCTGGTTGACTACAAACTCCCTGCACCATTCACACCCGGCAGTGCGACCAAAGAGTTCTGGCCCAACGGTGCGGCCAAGAAGAACCGCACGCAGGGCAACGAGTATGTGCACGATGCGATGTACAAACACGGTATCACCTGTATCAACTGCCACGATCCGCACAAACTGACCAATACGGCAAAAAAGCCCGAAGGCAACCAGGCGTGTATGAAGTGCCACAGCTTCGGCTCGGTCATCGGACCGCACCAGGAGAGCCTCGAGGCGCACACCCATCACAAGGCTGACTCCAAGGGTTCTCTCTGTATCGAATGCCACATGCCAAAAACGGGAAAACATACGGGCAAATCACCGCTTACAGTACGCTCCCACCGTTTTGCCTTTACCTACCCTGCCGAGACCAAACGCTTCGGTATGCCGCCCGAGACCAACGCCTGCTACGCCTGCCACAAGGAGAGAACGCTTGAAAGTCTGCAGAAAGATCTTGAAAAGTGGGGCATGCTCGAGTGGGACAAAATGGAAGCACCGCTGCCGCAAAAGTAGCGGTTTGCCTTTAATTAACCTTAAAGCTCTATAATAAAGGTAAACAGACAGAAGGAACTCTATGATAAACGTACTCATGATCGAAGACGATCCGGAATTTGCCGAACTACTCAGCGAATACCTATCGCAATTCGACATTAAAGTGACCAACTACGAAGACCCGTTTCTGGGCCTCAGTGCCGGCGTAAAGAAGTTTGACCTGGTGATCCTCGACCTGACACTTCCGGGCATGGACGGACTTGAGGTGTGTGAAGAGCTGGTACGAAAATATGACATTCCCGTCATCATCTCCTCGGCGCGCTCCGATATCAACGACAAGGTGCAGAGCTTCGAGCTGGGCGCCTACGACTACCTCCCCAAGCCCTACGACCCCAAAGAGATGTATGCCCGCATTATGGCTATTCTCAACCGTGTACAAAAAGGAGAAGGCAAAACGAACAAAGCAGCACCCAAAAGCGACTTCGAAATCAAGGGGGACACCATCTACTACAAAGGTGAGCCGCTCAACCTGACACCGGCAGAGTTCGAAGTGCTTTCCCTACTGGTAAAAAACCAGGGGATGACACAGTCGCGTGAGCAGATCATCAACTCCTCAGCAACGATGAGCATCGATTCACAGGGCAAGAGCCTCGATGTCATCATCTCCAAAATACGCTCCAAGATCGGCGACCACAAACGTATTCAGGCAGTCCGCGGCGTAGGGTACAAGCTTGTTTAAACACTTCACCTCGCTCCGGAGCAAGATCAAGCTGATCTTCTCCATCACGCTTTTACTGCTGGCAGCCCTCTTTATCGGGTCCATCAAGTATGACCATGCCAAGTACGAAGAGCTCAACGACATCAGAGAGCGTGCCATCGCGCACTATCTCTACAACTACTATCTCAAAACCGGCAAGATAGACGAAGCCTATCTTGAGTCACAGAACTTCTCTCTCATCAAAGACAAGGGCAAGGTGGTACAGATAGAGCGTTTCTTCAAAGAGAAGGGAAAGTACAAAAAGTATGCCGTAGGCACCTTTCGGCTGCAGCGGGTTATTCTCATCAACAACGACCGATTCAAACTCTTTTTGAAAAACAAGAACAAACCCAAATACCCGCTCAAACGGATCATCGTCTTCTCCATCGTATTTCTATTGATTGTCATGCTCTACTTCTGGGTCATCCGCTCACTGAGACCGCTCTCGGAGCTCAAAGAGAAGATAAAGCGTTTTTCGGAGGGGAACCTCGACATTCACTGCGCCAGCGACAGACATGATGAAATTGCCGAAGTAGCCAACGAATTCGACCATGCCGTCACGATGATTCGTGAACTGCTGCAGTCGCGCCAGCTCTTTTTGCGTGCGATCATGCATGAACTCAAAACCCCCATTGCCAAGGGGCGTCTGATGAGCGAAATGCTC
The DNA here is from genome assembly GCA_027049035.1 of Sulfurovum sp. Taxonomy (GTDB): domain Bacteria; phylum Campylobacterota; class Campylobacteria; order Campylobacterales; family Sulfurovaceae; genus Sulfurovum. Next base: position 51,676 of record JALTVI010000091.1, on the reverse strand, counting down.
CCCGATGAGAAGAGTAAACAGAGAATGCACGGCATCTTTGAACGGCTCAACCTGCTCATAGACGAATTCGCAAAGATAGAGAAGATTACCTCCAAGAACTTTGAACTTACCCTGAAACCTTACAAGATGAGTGACCTGGTCGAAGCCAGTATCGACCTGCTGATGGTCGAACATCCAAGCAGGCTTGTGGATGTGGAGATCAAAAAAGATTATATCCTGAAGGTAGACTTTGAACTCTTCACGCTCGTGGTCAAAAACCTGCTCGACAATGCCATCAAATATTCTACCGACAAACATGTCACAGTCACGATAGACACGGACCATCTCAATATCAAAAACAGGGGTGAAGCGCTTTCTGAACCGCTCGAAGAGTACTTCAAGCCTTTCCATACCTCAAAAGGCGGTCTGGGGCTGGGGCTCTACATTGTCAAGAGTATTCTGGACATTCACCATATGGCACTTACTTACAGATATGAAAACGGGGAAAATATCTTTACTGTAAAGTAAAGGAAAGAAGCGGGTGCGACCGGATCGCACCCCGAAACGTGAAAACTGTTTAGTTGCAGTTGTCGCAGATCGTATCGGAGATCATAAAGGCAAGCTCAAGCGCCTGCGACGCATTCAGACGCGGATCGCACTGTGTGTGGTAGCGGCTTGCAAGCCCCTCTGCGGTAATGGCACACGATGTACTTCCGGTACACTCGGTCACATCGTTTCCGGTCATCTCCAGGTGGATACCCGCCGCAACCGTTCCCATCTCCTGATGGATCTGGAAGAACTGCTTCACTTCGGAGAGGATATTATCAAAGTCTCTTGTCTTGAAGCCTGTGGATGACTTCTCTACATTGCCATGCATCGGGTCGATTGTCCAGACGACATTCTTGCCCGCATCACGTACGACTTTTAGCAGCGGCGGATAGAGTTCCGCAATCTTGTCCGCACCCATACGGACGATCAGGTTGAGTCTTCCCTCTTCATTTTCGGGGTTGAGCGCATCGATCAGCTGCAGCAGTTCGTCAGGCTGCATCGTCGGTCCCACTTTACACCCTACCGGGTTTTGGATGCCTCTGAAGTACTCGATGTGCGCTTCGTTAAGATCGCGCGTTCTGTCACCGATCCAGAGCATATGCGCAGAGCAGTCGTACCACTCTCCCGTTTCGCTGTCCTGTCTGGTAAGCGCCTCTTCGTAGTTGAGCAGCAGCGCTTCGTGCGATGTGTAGAGTGTGGTCTGATGCAGCTGCGGTACAAGGTCACTGGTCAATCCGCAGGCTGCCATGAACTTCATGGCACGGTCGATCTTGTCACTGAGTTCATCGTAACGCTTGCCCAGCGGGTTGTCCTTGATGAAGTCGAGGTTCCACTGGTGGACTTTGTTGAGGTCTGCCAGACCGCCGCGTGAAAAAGCGCGCAGCAGATTGAGTGTAGCCGCCGACTGGTTGTAGGCGCGCAGCATATTCTCAGGCTTCGGTACACGCGCCTCTTCACTGAACTCGATGGAGTTGATGATGTCACCGCGGTAGCTTGGCAGTTTGACGCCGTCTTTCTCTTCGAAGTCAGACGATCTCGGCTTGGCGAACTGACCTGCAATACGCCCCACTTTGACCACCGGTTTGCCCGTAGAGTACATCAGCACCATGTTCATCTGCAGCATCAGCTTGAAGAGATTCTTGATATTCTGCGCATTGAAGTCCGCAAAGCTCTCGGCACAGTCGCCGCCCTGAAGCAGAAAGGCTTCACCGCGTCCCGCGGCGGCAAGCTTCTCTTTGAGTCTTCGCGCCTCTCCGGCAAAGATCAGCGGCGGGTACTTCTTGAGCTCCTGCTCTACACGCTCAAGCGCCTCTTTGTCAGGATAGGCGGGTTGTTGTTTGATAGGAAAATCTCTCCAGCTTTCGGGTGTCCAGCTCATAGGTTGCTTCCTTGCATAAAATAAATTGCGAAGATTATAGCCGAAAAACGATGAAAAAGAGTACGCTTTAGCAGACAATCCTGAAAATATGTTAAAAAATTTTCACATTTCACACTGTGAATAGCGTGTGAAAAAGTGATATTAAATAATAAACTCCGCTCTGACCGTCACTTTCCAAATCTGACTTTTTCACATGGTGAATAAGTGGTGAATAACTCATATTAAATAATGAAGCCCGAAACTACGGGAGATACCACAGAAGTGTTACTTTTTCGCCACAAAGGTCACGAAGTTCGCCCACTGAAAAATGGTATCCACACGGCTAAAACCCGCCTCTTTGCACATACGGATATTCTCTTCGATAGTAAAGGGAACAAGGACATTCTCCAACGCTTCACGCTTCTGCGCGATCTCATATTCGCTGTAGCCCTGTGAACGCTTGTATGCATAGTAGATATCGATCATCTGCTTGTCAAGTTTTTTCTCTTCAAAGACCACCTTTTCGGAGAAGATGAACATGCCATCCTCCTCCAGCGCATCGGCGATCCGCTTTACCAGTGAAGTGCGCTGCAGCGGACGGATGAACTGCAGGGTATAGTTTGCGACAATCACATCCTCTTTGCCAAAATCATAAGTGAGCATATCTGCCAGCTCCAGCGTGATATCGGCACCGAAAGCATGACACTTCTGCTGCGCGCGCTCAAGCATCGCCGGGGAGTTGTCAATACCGGTAAGCTGCATAGAGAGATGCGATTTGCTGTGAAGATCGAGCAGAAACTTTGCCGTGGAGGAGCCAAGGTCGAGCACACGCATCCCTTCACGGGCATCCGAGAGGATCAGTGAAATAATGAGCCTGCGCACCTCATCGTAGAAGGGAACCGAGCGGGAAAGCATATCGTCAAAAACAGCCGCTACAGCACTATCAAATTCGAATTTTTTCTCTATAGGACTGGCAAAGACAGTATCTTTCTCCACCACACACTCCTTTAACGTTATTAATAGATAGCACGATTGTAGCATAACTTCACCATGCATCAACAGTTTTATGCAACACTCCTTCGCTACTCATCTATTTTATTGATGAAAGTTGTCCAAAAAGTATACTTTGAATGCAGAAAAGTACGATTTTTCCCTTTTTTGCAGAGAGACAAAGAAAAAGAGATTATAATATACAAAGTCAATAGATAAACAAAACAAATATCGGACAGGGGAACGTGCAGCAGCTTACCGTACTCGTCGTAGACGACGACAAAATCACCACTGCCATACTGACACGCATGCTCGACAGGTATGCAGACCATGTCATAGTCGCTTCCAACGGTGAGGAGGGGCTTGCACTCTTCAAAGAGTACCGTCCCGAAATCGTGCTTACAGATATCAATATGCCCCGCATGGGCGGGCTGGAGATGGTCGAGCAGATACGAAAACTCGACGAACATGTCAAGATTGCCATCTTCACCAACTTTGAAAACCGCGACATTCTGCTGCAGGCGATCAAATTCGGCGTCAACCAGTTCTTCTCCAAACCTTTCGAGGCCAAAGTCTTCGGACAGGTGATCCAGCCGCTCTGTGATGATGCTCTGGAGAAAAAGCGCATTAGGGCCGAACTCAACCGCCAGCAGAAGATCCTGCATGCGATCAATCAGATGTCCCACAGCTTCCTGCAGCAGGCAGACTGGAAAGCGGCACTCTACCAGGAGCTTTTCCACCTCAAACAGGCATCCGAAACTGCTGCGGTTTTCCTCTACCAGAATGATGCATCATGGGAGACTGCCAGACAGGTCATCGCCATTACAGATATTCCTCGCGTGCGTGGGAAAAAACAGCTGCACTACAAAAAGCACCACCTCATGCGCTGGAAAAAACAGCTTGAACGGGGAGAGCTTGTCAATGGATGCATCAAAGATTACGACCGTTCCAAACAGCGCATTCTCCAGGCATTCGCCATCGATTCGCTCCTCATTCTTCCCATCTTTGTCAATGAGAAGTGGTGGGGCTTTCTTGGTATTGGGAACAGCAACCGTCAGGAGCTGACTGAAACCGATGTAGAGATGCTCAGTACCGCCTCTTCTATCATAGGGTCGGCGATCAACAATGCACAGAACATCACCTCTCTGAAGATGTCCTCGGCAGTCTTTGAGCATACAATGGACGGCGTACTCATCACCAATGCCCAGAACCGTATTGTCCATGTCAACGACTCTTTCGTCGATATTACCGGCTATGCACCGCAGGATGTGATAGGCAAAGATCCGAAACTGCTCAAATCCGGCAAACACGACAGGCACTTCTACAACCAGATGTGGGAGCAGATCGAACTGAACGGGTACTGGCAGGGGGAGATCACCAACCGTAAGAAAAACGGTGAGATCTATATCGAGTGGCTCAGTGTCAATGCCATCAAAAACGACAAGGGGGAAGTGGAGAACTACATCGGTATCTTCTCCGATGTGACACACCAGCGAAAAGATGCCCAGCAGCAGGCCTATCTGGCTACCCATGATCCGCTTACCGGGCTCTCCAACCGTCTGCTCCTTAATGACCGGCTCGAACATGCCATCAACCATGCCAACCGTTTCAACAAGTGTATTGCAGTCATCTTCTGTGACCTTGACAACTTCAAGCCCATCAACGACACGTACGGCCACTCGGTAGGAGACGAAGTGCTCAAAGAGGTGGCAGGCACCTTTAGAGAGATACTGCGCAAAGAGGATACCGTCTGTCGTTTCGGCGGGGATGAGTTTGTCATTCTTATCGAAGAGCTCAAAAGTTTCGAATACCTGCAGACTATTCTTGAAAAACTGCGTGCCATATCTGAAAGGGTATTTACTGTCGACGGTATCAGACTGCAGGTCGGCATGAGTATCGGTGCGTCACTCTATCCCAATGATGCCGACTCCCCTGAAACACTGCTCGAACGTGCCGATGAAGCGATGTACAGAGCCAAACGCGGCGGGAAGAACCAAATTGCCTACTATCGTACCGATGCTTCCAGCTACTGTACCAACCCCAACTACAGCATTTAAACTTCCGCTCCGTTTCGCGCAGCCTCTATGTCTGCATCGATCTGCGCTTTGAGACTCTCCAGACTCTCGAACTTTCTGTTTTCGCGCAAAAACGCCTCAAAACGTACTGACACTTCACACCCAGGTTCTGTTTCAATCGTACGGTCGATAATATGACTCTCCACCGCGTAGGTACCATCTGTTGAAATACGGTGTCCCAGGAAGCTCACACTCGGCAGCCATACACCGTCTACTTTCGTCGCTGTCCTGTAAACCCCTTCCATTGGCAGCTGATAGCGGTGCACCCTCAAATTGATCGTAGGAACCAGTTTTTCTCTCCCAAGTCCCTGTCCCGCTACAACCTCACCCTCAATGTGGTACGCTCTGCCAAGCAGCAGATTCGCCTGCGATATATTCCCCTCTCTCAAAAACGCTTTGATGGTCCGTGAATGTACGGAGATACCCTTTATGGAGATTTCACCGACAATCTTCACCTCCCCTTCAAAGAGCCTTTCCAGATGTGAAGCACTCCCCTCTTTGTTCTTTCCGAATGCAAAGTCGTACCCGACCACGATTTTTTCAAGCCTTGGAAAATCTTCTCTCAGCTTGGCAACGAACGCTTCCGGAGAAAGATGACGGATTTTATCAAAATGGTAAAAAGCGCAGGGCTTTTGGGTAAATTCGGTACGTCTGTACCCGGGGGTTAGATAACCACCGTTACGCTCGATAACCGCTACCGTTTCGACACGTTCAATGAGTGCCTGGTGTGCAACATGCATACCGTCAAAAGAGCCAATCGCAATAGATCTGATACTGTTCTCAATTTTCATTTTTAACTTTTAACTTTTAACTTTTAACTTTTCACAAAGTGGTACAAATATTCCTGATTGCCCTCTTTGCCGGCAAGCTGCGACGGTCTCTGTGCCATCAGTTTCCATCCCCGTTTTTCGGCTTCTGCTTCAAACGCCTCTTTTTTCCGCGCGATCGCATCAGCATCGAGTACCACACCGCGGCTGTCACGCCTGACCTCTCTGCCCACTTCAAACTGCGGCTTGTAGAGAATCACCATCTCCGTACCGCTGTCGGCAAATGCGTCTATGCTGTCAATGATCTGCAAAATGGAGATAAAGGAGACGTCGCAGGTGATGAGCCCGTAGGAGCCCTGCTTCTCAAACGCTCTGATATCCGTTCCCTCATAGACGCTGACGCGCGGATCGTTGCGTATTGCCCTGTGAAGCTGGTCACTGCCCACATCCACACAATCGAGACTTTCGGCATCCTGTTCCAGAACGATCTGTGCAAAACCGCCGGTCGAAGAGCCGATGTCAAGCACCCGCTTCCCCTCTATATCGACAGGATGCTCTCCCAAAAAGGCTTCAAGCTTGCGTGCGGCACGGCTGACATAGAACTTTGCATCCGCCACTTCCACAAGCGTTTCGGCATCGATCTTGACCGAGGGCTTGGCCTTTTTCCCGTTCACAGTCACCATACCGCTCTTGATCGCTTCAAGTGCACGGTTTCGGCTCTCGAAGTAGCCCTCTTCCACAAGGTATTTGTCCAGTCTCATTGCACCTCTTTTTTTACGTCATCTCTGCGTTTTGTTCCCGTATTCTATCAAAAAAGGGGTCATTAAGAGATTTTGCAACCAAACTTGCCTTTTTCTCTGCCAAAACATTCTATAATAGCAGTAGAAATACATCTTACCAAAAGGAGGCAAGCATGCCTGGAAAAATAAAAGTCGGAGACAGCGTTGTTGTTGCAAGTCTGGGAGAGTTGAAAGTCTATGAAGCGAACCCCAGAACGCTTGAAGCCGAAGCGGGGCTCAAAGAGTTTGAAATCAAACTGGACCTTGTCACAGCCAAAGACTACATCGATGCACACAAAAAACTGCAGGATATCGTAACCGATGAAGCGGGACGCTTCAAAGGCGGGATCGCCGAAGAGCACAACCTTGAACTGGAGATCAAAAAAAGGGTCATCGAATATCTTGCCAAAGATATCAATGCCGTTGCACAGGATGCAAAAGGAAGACTCTTTGTCTCCATCCCGGAGCCGATTGAAAAAGAGGTAGAAGCACTGCTTGACAGCACGACAAAATCGAAGATCAAGAAAGTGATCAAAAAAGATTATCTCAAAACGAGCAAAGATGAGCTCGTCAATATCTTCAACGAAGCGTAACTACACCGTTACGCCGGACGTCTGGAGCATACGCTCCATCTCCTCTTCGGTGAGGGTCGGCACACCAAGGCTCTGTGCCTTGATCAGTTTGCTGCCCGCCTCTTCACCGTAAATGACAAAATCTGTCTTTTTGCTCACAGACCCGCTCACTTTCGCACCAAGCTCTTCCAGCATCGTTTTGATCTCACCGCGCGGCCGGCTCATCGTACCTGTCAACACAACTGTCTTTCCTTTGAACGGATTGTCGGCAGCCTCGACCTTCTCTTCCACGGTGGGCTGAATCACTTCAAAGAGTTTGAGTACCTTGTTGCGATTCACACGCATGAACTCCAGCACGGAGTTGGCCATTTCCTCTCCGATGCCGTCTATGGCGACAAGCTCCTCATAGGTTGCATCGACAATACCCAGACCGAAATGCTCCGCAAGCGCTTTGCTTGCCACTTCACCGATATGCTCTATTCCAAGGGCGTTGATAAGGCGGTGCAGCGGCGCACCTTTGGTTGCGGCAATGGCATTTAGCAGATTGTTGATCTTCTTCTCCTTGAACCCTTCCATGTCGGCCAGATCCTCATAGGTCAGGCTGTAGAGATCGAGAATGTCATGGATCTTTCCTGCATTCACCAGCTGCTCGACGATCTTGCTACCAAGCCCGTCGATATCCATACACCCCTTTTTTGCAAAGTGGATGATGGAACCCACCACCCGCGCGGGACACTCGAGGTTCTGGCACTTGATAAGCGCACCCTCATCGAGCAGCTCCGAACCACAGACAGGACACGCCGTGGGACGTTCGATAGGCTTCTCCTCTCCCGTTCTGCGTTCTGTAAGCACTTTGGTGATCTTCGGAATCACATCGCCGCTTCGGATTATGATGATATGGTCCCCGATACGGATATCCATCCGCTCGATCTCGTCAAAATTGTGCAGTGTCGCACGGCTGACCACCGCCCCTTCGATATTGACAGGCTCGATCTCTGCAACCGGCGTGACAACTCCCGTACGCCCCACCTGCAGTGTCACATCCAGCAGTCTGGTTACCTTTTCGACTGCGGGAAACTTGTAGGCGCACATCCATTTGGGGAACTTGACCGTATAGCCAAGCTGCTCCTGCTTTTCTATCTCATCAACCTTGATAACCATCCCGTCCATCATCATAGGGATCTCGTCACGCTTCTGTATCAGGAACTGGTAGAACGCTTCTATCTCATCCAGTGTCTTGCACGGCCGCTCGTAGGGCGGTCTCAGAAAGCCCTGCGCATAGACAAAGGCCATCTTCTCGGAGAGCCGTTTGTGCGGCAGCGTATTCTCCCCCACACCCCAGGGGTAGAAGACAAGCCGTCGCTTGGCCGTCACGGAGGAGTCCAGCTGTCTCAGGCTGCCTGCTGCGGCGTTTCTGGGGTTGGCAAAAGGCGTCTCCCCCTCTTTAAGCCGCTCTTCGTTAATCTTTTCGAAATCATCTTTTCGAATGACCACTTCGCCGCGTATCTCGATCAGTTCTTTGTAGTCGATCACCAGCGGAACGGAGCGGATCGTCTTGACATTCTCCGTCACCTCTTCACCGACAATACCGTCCCCTCTGGTGATCGCACGCAGCAGCTTTCCGTCGTCATAGACCAGGTTCATACTTGCACCGTCGAACTTCGGTTCACAGTAGTAGTCGCACTTACCCACATTTTTTTCGACACGCTCCAGCCACTCGGCAACCTCCTCCTTGCTGAAGACATCCTCCATACTCCACATCCGCTTGATGTGTTTGGCTTTGGAGAACTCCTCACGCACCACACCCCCCACACGCTGCGTGGGTGAGTCTTCACGCACCTTGTCAGGATGTGCCTGCTCATAGGCAAGCACTTCATGATAGAGCCGGTCATACTCCTCATCTGTAGCGATGGGATTGTCCTCTACATAGTAGGCATAGGCCCATTTTTTAAGGGTTTCAACGTTTTTTACATACTCTTCATAACTCATAGGTTCTCCAACTATTTGAAAAGGGGTTTTCAATGCAGTGCCTGCCACACTTCAAGGGCCTGTGCGTGTTCTGCCACATCATGGCAGCGTACGATGCTCGCACCGTTCTCAACCGCTTTGAGGTGCAGCGCAAGGGTTCCGGGCAGACGCGCTTCTACCGGTGTGGGAACAATTTTGTCTATCATCGACTTTCGGCTGGCACCGATGAGCACTTCGCACCTGAAGTGGGTAAAGTGGCGCAGGTTTTTAATGAGCGTGAGGTTGTGCTCGAGTGTTTTGCCAAAACCGATGCCAACATCCAGAATAATATTCTCCCGCTTCAGCCCCAATGCTTCGGCTCTGGCAATACGCTCCTTGAAAAAGTCACTCACCTCTGCTGTCACATCTTCATAGACAGGATTCTGCTGCATTGTCTGTGGCGTACCCTGCATATGCATCATGCAATACTTAGCACCGTGTTCCACAGCCAGCGCCACCAGCCTCTCATCGGAAACGCCGGTAATGTCGTTCACAAGTCCAAAACCGCTCTGGAGTGCATAGGCGACCACTTCGGGGGTATAACTGTCAACGGAGAAGAGTGCCTTCTCATAGAGTTTCGAGCGTTTAACGGCATCGCAGATAGGCTTGATGCGTGCCAGCTCCGTTTGGGCATCGACCGGTTCGGCACCGGGTCTGGAGGAGACAGCCCCTATGTCGATAATCTGCGCACCCTCCTCTATCATCGCCTCGATACGCGCTACGGCATCACGTGCCTGAAATCGGCTTTTGGAGTAGAAGCTGTCTTCATTGGCGTTGATGACACCCATAATGCGTACGGGAAAAGTGACGGGATTCAAAAAAGCTTGAAGCTCCTTGGCAAGCGTTTTGAGGCCAAAGGGCTGTGCCAGCTCTTTGCGAGAAAGAATCTCGATGTGTTTGCGTGTCCCGATGAGAATACAGTCAAAGTGCTCCTTCTCACAGGTGATCACCCCGCCGGGTACGGCAAGTTCGGCACCAATGCTCAGTGCATCCTGCTTGAGAATGTTCGCCGCGGGAGTTCGCAGCGCTTTGATGTAGAAGCAGAGCAGCTCCATCTTTTTGGACATAATGGCAATGCCGCCGCTTTCAACACCAAGTTGTTTGAGCAGGGCTCTGGTATTGGAGAGATCCCCCAGCCTGTAGAGCTGCATTTAAATCTCCTACACTACGCTTTTTTTGAAAAAGTCACTGGGGATCAGCACTAGAGCGAGGAATATAAGCATATCGTAAAGCTGCGTGATCCACCCCGCTGTCGTACCGTGTGCGGCAAAGGAGGCCGAAGGCATACCGCCGTTGTCAATCACAGCAGTGGCAACGGAGACTTCCTGTACCGGGAAAAGCAGATTCAGCAGTATGGAGACAGTGATAATCCCAAGAATCGTCCACCATGCGGGAAGTCCCATGTCACGGATCCGTTTTGCCATGATGTTGACATTAGCTACCCCCATGGCGATCATGAAAAGAAAGATCGCAAAGATCATCACCATACCGAACTTCGCTATGAGCATTGCCTGAACAGCAGCGATATCCATCCCCATCATACTCTCAGCGGCACCCGCAGCCATAATCACGCCACCAATGAGCAGCATCATCAGGAAGATCAGCAAAAAATAGTACCCCAGATAGGGCAGACGCTTCAGCCGGCCGTCACGCCACTGGCCAAAATAGACTTTTAACATCGTTATGCTCCTTACACATAAAAAATCGTTTCATTCAAATTGGGATATTATAGTATAAATATTAACGATCAAACTAAACAGAACTACTTTCGCTTTTTGGCAAGCAGCTTCAGAAGCAGTGTATTAAGTACAAACTGCGGCGGGGAACCGACATCGAGCGCGACATAGGCATCACTGAAGAGTTTGAGCGTCTTGTCGTCCAGATCGAATCTTTCGGAAGTGATGGCCGTTTTGACAATGCGCTCTACCAGCTGTTTCATACGCTTGGCATCAGTGCGTTTATATGTCTGTACGAAGTCATAGACTCCAGAAAGCGTGAGCTGTGCCACATCCAGCCCAAGCATCTCCTCTTCAACCGTCTGAGCAAGCACCTTGACAGGAAGACGCGAACGGATCGTCGGCAGAATGGTCGCCTTGCTGGCAGTCACAAGGATAAACTCCTTGTTCTTTGGAGGCTCTTCAATCACCTTGAGCAGTTTATTCTGGACAATGGGAGAGAAACTCTTTGCCGCAAGGATGATGACAGTGATCTCCTCGCTGGCAAGATAGGCTTTTTCAATAGCCAGTTTGGCATCTTCGACCTTGAACGCATCGTCCTTTGGGTCGAGCTTGCATATCTCGACAATGCGTTCTTCCCTCTTAAGCTTTCGTAACTGCTCGACAGTACCCTCGATATCTCCGCTGATGAGTACTTGGCTGCGAAGCGAAAGGTCAGGATTCAAGGTCGAGCTCTCCAAAGAGTGCCTGGGAAAGGGTCTGGTCGAAGAGTTTGTAGAGCTGCAACAGTTTGATGTCAAGCATCTCGTCACTGCTTCTAAACAGAAAACTGTTCTCCACCTCTTCATCCATCAGCCACAGGAAACTGTCATCACAGCGGAACGCCAGCTTAGTAAAGGGGTGGTCACCCTTGCCGATATACCAGATGAAGTAACCGTTGGGGTAGGCGAGTTCGAGCATATCCTCAAAGAGTTCAAGCTCCTGGCTGGAGGTCAGTGTCCCCAAAGCGGGATACATTTTCGCCATCGGAAAGACCGGCAGCAGAGGACGGTTCTTTGCCGTATCGTTGATGTGCTCAAGTACATACTTTCCAAACCACTTGCGCGGAACATCTGTTAGCAGCAGTACCGTTTTGCCTTCGAGAATCTGGTCGATGGCACTTTTGACAAGCGGTGCCCACTCGTAGCGGTGCTCCTCCATCCACGAGAAACAGTCCTCTTCACGGATCGTCTCCAGTGTCCACTTCAGAAGCTGCTGCACGGTAGGTTACTTGTCCAATTCGTAGGCTTCGTGAAGCGTACGGATAGCCAGCTCACCGTACTTTTCGTCGATGATCATCGAAACCTTGATCTCTGAAGTGGAGATCATCTGGATATTGATGTTGTTCTCAGCCAGTGCATTGAACGCTTTCGCAGCCACACCCGAGTGAGACTTCATACCCACACCGACAACGGAGACTTTGCAGACATTCTCGTCGTAGTCTGCACCCTCGATATCGTGATCAAATGACGAAACAACCTTTTTGGCATTTTCAAGTTCACTCTGAGGAACAGTAAAGCCGAGGTTCGTCTTGCCGTCCGTACCAACATTCTGGATGATCATATCGACATTGATGTTCTCTTCAGCCAGTTTGGTGAAGATCTCCGCAGCAATGCCCGGTCTGTCCGAAACCCCTCTGAGGGTCACTCTCGCCTGATTCTTGTCAAGCACTACGCCGCTTACCAGTACCTCTTCCATATTTTCCGTCTCCTCTGTAATTAATGTTCCTTCATTCTCTGTAAAACTGCTCCTGGCATAGAGCTTGACCCCCAGCTTCTTAGCAAGTTCCACCGAACGGTTCTGCAGTACTTTCGCGCCAAGGCTGGAGAGTTCGAGCATCTCATCGTAGCTTATCGTATCGAGTTTCTTCGCCTTGGGTTCGATGCGCGGATCGGTCGTGTAGATGCCGTCGACATCTGAGTATATCTCACACTGGTCCGCATGCAGTGCACCCGCAAGCGCGACAGCCGAAAGGTCTGAGCCGCCGCGTCCAAGTGTGGTGACAGAACCGTCCTTGTTCACCCCCTGGAAGCCGGCAACAATGACGATCTTGCCTTCACCAATGGCCTTTTGCATCGCGCTTGGATCGATCTTCTCGATACGGGCATAGGTGTGCAGGTCGTCAGTCACAATGCCCGCCTGGCGTCCCGTCATCGCAACGGCATCATAGCCTTTCGCCTGCAGTGCGATGGAGAGGAGTGCCGCCGTAACGCGCTCTCCGGAGCTGAGCAGCATATCCATCTCTTTTTTTGCCGGCTGCTTCGTAAAGTGCTCGGCATAGGAGATGAGCTTGTTGGTCTCCCCGCTCATCGCAGAGACGACCACGACAAGATCTTTACCCTCATCCCGTGCTTTGGCGACACGGTTGGCGACATTTTCGATGCGGTCGAGGTCACCGACACTCGTTCCGCCGTATTTCTGTACCACTAACATTCTATATCAATCCTTGCTGCATAAAATAGTCGATCACCTTCCGATAAACTTTGCGTTTAAAGTAGGTCACACGCTTGAACAACTCTTCGTATTCAACGAACTCATACTCTTCAAATTCCGGTATCTCAAACGCCTTGAGGTCGATCTTGGCATCCTCCTTGAGACGGACGAGAAAGTACTTCTGCGTCTGCCCGTCGAAAGGGTAGCACTTGCCTCTGGCCACTTTTGGAAAGTCATAGGTGATCCACTCGGGAAATTCTCCGAGTATCTCAATGTCGTTGCATCCGATCTCTTCGAGAAGCTCCCTGCGCAACGCCTCCTGTGGCGTCTCCCCCTCGTCGATCCCCCCTTGGGGAAACTGCCAGGCATTTTTGATATCACTTCGGTGGGCGATGAAAAATTCGCACTTTTCCGGATATTTTGGAGAGAGTATGATCGCTGCAACGTTTGGGCGATAACGCTTTTTCTTTTGCATACTTCACACTCATCTTCGATAAATTTTAAAACTGATTATTTAGAGACTTGCTCTGAAATTTCTGATATGATTCTATCTAAAATACGATTACAGACGAATGAAAGCGAGCCATTTTGTTAGCCTACCTGCACATCCCCTACTGTGACTCCAAATGCCACTATTGCAGCTTCAACTCCTATGTCGACAAGTTCGATACCCGTCAAGCCTACATGCAGGCTCTCGAAAAACAGCTTCGCTTCGAACTCGAACGCTTCAGTGCCAAAAACGGAAGCATCGAAACCCTTTTCATCGGCGGCGGCACCCCTTCCACCGTCGCACCGGAGCTCTATGCACCCCTCTTCGAACTGCTTGCACCTTATCTTTCCGGAGATGCCGAGATCACCACCGAAGCCAACCCCAACTCGGCGACAAAGAGCTGGCTTTCAGGAATGAAGCAGCTTGGCGTCAACCGCGTCAGTTTCGGTGTACAGAGCTTTGATGCCGACAAACTGGGAGCCCTCAACCGCGCCCATACTCCAGAGCAGGCCAAAAAGGCCATACACACCGCCCATGCACTGGGTTTCGAACACCTCTCACTCGACCTCATCTACAACTTCAATGGCGATACGCAGGCACTGCTTGAAAAAGATATAGAAACCGCCTTTTCACTCCCCATCGACCATCTCTCCGCCTACGAACTGACCATAGAAAGCGGCACGAAGTTCGCCGCTACCCCGCAGGTACGCCAGGAGAACGACTCTCTTGCCTTCTTCGTTGCAGAGCAGGTCAAGGCGCACGGCTTTGAGCACTACGAGATCTCGAACTTTGGCACCTGGCAAAGCCGTCACAATCTCGGCTACTGGGAGCTTAAAGACTACATTGGTGCAGGCGCGGGTGCGGTCGGATTTCTGAAAAACACCCGCTTCTACCCCCAAAGCGGTATCGAGGCCTACATCGCAGACCCGCTGAAAACAGAGGAGGAGCACCTTAGCCGAAACGACCTGCTCACCGAAGCGATCTTTCTAGGGCTGCGCAGCCGTGTCGGTATCGACAAAACCATACTGCCGCAAGCCTACCTTGAACGTGCCTACACACTCGTTGCAGAGGAGAAGCTGACCCAGACGGCGGAGCGTTTTTACAACCCCGACTTTTTCATCGCCGACGCCCTTGCGCTCTACCTTTTAGGATAATTTGTTAAAATACCCCCACTCTATTACGAAGGCAGCGTATGTTTGGCATCGGATTTACCGAATTACTTCTCATTGCAGTCATCGCCATTCTCTTTCTGGGGCCCGACAAGCTTCCCGAAGCGATGGTGCAGATTGCCAAATTGTTCAAAAGTGTCAAGAAGACCGTCAACGAAGCCAAGAGCTCCCTGGAAGAGGAGATGCGCATAGCAGACCTCAAAGAGGAGGCGATGAGCTACAAGCGCCAGCTCGACAGTGCCACCGAAGAGCTGCAGGGGTTCAAAAACATTTCGATGGACGACATCCTCGACGAGCCTGCCGCCGTTGAGGAGAGTCCCGCCTCTGCACCTGCCAAGAACAACAGCCCCTACGCCGACGACAACCGTCCGACAGTCCAGGTCGAACCCAAAATGGAGAGTGTAACACTGAAGAAAAAAGAGCGCACGTTCAAAACGACCGATACAGATGAAGAGAAGGCTCCAATGCCGACGGAAGATGAAAAGGGGAACAACTGATGTTTGAAGAGCTGCGCCCCCACCTGGCAGAGCTGCGCAAGCGCCTCGGCCTCTCCGTACTTTCGGTCTTCATTGCCTTTATTGTCACCTTTACTTTCCACAACCAGATATTGACATGGATCACCCAGCCGCTGAACGATGCGCTGGTGCAGGTAGGACGCATTATTGAGTCGCAGGACAAAGCGACCTGGAAGATGAAGCAGGAGGAGCAGCACCTCACCGTCTCCCTCCCGTCGAAAAAAGCGGCGGAGTTGAGCAGCAACCTCGATGCAGCCTCCAAAGAGACCAACGGCAAACTGGCACAGCTGCTGCAAAAGGCTGCCGCCTCGGCCAAAGAACTGACCAATATGCTTGCCGATATGGAGAACAACAGCTCCAACAGCCTCTCGCCGCACAACACCTTCAACGGACAGATCACCACCCACCAGGTCGGCGGTGCTTTCTTTGTCGCACTGAAAGTCTCCTTCTTTGCCGCCCTGCTGCTGGCGATGCCCTACATTCTCTACCAGCTCTGGCTCTTTGTTGCACCTGGACTCTACAGCCATGAGAAGAAGATGGTGCTCCCCTTTGTCATCGGAGGATCGGTGATGTTCCTGATCGGGGTGATGTTTGCCTACTACATCGTTACCCCGTTCGGCTTCCAGTTCCTCATTACCTTCGGAGCCTTCCTCTATACACCGCTGATCAACATCGAGGATTATGTCGGATTCTTCACCAAGATCATGCTGGGCTTCGGGCTGGCGTTCGAACTGCCGGTATTCGCCTACTTCCTTGCACTGCTGGGGCTGGTGACCGACCGTACCCTCAAAGACTTCTTCAAGTACGCTATTGTCATCATCTTCCTCATTGCAGCCCTGCTGACACCGCCGGATATTCTGACACAGCTTCTGATGGCTGCACCGCTTGTCATTCTTTACGGTGTCTCCATTCTCATCGTCGCTGCGGTCAATCCTGAAAAACCGGATGAAGATGAGGAAGAGGATGAAACTGACGAAGCATCCTCACAGAAGGCATAAATGTCTGCCGAACTGCTGACAGTACGTTACGACTACGACCTTCCCGAGGAGCTGATCGCTTCCGAGCCGGTTTACCCAAGAGACAGTGCGAAACTCCTCGTCTACGATCGCAAAAGCGACACTGTAACCCACACCACGTTCAGCCGTTTGCTTGACTTTCTGCCCGAGTGTGATGTCTTTCTGAATGACACCCGTGTCATCAAAGCACGTATCTTCGGCAAAAAAGAGAGTGGCGGAAAGGTAGAGCTGCTCTTCAACAAAACTCTTGATGCCTACCGTTCTCTTGTCATGATACGCGGAAAAGTACGTGAGGGAACACAGCTCTTTTTTGATGAAGATCTTGTTGCCACGGTTAAAACCCTCAACGAAGACGGTTCGCGTATCGTCACTTTCACCCAAAACGGAGAGATGCTACGCTTTGAAAATCTTGTGCAGCTGCTCGATGCAATCGGCCATATTCCCCTGCCCCCCTACATGCAGCGAGAGGATAGAGAGACCGATGAACGCGACTATCAGACCCTCTTCGCCCGAGAAGCCGGCGCTGTCGCCGCCCCCACAGCTTCACTGCACTTCACACCGGAACTTTTCAAAGCGCTCAAATCTGCACACCCAACCCATACCCTGACACTCCATGTGGGTGCAGGCACCTTCAAGCCGGTCGAAGCCGACAATATTCTTGACCATCCTATGCACTCGGAGTACTTCCATATCCCCAAAGAGGCGGCAGCCGTACTGGATACCACTGTGCCGGTACTGGCAATCGGCACGACCGTGACACGTACCATAGAATACTACACCCGTACCGGAAAGACAGAGGGAGAGTGTGACCTCTTTCTCAACCCCCACAATCCCCCGCAGCGTGTCACCCATCTGCTCACCAACTTCCATTTGCCCAAAAGTACGCTCATAATGCTTGTGAGCGCTTTTATTGGAAGAGAAAAAACGTTACAATTGTATCAAGAGGCTATTGCTCAGCGTTACCGTTTCTTCTCCTACGGAGATGCAATGCTCATCCTTTAAAAGGGGACACCATGCCGAAACTGTTCCTCTATACGCTTGCCACACTCTTGCTTCTGCAGGGCTGTGCAGAGAAAAAACCCTACCACTATCCCAACTATGACATCATCAAACCCCAACCTGTCTGCAAACCGAACCGAAAGAACATTCAGGCACTTCTGGACTCCTACCTTGGCAAGCCCTATGTCTGGGCAGAGGAGGGGCCATACGCCTTCGACTGCTCGGGGCTGACCTATAACATTTACGGCAAAATGGGTATCGAAATCCCCCGTACTGCGAGAGAGCAGGCGAAGGTGGGGAAAAAAGTTACCTTCAAGGATCTGCAGTACGGCGACCTGATTTTCTTTGGCAGCACCAACAAACGCAGCAAACGCATCAGCCATGTGGGTATCTATCTTGGCAACGGATGGTTTGCCGAAGCGAGCAGCAAAAAGCGCAAAGTGGTGCTGACAAACTTCAGAGAGGAACCCAAGTATATGCGCCGCATCAAAGTGTGCCGCCGTTATCTCAGTCTGGACGAGCGCAAAAAATATATGAACTGCAATGCACCGCTGCAGAAAATGGAGGAGACCAGCATGCGATACACTACTCCCTGGACACCCGACAAGGGGCTGCCGAAACATGCTGTGCCAAGACACGGTTAGGGTTGCGCCTTGCTTTAAAGAGGAGTGTTCTATAATTGCCCCATGAAACCTCTTTATCTTGCCACGGCCACACTTTCTCTCTTCATCTTTTCCGGATGCAAACCGAACCCCTTTCCCAAAAACCCACACTACGAAGTCATCAAACCGGAAGTACGCTACACACCCGACAGAAAGAACCTTGAAAAGATGGTCAAGCAGCTGCAGGGAAGCCCCTACGTTTGGGCAGAAGAGGGACCGGACCGTTTCGACTGTTCCGGCTTTACCTACTACATGTACGGCTCGATGGGCATTGAAATCCCACGTGTGGCAAGAGAGCAGGCGAAGGTGGGTAAAAAGGTGAAAGTCAATGAACTGCAGTATGGTGATTTGATCTTCTTCGCCACTGACAGACAGCATCCAAGAAAGATCACCCATGTGGGCATGTATCTGGGGGACGGATGGTTTACCCATGCAAGCACCACTAAAAAAGAGGTGGTCTACTCCAACCTCTTCACCTCCCCCTACTACAAAAAACGGCTGCGTGTATGCCGCAGATATCTGCCTGAAGAGAGACTCAAAGTCGTACAGGCTGCAACTCCATGGAAAGAGTCTAAAAAAATCCCTTCTGCAGTCAAAGAACCTGTAACAGCCGCTTCAAAAGGCAAGAGTAAAGCCATCGTCATTCAGGCACCGATGCGGCAGCTCGAGCCCAAAGGCAAAACAGGACATTTCTATGTGCAAGTGGGATCGTTCATCGGACGTCCGAAAGCGGACCTTCTCTACAAGATCAGCCGCGCAGGACTGCACTACAAAATCATCAGCTTCCCGCGTAACGGGCAGACGATCAACAAACTGCTGATTGGCCCGTATGCTACCAGGGCTGAAACACTCCCCATTCGGGAAAAGGTACGCAAAAGTATCCAGAGGGATGCATTCATTGCAGAAATACGCTAACGGTTATGCTGCATCCAATCAAAGTGCCAGATAGCGCTCGATTTCATATCGCAGCCGTCCAAGCTCCTTCTCATAGGCATCGATATACTCCGTGAGCATCTCCTCTTGATGGTAGATCACCTTCTGGTGAATTTTGGCAATCAGCTGGTACATCTGTGTCGCTCCGATACTGCCGGTAAGACCCTTCATATCCAGACAGAGCATCTTCACCTGCTCATAGCGGTGCTCCCTCACCAGTTTGGCGAAAAGTTCTCCGCTGTTTCCGTAGGCATCGAGAAACTCCTGCAGAATCTCCATATAGAACCCTTCGTTGCCGTTGGCATATCCAATCCCCTTGCCAACATCAAGCACATCGGTGTCAATGACTTTTCGCTCCTGCGTTCTCTGCTCCTGTGCCGCACTGCCCGGCATATACATTTTGAAAACCGTAAAGAGTTTACCGATATTGAGCGGCTTTGTCAGATAGGCGTTCATCCCGCTATTGAAGATCTTCTCCCGCTCACTCTCAAGAGCAAGCGCTGTAAAAGCGACAATTGGAAGATTGTCGTATTCGCTCTCAAGCCGTATCATCTGTGTAGCGACATACCCATCCATCACCGGCATGTTGATATCCATCAGCACCAAGTCAAAGGACTCCAGGCTCTCCTTGACCATATTGACCGCTTCGCGCCCGTTGTTGGCGATAGCGATTTCCATTCCTGAAACCTTGAGAATATTGGTCAGAACTTTCTGGTTGATGATGTCATCTTCGACAATCAGCAGACGCTTTCCTGAAAATTCACGGAAACTCTGTTGTGTAATATGAGGGGCTTCCTGAATTTCACCACGGTACGTAAGCCCGTGCGTATCATGGCTTTTCTCCTCCTCTTTGCTCTTCTGAACACGCTGTGGTGTAAAGAGATTGATTATCAGTTCAAAGACCCGCTCCTGGTTCGCCGGCTTACTCAGTACTTTGTCAATAAGTTCGGAGTGTTTCTCCTCCTCATCTTTCTGCAGCAGTGCATTGAGTGCAATAACCTTGAGCTCTTTCTCCTTTTTCAGCTTCTCAAGATACTCTACCGTACGCGGATTGAAGAGCGACATGTTAAGTACGACAATATCATAAGGCGTCAGATTATGCATCTTCCCGAGAAACTCCTCTTTGGTGACAACCTTGACATCGTGTCGGAAATAGGCAAACATCTTTTTGATCGCCAAAGCAGCGTTGTAGCTTCTGTCGACAATGAAAACTTTTTTGGCTGTCAACACTTTCTCAGGCAGCCGGTAGTTACGCCGGTTGGTCGGATCGAGCATCTCGAAAGGCAGTGTCAGGGTAAAGGTCGTTCCCTTTCCTTCTACACTGTCGACCACCAGCTCACCCTGCATCATCCCAATCAGTGACTTTGCAACGAAAAGCCCCAATCCTTTGTATGTTTTGCTCTCCTCATCATAGGCTGGGATGAAAAGAGACTCCATCTTCGCCTCACTCAGCCCCTGTCCTCTGTCACTGAGTTTGAACTGCAGTTCGATCTGCTCTTCGTAATTGCCGAACATCGCTATCTCAAGCGTTACTTCACCGCTGTCGACCTCACTGAGTACATACTCCAGCAGATTGTGCAGTGTCTTTTCAAGATTGCGTGCATCGCCTATAAGGTAACGCGGGATGTTGGAGTCAATATCGAAGATCAGTTCTACTTCACTTCCTTTAAATTGCGAGCATACAGAGCCGGAGACTTCATTGAGTACATTGTTGAGGTTGAACTTTTCATGTGTAATCTCGACTTTTTTCGACTTTAGTCTGAGAAACTCGATGAGATCATTGGTCACATCAACCAGTTTCCGTCGTTTTCCTTTCGGGGTTGAGGCTGCCTCCTCCTCTGTCGCATCGGACACAAATGCGGCATCCTGATAGTTTTTTGCAATGATCTCATGAATATTTTCACTGATATTGGCCAAAAAGAGTGTCTGGGACTGTTCGATCTCTTTCTGCTTTTCAAGCATCTCCCGATGCATCTTCTCAATCCTTTTTGTCTGGCGTGACGAGACAAACAGAATCAGTACCCCAATCACGGCAAGGGCGAAAAGTGCTATCCATACCCAAAAGCTGTCCTGAGGGGCAGAAACCGCCGTTCCGGCAAAGAGCAGTGTTGCCGCACCTATACAATACGCAAAAAACAGTTTTTTCATAATACAACCTCCAAAACACTATTTTACATCAAGAAGATAAAAAAAACTCCGTATTCAGTATAAATAAATATTATTACACTCCAATACAATATTCATTGTAGCAAATTTGGCTATACTCTCGCTATGAAAACTGCAAGTATCGACGTCGGACTCAAACGTATCGGAACGGCTATCTGCCTGGACGGAAAGATCGTACTGCCACAGAATGCCATACTCAGAAAAAACCGCAATCAGGCCGCACGTGACGTGAAAGCCTTTTTGGAGGAGTGGGAGATTGAAAAGCTGGTAGTCGGACTGCCAAAAGGCGGTTCGAGCGAAGCGGAGATGGAGCGGCGCATCAGGCACTTTGTCGGACTGCTGGAACTTGACATTCCCGTAGTCTACCAGGACGAGCAGGGAAGCAGTTTCGAAGCACAGGAACTGACTGCCGGACAGTTTCGGCACAAGAAAGACGGCAGGGTCGACTCTATTGCCGCCAAAATCATTCTCGAGCGCTATCTCGGTATCTACTGAGGCACCTCTTTGGAGAGATTTTCATCACCAAGCATGTGATGCTTGTAGAGCCAACTGGCACTCTGATAGTAGCTAACCGTATCGTTGACATCGGCCTCTTTCGGTTTTTTTTCTGCATACTTCACACTGTAGAGTGTCTGCTTTTCGATGCGGTAACGCTGCACTGTTTTGTCAGGAGAAAGTACCGTTAACGCACCCCCTCTTAGCAGTCCAAGCTTCTGATAGTTCCCGATGAAAGCCCGCTCTTTATGGTCCGACCTCAAAATATCGTCTCCGTAAAACTTCGCTTCGTAGCTTTGGTTCAGAAGCCCCAGCAGTGTCGGCACCACATCGATTTGTGAAGCAAGCTTGTCAATCTTGGCAGGCACTATCAACTTCGGCGCATAGATGATCAGCGGTATCTTGTAACGCCATACCGGCAGGGCTGTCTTTCCGGCACTGCCGCCGTTGTGGTCTGCGACGATGACAAAAATGGTATTGTCAAACCAGGGTTTGCTTTTTGCCTCTTCCAGAAATTTGTTGATCGCATAGTCGGTATATTTCACACCTCCGTCACGTCCTGTGTGGGAGGGAATATCTATCCTGCCATCCGGGTAGGTAAAAGGGCGGTGGTTGGAGGTGGTCATAACAAAACTGAAAAAGGGTTTTCCTTTGGCATAGGAGCTGTCCGCCTCTTTGGCAACCTTGTTCAGAAGATCTTCGTCACACACCCCCCATACATTGGCAAAGGTCACCTCATCGTCGGCAAAATCGAAACGGTCTACCACTTTGAAACCGTTGTTGGAGAAGAAGTAGTTCATATTGTCAAAGTAGCCGTGTCCGGCATAGATGAACTTATTCTCATACCCCAGCTTGCCAAACACCACACCGGCGGAATCCAGCCCCTGACAGTCAGGACGCTTGACGATGCTGCGCCCGGGGGTCGGCGGCAGAGAGAGCGTAACCGCCTCCATTCCCCGCACCGTCCGGGTGCCTGTAGCGTAAAGGTTTGTAAAGAAGAGTGATTTCTTCGTCAATGCATCCAGATGCGGCGTCAGTCCGCGCTTGTCACCGAATACTCCAAGATACTCCGCACTGAGACTCTCGACCATGATCAGAATGACATTGTGCTTCTGAGGCGCCCCTTCATAATGCACCTCTCTTGCGATATTGTGCAGATTGTCAGAGACAAAATGCGCATTGTCACGCTTGAGCAGTGTATGCAGACGTGCAAATACAGCCTTCTCATCGAGTGTCTTGTAGAACTCTTCATAGTCAAGCTCGTTGTGCCTGAATGCACTGAAGAGCGAATAGAGTCCATTCTTGGCCAGCTCCTGGTCGAACTTATTGGGAATGCGCTCGGCGAGTGTCTGCTTGTCGAGCATCATGAAAAAGAGCAGCGGCAGGGCAAGGTAGACACTGCCTATCTTCAGACGCTGCCCAAAGGACATTTCACAGGAGAATGCCTCTTTATGCAGACTGCTCTTTTTATGATTGGCATAGAAAAGTGCCGCGGTGATCATCAGAATGATTACCAGCAGCAGCGGAATCGGATACGATTCGAGGATATTGTGGATCACTTCATGGGTATAGACAAGATAATCGACCGCAATGAAGTTGAAGCGTTTGCCAAACTCTTCCCAGAAGAAGTATTCACTGAAGCCGTTGAATACCACAGAATAGATCACCGCGAAGTAAACCAGCAGGGCAATGATCTTGTGCACTCTGGAGTTGAAGATCTTCCGCGGTACCACAATCAGATAGATCACAAAGGGGATCAGGTAATACGACACGGCCACAAAATCATAGAACATCCCGGTCGCAAAGACTTTGAGGAGTTCTATCGGTGCCGTATCGGCCAGATTAAATGTCAGTGCGAGCAGCACCATACGGGTAAAGAAACTTACCAGCAGAAAAATCACAATGAAGTTTGTCGCGAACTTGAATCGTCCCTTGTTCATTTCATTCCTTCCTGTTTTATGGGTCGTATCATAGCACACATTGCTCCAATTTCTCATATCCTTATGCCATCAATGTACACGCTTTTGCACCCATAGTACTCTTCCTCCAAACAGCAGTGCCAGAGCTGATGTTCCCGCAAGCGAGAAGAGCAGTGCGTTTGACATGCCGAAGTGCTCCCATATCTGTCCGCTTACAAAAGCACCCAAGGCGCCAAAGAGTGCCACGCCGGCATAGAATACTCCATAGACCGACCCGCGGTTGTCCGCAGACTGGGAGATGAAAGCCCGGTTGGCATTGAGCGATGCGACCGTAAAGAGTCCGAAAAATGCAAACGCCGCCCAGGTGGCAAGTGGGTGCTGCCAATAGAGCAGCCCCTGTGCAACAACCCCGCAGCCATAGGCAAACATCAGCATACGCTCTGGCCCGAAACGATCGATGAGCACGCCGAACCAGTAGCTTGTCACCGTCTGCACCCCTGCCGAGAGTGCGAACAGCAGAGGGATGAACGCAACAGCAATGCCTGTTTTCTCCGCCTGCATCGTAAAAAAGGCATCACTGAACATAAAAAAGAGAAAAAAGAAGTAGAAAAGAAGCGAGGCAATACTCTTTTTATCTTTTTGTGTCAAGACAAATTTCTCTTTTATATCTCTTTGTACACGGGGAATATCCTCCACAAAAAAGAGAACGATCACCACACCGATGATACCTGGCAGCAGAGTGACATAGAAGATGGCACGGATCACGGTTTCGCTCTGGCCGAAATACCACAGCACCCCCAAAAGAGTGAGAATACCGCTCAGCTCCCCGGCGATATCCATCGTTTTGTGAAAGCCGAACGTTCTGCCTGAAGCATTCTTTTGGCTGTATGTTGAGAGCATCAGGTCTTTGGGGGCGGAGCGCATCCCCTTGCCAAAACGCTCGAGCGCCTTGAGTGCGGCAATGCTTTTGTAGCCATGGGTCAGGCCAAGCAGCGGTTTGCTCAGAGCAGAGAGCGCATACCCTCCCACTACCAGCGGCTTGACAATACCGTACCGGTCGGAAATGTAGCCAGAGAGCAGTCGCAGCGCATAGGAGACAAAGGTGGCAACGGCGACGATGATCCCCAGTTTGTCCATCCCCTCATGCAGGACCAGCACGACAAAAATCGGCAGTATGGGGGTGATCATAGCCGAAGCCATATCGGTGAAAAAACTCACCCATCCCAACATCACTACATTTTTGTCTATGTGCTTCATCTTATTCCTCAATCCTGCCCTCATACCATTTACGCAGCCATCGGTCTATCGGGTTGATCATACGGTAGATAACGGGAACGACCACCAGTGTCAGCACCATGGAACTGAGCAGGCCGCCGATGACCGCAATGGCCATCGGTGCCTTGGTTTCACTTCCGAGCGAATGGCTCACCGCCAGCGGCAGCATTGCAAAGACCATCGCGATCGTGGTCATCAGAATCGGTCTTAAACGCTTCTCTCCGGCTTCAAGCAGCGCTGCGTCGGCATCTTTACCGCGTGCGACTGCATCGTTGGCGAAATCGACAAGCAGTACGGCGTTCTTGCCGACCATCCCCATCAGCAGCATGAAACCGATCATGACAAAGAGGCTGAAGTGCTGGCCGCTTAAAAAGAGTGCAACCATCACTCCGATAATACTCAGCGGCAGCGCCATCATGATGATGACCGGCTGAATGAGCGACTCGTACAGAATCGCCAGAATGATGAACATCAAAATGACCGAAAGCCCCAGTGCAGCACCGAACGCCTTGTTCGTCTTGACCATCTCTTCGGCAAAGCCTGTGAACTTGTAGTGCACATCCGGCGGCAGCAGTTTGTCGATACCTGCCTTGGTGTAGTTGACCGCACCGCCAAGGTCGAGCCCGAAGAGGTCTGAGTAGACCGTCACCTGGCGCTGGCGGTTGAAGTGGTAGATCGCAGAGAGGGAGGTGGAGGGATTGAAGCTCACCAGACCGTCAAGGAATACCAGCTCTCCGTTGGCCGCGCGCAGCTGGATCTTCTTAATATCCTCCAGGCTCACACGGTGGGCATCATCAAAGCGCAGCGTAATGTTGTACTGCTTTCCTTTCTCTTCGAAATAGCTGATCTCAAGGTCGCTTGAAAAGGCAATGGCGATCGCCTGCGCGATCTGCGAAGCGGAGATGCCAAGGCGGTTGGCATTTTCACGCAGGATGTTGATGTCTATCTGCGGTTTGCCCTCATCCATATTGCTGTCGATATCGACAAACCCCTTCTTTTTGGCAAGGTATGCCATCAGCTTCTCCTTTGCAGCCTCAAGCGACTTGAACGAATCGGAGGTCAGCACGATCTGGTAGGGCACGGAAACTCCCGCACCCTTGATGCTCGGAATCGCCGCAGCGGTAATGAACATACGCTTTGCGTAGGGTTTGAGGTTCTCTCTGGTCTGCTGAATAACCTCTTCCTGGTTGAGCGTTCGCTGCCCTTTTGGCACCAGTTTGACGTAGATCAGTGCCTTGTTTTTTTCACGTACACTGTTGTAACCGACACTGAGCGTGGTAAAAAGCACATTCTTGTCTTCGCGTATCTTCGCCTCCACCGCCTTGGCCTGACGAATCATCTCTTCAAGCGAAATGCCGGGCTTGGCACGCAGTTTCACCTCGAATTCCGCCTTGTCCTCTTTGGGGATGAAGTCCATACCTATTTTAGGAAAGAGTGCCAGTGAGCCCACAAAGACGCCAAGGACCAGCAGCAGTGTAAGTACCTTGAAGCGGAGTGCCCGTTTCAAAATCGCGTCATACACACGCTCCATCGCTTTGAAAAAAGGTTCGGTCATATTGTAGAAATGGCTCTCGCCCTTGTTGAGTACCCGCGCACTGAGGCTTGGCATGAAACTCATCGCTACGGTATAGGAGATGATGACCGCAAAACCTACCGTCATCGCGAAACTCTCGAAGAACTTTCCGACAATGCCGCTCATGTGCGATACCGGAATGAATACCGCCAGCAGCATCGCAGAGATAGCCAAAATGGCAAAGGCCATCTCTTTGACCCCCTCCACCGCCGCTTCGAATTTGCCCATACCCGCTTCCATCTTCTTGTAGATGTTCTCCAGCACGACAATGGCATCGTCGATAATGATACCAATGGAGAGCGTCAGGCCTATCAGCGTCATCTTGTTGAGGTCAAACCCCATAAAGTCCATCAGCGCGATCGTACCCATAATGGCGATGGGAATGGAGAGTGCCGAAACGATGGTGATGGTGAAGTTGCGCAGAAAGCCGAAGATGATGATGACTGCCAGGAACGCACCGTAAATGAGATCGAACTCCACATCTTTGAGCGAGTGGATAATGAACGGTGTCGTATCCTGCACGATCTGAATGCCGTATTTCTCTTTGGCCAGCTGCTGCAGCTGCGGCAGTGCCTCCTTGACGCGCTTAACCACTTCAAGCGTATTGGTGCCGGAGATCTTCTGCACTTCGAGCATTACGCCCGGCGTGCCGTTGTAGGAGGCGTAACTGTCGGGATCACTGAGGGTATCGACCACTTTGGCGACATCGCGCAGGCGTATGTCGTCTTTGAGGATGATATTCTCCAGCTGCTGAACACTCAATGCGTCGGCACGCGTTTTTAGAATAAACTCCCGCTTTTTGGTGATGAGCTTTCCGCCGCCGATCTTGACATTCTCCCGCTTGACCATTTCGTTGAGTTCACGTACGGTGATGCCGAATTTGTTGAGCTTTTCGATATCGGGGAAGATCTTTACCTCACGGTCGCGGTATCCGATGATGTTGATGGCCCCTACGCCGTTGATCTTCTGCAGGGCCGGTTTTGCCTTCTCGTCGGCAAAGAGCATCAGGTTCTGCAGCGTATCGTTCTTGGCAGTAAGGAAGACATTGACCACCGGTGCGCCGCCGATATCAAGCTTGCTGACCAGCGGCACCTTGGCATTCTTTGGAAGCTCCACGGCAGCGACCTTGTCACGCACATCATTGGTCGCTTCGTCGATATCGCGCTCCAGGAAGAACTTGACCATCACCACCGAAGCGCCCTCGGAGCTGGTAGAGGTGATGGCATCCACACCGCCGATGCGCGAAATAGCCTCTTCGATCTTTTCGGTTACCTGTGACTCCACCGTATCGGCATCAGCACCGGGGTAGATGGTCTTGATGGTGACCATCGGAAAGTCGACGTTTGGAAAGAGAGAAGAGGGCATGCTCTTGAAGCTTAGCCATCCGAAGATGACCAGCGTAAAGACATACATCAGCGTCGCTATGGGACGGTTGATCGCTAGTTTATACATCTATCCGCCCTACTTCGTTTCCGGAATGAGAATGTATCCGGTACCAAAGAGCCCCGGGGCAAACCCTTCTGCTTCCACCTCTGCATGCAGTTTGCGGTTGCCGCTGTCGGCATATGGATAAACCTTGGCGATGGTGCCGCTGTACTCGTTGGCGTCTCCGTCGACACGGTAGCGGAAGGTCAGACCCGGTTTCACCTTTTTCCAGTACTTCTGGTCGATCTCCAGCACCAGTTTGCGCGCCTTGATGCTCTGAATCTTGAAAACAGTACGTATCATCGCGCCGCTGACCGCATCACCCGCTTCAACCATTTTTTCATAAATAACCCCGTCAAAAGGCGCTTTCAGGACGGTTTTGTCATAGAGTGCCTGCTGCAGCGCCACCTGCGCCTTGGCATGTTCATACTTGAAAGCAAACGTGTCAAACTGAGCCTCATCGACCAGCTTTTTGACCTTCAATTGGCGCTCGTAGTCACGCTTGGCATATTTGAGTGCCGTCTTTGCGATTTCCAAGGATGCCTTGGCATCGCTGTTCTCAAGCGTCGCGAGCACCTCATCCTTTTTGACGATTGAGGCGATATCGACATAGACATTGCCCACGATTCCCGTAGCCGTAAAGGCCAGGTCCGCATGCCGTTTGGCTTCGACATTGAACGTTGCATAGATCTCTTCTGCCCTGAGGGCAATCATCGCCAGCATCAGGTTCAATACAATCTTTTTCATCTTACAAACTCCCTTGGGTCCTTGCCCGCATAGTAATAGTAGAGCGACTTTTTGATCTCATAGTCATACAGCGTCTCTTTGTAGCGTGCTTCCGCAAGCGTCTTCTGCGCCAGTGCATCGAGGTAGGCGATATCATCGACCAGTCCCGCTTCGAACTTTTTGCGGATGGTTTTGTAAGTACTTTCCGCCGCTCTTAGCGCGCTCTTGGCACTTCTCATCTTCGCCCGTGTCGTCTCAAGCGTCTTGCCTGCCAGCCTGAAGTGCATCAGCTGCTCCTTTTTCGCATGGGCAAGTTCGCTCTCCAGTGCAAGTTTCTGCAGCCGCACCGCTTCACTCTCATGCTTCATGCGTCCCTTGTCAAAAAGACGCATATTGAGCGAAAGTTTCACTTCATTCTCATGATCCACCAAAAAGACGTCACTTCCTCCTACACCGAATATCGGTGGAAGCGTTCCTGTATCGTCGAAATTCGAACGGTGATAAATGTCGCTAATCCCAACCTGCGGCAGATAGTTCGCATCAATCGCCTTGGCATTTTCACCTACGGCACTGGCCTGTGCACGCATGAGCTTGATGGCATCAAACCACTCGAAATGTACACCGTTCGGTGAGACAAAACGGCTGTTGCCAAGATGTGTCGCATCGATACTGCTTAAGAGTCTGAGGTTCTCCCGTGCTGTCTGGATGTTGAGTTTGAGGCTCTCGATCGTATAGCGGTTGTTGTCATAGACCGCCTGCAGCTTGTCCACCGCCTCCTGCGTGGCAAGACCCGTAAGCTTGAATCGCTTCACACGTGCAATCTGTGCCGCAAGCTCTTTGGAGCGCTCTCTTAACGCCTGCAGATTCGCCTGCAATTTCTTGATGGCATAGTAGTGCTGCACGATCTGCAGTGTCACACTCTTGGAAAACGCCTCCTTTTCAAAGAGCGACGCCTCCTTTGCATACTCTTTGGCCCTCAATACAGCCGCTTTGCGCCCGCCGTCGTAGATCTCCAGATGTACACCGGCATAAACCGTTGTCGTACGCCCCGGCTGCACAATGGTAGAGGGATTCAACGCACTGTAGCTGCCGCCGACATCGAGCGTGGGCCAGTAGGCACTTTTTGCAGACTCGACCTCCTGAGCTTTCGATTTGATAGTAATCTCTTTGGCTTTGATCTGTCCGTTGGACTTTTGGGCGTGGTCGATAAATGTGGAGAGTCCTGCTGCATAGGGAAGCACAACGGATGATATAAATACAAAGAGTGTCTTTTTCATATTCTCTCTCCCGCACATGAGAGCAGTCGCATCAGCGTATCGACATAGCTGTGTATTTCACTTTTAAGATCACTGTTTCGGTTGGTGGTTTGTGCAATGATAAACATCCCCTTTGCCGTAGCGAACATCGCGCCGGTCATCTGCCGTGCTGCGGGGTTCAACTCTTTGCCGGCGATCCCCTCTTCAATGATCTTCTCAAACCAGTTGTAGTAGTAATCAAAGCACTCCGTCTGGAACGCTTTCATCTCCTCTTGCGGAGAGAGCAGCGAAATACCGGTGAACATTTTATAGAGTTGACGCAGTTCACCGCTCTTTTCATCATAGAAAAAATTGGAGAAAATCTTGATCTTTTCAGCCGTATTTTCTGCCTCTTCAAGCTGAGCTTCGATACGCTTGTTGTGTGCAAGCATCAAAATTTCCACCAGTTCAAAAAGCAGCTCCTCCTTGCTCTTAAAGTACTCATAAAATGTTCCCTTTCCAATACCCGCCTCTTTGGCGATGGCGGAGATGGTAAGGTTCTGTATCCCTTTTTCAAGAACGATCTCTTTTGCGGAGAGTGCAATGTCTCTTCGTTTTTGTTCTTTGTCTACTATGATAGCCATATCGATCCTGTTTTAAAAAATGACTGACCGTCGGTCAATTTAAAAAATTATAGTCCTTTTTTCTTAAAATTCTACATACCATTAACATAAACGCCGATTATTACGCTATACTGCGGTATAAATTTAGCGTATATCGGTTCAACGACTTCTTTTCTGCCTAACACTTTCAAGGTGCAATAATTAAACCACACTACTTAGCCCCGAACCGGCCATTTTCAATGCGGCGGCTTGGCAAACAACATACAACATTAGGATATTTATGTCATTTACAACTCTGGGGCTTAACGAAGCTCTTCTAAAAGCGATCAAAGAAACAGGCTACACCGCTCCAACCCCCATTCAGGCAAAAGCAATCCCTACCGTCATAGAAGGCAAAGATGTACTTGCCGCAGCACAGACAGGCACAGGCAAAACCGCCGGCTTCACTCTTCCTATTCTGCAGCGTCTTTCACAGACACAGCCAAAGATGAATCCAAAGCAGATCCGTGTACTGGTACTTACCCCCACACGTGAACTTGCTGCGCAGGTGGAGGAGAGCATTAAGACCTACGGAAAGTATCTTCCCCACTCCTCTACCGTCATCTTCGGCGGTGTGGGTATCAACCCACAGCTTGCCGCACTTAGAAAAGGGGTGGAGATCGTTGTCGCCACGCCTGGCAGACTGCTTGATATTGCAGGACAGAAGGGCATCGACTTTACCGCCCT
Source organism: Sulfurovum sp. (assembly GCA_027049035.1). Lineage (GTDB taxonomy): Bacteria > Campylobacterota > Campylobacteria > Campylobacterales > Sulfurovaceae > Sulfurovum. The sequence continues at coordinate 20,506 of JALTVI010000091.1, read as the reverse complement.
TGAGACACTCGTTCTTGATGAAGCGGACAGAATGCTCGATATGGGCTTCATTCACGACATCAAGAAACTGATGAAGATGATGCCAAAGCAGAAGCAGACACTGCTCTTTTCAGCCACTTTCTCCAAAGAGATCAAACAGCTTGCCTCCGGCCTGCTGCATGACCCCGTACTCATCGAAGTCGCACGTGAAAACACCACAGCTACAAAAATAAGCCAGGTGGTTCACCCGGTGGACAAGGCACGCAAAAGAGCCCTGCTTACACAGCTTATCAAAGAGAAGAAGTGGTCACAGGTGCTCGTCTTCACACGTACCAAACACGGTGCCAACAGACTGACAAAGCAGCTTGGCGAAGCGGGTATCCGCGCAGCGGCCATTCACGGTGACAAATCACAGGGTGCACGTATCAAAGCGCTGGCAGGATTCAAATCCAACGCCATCGAAGTGCTGGTGGCTACCGATATCGCCGCCAGAGGCATCGACATCGACCAGCTGCCACACGTGGTCAACTACGAACTGCCAAACGTCCCCGAAGACTATGTCCACCGTATTGGACGTACCGGACGTGCCGGACAGAGCGGTGAAGCGGTATCACTTGTCTGTATCGACGAGCACAAGCTCCTTGCCGATATCGAACGCTTCACCAAGTCCAAGATCGAAAAGGTACAGATTGATGGGTACAGACCGGACCCAAGCATCAAAGCCGAGCCGATCCAGAAGAAGCAGCAGAATAGAAACCGTTCACGCAGCGCTTCTTCACGCAACGGAAACAGAAATTCACGTGCCAGAGCCTAAAGGCGCTTTTTGAGTCTCTGGATACGCGCGTAGGATTTCTCTATACGTGCTTTGGAGACCTTTCCCTCAAGTATCAGCGTTTTGATGGTCTCTACCAGTTTTTTGGTCGACACCACTTTTCGCGGATCGAGCTGATTGCCAAAGAGCAGGATGTCATCTCCCGCATCGATGGCAAGCTCCAGCGTCTTTTTAAGCGAATACTTCTGGCTGATCGCCCCCATCTGCAGATCGTCTGTAATCACCACTCCGTTAAAGCCTATCTTGTTTCTAAGCAGGCCTTCTACCGTTTTTCTTGAGAGTGTTGCAGGATATTTCGGATCTATCTTTTTGTTGAAGACGTGTGCCACCATCACCGTATCGGCCTTGTCTTGAAGCAGTCTGTAGGGCTCCAGCTCTACAGGCTTCCACAGATTCGTCACATCCACAAATCCCTTGTGGGTATCGCCCACCGAAGAGCCGTGACCTGGAAAGTGCTTGAGTGAAGTCAGTACCCCGTAGCGGTGCATCGCATCGATAAAGATGGAGGCATACTTCTCTACCGTTCTGGGGTCTTTGCCAAAAGAGCGTCCAAGTCTATGGATGACGTGGTTTTTAGGGTTGATATCAAGGTCTACCACCGGTGCGAGGTCGTAGTTGATACCTACACTTTTAAGCTCTTTTGCCATCTTCGTATAGGTCTGCTCCATATTGCCTGACCGGACCACATCGGCCGCCCTCGGGAACTTGCCGTAAAAACCGTATCTGCTCTTGAGGCGCTGTACCCTGCCGCCCTCCTGATCCACTGCGATCAGAAGCTTATGGTCACGGCTGCACGCCTGAAGCTCCTTGGTCAGTCTGGCTACCTGCGCTTTGGAGTCTATGTTCTTCGGCTTGCTTTTGTCGACCGGATTGTAGTCGAACAGAATGACCGCACCAAGATTGTACTCTTTTATCGCTCTGCATATCTTCGAGTCTGGCTTTGCAGAGGTACCGTGAAACCCCACCATCAGCATCTGCCCTATCTTCTGCTCCAGCGGCACGCCGGCACTCAACACGGAAGCAGCCACAGCCACCCCCACAACAACACGTTTTATCATACTTTCTCCATTCAATAAAAGCTTTTCAGAAGAAAAGCATACCAAAACTCTTCACTATTCACTATTAAGCTCTCTGAATAGTCCACTACCAAGGTTTCACTCGATGGCGACAAAGGAGCACTCAACCCGAAGGGCGGCTTTGCCGTTTGCGACTGCCAGAGCTATCGAGTGAAACCGCTATTTTCAGAAATCATCCTATTAGTAAATCTATTGCATATTAGTGTTCGGTTAAACTTGTCGCTCTATACTTTCACCATAAGAGCATCAAGGATGTACCAAAAATAAAATCTCCTCCTCCCCTATAAAAGATTTTCATTTTGGTCTCCTTTTTCATAGATTTTTCCTCCTCCTTTTAAAATCCGCCTTGGTGCTCTTAGATTTTTTCAAAACTTTCCCGAAATTTCACAATTATTACATAATGGTTAATGTATACTATCTATAATGTCACTAAGACGAATACTACAACAAAGGTTGACATTTATGAAAAAATTACTCACGGCACTCCTGCTGACACTTGCACTTGTAAGCACCACACAGGCTCAGGGGAAGAAGTCAAGCCTCCAAATCAAAGATATCAACGGCAAAAGCTACACCATCACCGGTACACCCGAGGGTCTCAAAATCTCCGGTATGGAAGGCAAAGTGGTCTTCTTGGAATTCTTCGGCCACAAGTGCCCGCCCTGTCTGATGAGCATCCCGCATCTCATTGACATGCAGAAGAAACACAAAGGCAAACTCGCCATCATCGCCGTCGAGGTACAGGGGTACGACAAAAGCGAACTGAAGCGTTTTGTAAAACAGAAAGGCATCAACTATACTGTTGTCTCCGGTGCAGAAGAACATCTCTTTGTCAGCTACATTTCACAAAGAGCACAGTGGCAGGGCAGCATTCCTTTCCTTTTGGCACTTGACAAAAAAGGGGATGTGCAGTATATTCAGGCAGGCATGCTTCCCGAATCGGCACTCGAAGAGCTCTTCACACAGCTTAGCAAGTAAGCCGCACGATACCGTTGCGTATCGCAACGACCCCCTCAAGCTCCGCTTCGTACACCCGCTCGCCAAAACTGGCCAGCGCCTCGTCAAGCGTGGGCATCTTCTGGCAGAAATAGAAAAAATCATCTTTGGGCACTTCACGCTCCACCGCCTCTCCAAACTTCGCGGCAAACGCTTCGATATCCCAGATCACTTCGGCATCACCGCTTACAATCAGATCGTGGGTCCCCCTGCTCTCTCCCAAATGGTGCGGCAGTACATACACCTTTTTGCCCATTTTTAACGCATACTCGACCGAACGCAAAGAACCGCTTTTTGGGTCGGCTTCCGTTACAATCAACATCTCACCAAGTGCCACGACTAGTTCGTTACGCACCACAAAACTCCAGTTGGTCGCCCGAAACCCGTCGTTGAAAGGGCTCAGCAGCAATCCCTTGCGCTCTATAGAAACAATAAGCTCGCTGTTGATCGCCGGATAGCGTATATCCAGTCCGCAGCCAAGTACGGCAATGGTATTGTCCGCACCTGCTGCCCTATGCGCCAAAGCATCCACGCCCATCGCCGCACCGCTTACGATACAGACACCTCGTTTGGCCAGCGCTTTGGCAATCTCCTCTGTCATCTGCTGTGTATAGAGCGACGGGGTACGCGTACCGACAATGGAGACCTTTGGACGCTCGAGCAGTGAAAGATCACCGCGGTAGAAAAGTTCCGGCGGGTATTTCCGCATTGCATCAAGTTCGGTGACGGTATGGGGCACCATTTGGCTCATCGGTGTTCCTTTTTTCTTTAATGGTACATCCAAATATATATTGGTGCTAAAAATATGTCGTTTTGTCATACTTTTTGTTTGAAACCAAATTTGGTGTATAATCGTTCCAAAAAAGAGGAAACGATGCCGGAGAATATTGGAAAACTGATTTTAAGGGTGATGGTCGGAGGGTTGATGCTCTTTCACGGCATCTACAAACTGCAGCACGGCATCGGGTTCATCGAGGGAATGCTGCATGCACATGGTGCACCTGGCTGGCTGGCCTACGGTGTCTACATCGGAGAAATCATCGCCCCGTTCATGCTCGTTATCGGTTTCTACAGCCGTATATGGGCCGGGATCATTGCCGTTAACATGCTTGTTGCCCTGTGGCTGACGGGCTTTAGAGGTATCACCTCTCTTGGCGCCTATGGAGCGTGGGGTGCGGAGAGTGCGATATTCTTTCTGCTTGGCGCACTTGCCATCGTCTTCATAGGCTCTGGAAGCTATGCGGTGAAAAGAGACTAGTTCTCACTCAACCCTGAATATGTCGTCAATATAGACCACGTCTACACCTTTTAAAAGTGGTTTGGCACTTTTGAGTGCCGCAATCGTCGCTTTGTGCGGATGTCCGATAGCAATGGCGTAGCCATTCTTCTTCGCTAACCTGACTGCCTTTTTCAACTGCTTGTGAATGGCAGGAACCGACTGCACGTTGTCCAGGAAGATATCGCGTGCCACATAAACGTCACCGTGGGCATGTGCGATCTTTCCCGCCTTCGACTTGGCAGAAGTACGGCTGTCGATGAAGATAAACCCCTCTTTTCGCATCGCCTCATAGAGCCGGTTCATTGCCGCTTCGTTGGCGGTGAAGACCGAACCGGTATGGTTGTTGATGAAGTGCGCTCTGGGGAAAAGCCTGCGAAGCTCCTTTATACGTGCCTCCATCTGTGCTCTGCTGAAACCTGACATCAGTGTTTTGCTCTGCGTATTGAACTTCGCACTGCCGGACTCCATGGGCAGGTGTATCATATAGTGTACCGCATTGCGCGCAAGCCTCGGTGTGTGTGGTGAGAGCGTATAGGGCGGGAAGATAGAGGGCGTTACCGGATAGCCTATATGTGCAATGTCATGAAGCTGCTGCTGCGTATGGACATCATCGATGATGATCACCAGCCGCGGCCGCTCTCCTCTGTAGGCCAGTCTAACATGTTTGGCAAAAGGCTGAAGCGTTATTGGTTCTGACACAGGTTTTGTCTGCGGCTTCGTTTTAACCTGATGGATTTTCTCTTTTGGCTTCACCGGCTTCTTCGCAGGCTTTTGCTGATGTTTTTTGGCTGTTTGTGCATGCGCTTTTTTCGGTGCACTTTCCGTTTTCTGCCAGCAGCTGCCAAGGCAGTACCCTACCCCCACCAGCAATGACATGGCCAGGAGTATCAGAAACACTTTCAGAAAAGCGTTTGACTTTTGAGACTTCTTTTTGCTCGTTCGCTTTTTGCGTGGTGATGTTTTCTTTTTGGTATTCGTGGTACTTTTCTTAGCCGCGCTTTTGCCCGATGTCGATTTTGTCGTTCTCTTTTTCCCGGTACCTGGTGCCATAGCGCTCCACCTGTTTGAAGTACGGCATTATAGCAAAAGAATGAGGAATGAGGAATGAGGAATGAGGAATGAGGAATGAGGAATGAGGAAATTTGGCATGGCTTGGTTGAAGTGAAACTTAAAGCACCTTTGGAAGCGAAGATTTAACGAAGTGTATGCCTTTAGGTGTATCTTCCCCAGGGCCGGAAATGAATTTCCGGTTCCAAATGAAGAAAAGTTAAATAATGTAAACTCAAGATTTTTTGTGAGTTTGCTGTAGATTTGGGTGTTTGGGCGAAGGAGGCTACGAGTAGTAGCTGACTGAGCCCATCACCCAAAGATGCAGTGAAATCGCAAAAAAGATATAACTAATTGAAGATTTTTGATAAGTTGTGCTTAGATTTGTAGGTTTGGGCAAAGGAGCTTACGAATAGTAAGTGACTGCGCCCATCCTACAAAGATGAGCGCCAATTGTCAAAAAGATTAATTAGTTTCTTGATCTACGATTTTGTTGGCTTTAATCCACGGCATCATCGCACGCAGTCTCTCGCCAGTCTTCTCAAGCTCTGTCGCTTTGAGGTTTCTTCTCTCTGCGTTCATTCTTGGGTAGCCTGCTTGACCTTCAAGGACGAAGTCTTTGGCGAATTTACCGTTTTGGATCTCAGTGAGGATCTCTCTCATCGCTTTTTTGGACTCTTCGTTGATAACACGTGGTCCGCTTACCATGTCTCCGTACTCGGCAGTGTTGGAGATGGAGTATCTCATATCTGCGATACCGCCTTCGAAGATCAGGTCGACAATGAGCTTCATCTCGTGCAGACACTCGAAGTATGCCATCTCTGCAGGGTAACCCGCTTCAGTCAGTGTCTCGAACCCTGCCTGGATGAGTGCGCTGACACCGCCACAAAGGACTGCCTGCTCACCGAAGAGGTCCGTTTCAGTCTCGTCTTTGAATGTCGTTTCGATGATACCAGTTCTACCGCCGCCGATGGCAGAAGCGTAAGAGAGTGCAAGCGCTTTTGTGTTGCCGCTTGGGTCCTGGTCTACTGCGATCAGGTCGGGGATACCGCCGCCTCTGACGAACTCTGAACGTACAGTGTGTCCCGGTGCCTTTGGTGCAACCATCATGACGTTGATGTCCGCTCTTGGCTGGATACGTCCGTAGTGGATGGCAAACCCGTGACCGAATGCGATGGTCGCGCCCTCTTTGAGGTGCGGCTCGATCTGCGCTTCGTAGATCTCTTTCTGGTTCTCGTCCGGAAGGAGAATCATCACAACGTCACCCTTTGCGGAAGCCTCTTCTACTGTGAGTACTTCAAAACCTTTCGCTTCGGCTTTCTTCCATGAGCTTCCGCCCTTTCTCAGACCGATTACGACGTTTACGCCTGAATCTCTGAGGTTTTCTGCGTGTGCGTGTCCCTGTGATCCGAAACCGATCATCGCAACGGTTTTGCTTTTGATGATGTCAAGATCGCAATCTTTGTCGTAGTATACATTTAAATGTTCTGCCATCGTTTATCCTTGATGTGTAAAAATTTTCGCGATTATACCCAAATGTTGCTTACGCCCTGCGGCAGACCAGTACTTTCAGTTTACATTTATTTTATGCTATAATCTTTTTTTATAGAATTCTCTGAAAACTTGAATAGTAAGGTTTCACTCGATAGCTCTGGCAGTCGCAAACATGAGAAGCGTAAGCGAAAGACAACTGCTTGTCTTTCGTAGCTTCGGAACCGGAATGGTCGGAGCGAAGCGTAGCCATGGAGGCGCCGCCCTGCGGGTTGAGTGCTCCTTTGTCGCCATCGAGTGAAACCAAATGATTTGCAGAAAATTCAATAGCTAAACAAAAGGAGACTGCGTGATTGCACTGCTGAACGAAGTGACCTGGTGGCACTGGGTCATCTTCGGTGTTCTGCTCATTGTCATCGAGATGAGTACAGGTACTTTCTTTATGCTGACACTGGGGGTTTCGGCCATTCTGGTGGGCATCATCGACATACTCTTCAAGCTCTCCATACAGGTGGAGATCCTGCTCTGGCTGCTCTTCTCCATCGCCTCTGTAGTGATATGGATGAAGTGGTTCAAGGACCATACGGTATCCAACAGCGGGCAGTCGGACTACCGGCTTGAGACGCTGGGGACCGTCACAAGTGAGATTCACCCCCACGGCAGGGGGAAAGTTACGTTCGATACCCCGGTACTGGGCAATACACAGTGGCACGCCACAGCCAGAACCGACATTCCAAAAGGCACCCGTGTCAGGATCGTCGAAATCAACGGGCAGCTGATAGAGGTTGCCCCCGCAACAGAAAACCAAACCAACCAAGGAGCATAAAATGGAAGCATTGACCGTACTGATCATCATCGCCACAGGCGTCGTCTACACCCTCTACAAAGGCATCAACATCGTCCCGCAGGGGGAGGAGTGGGTCGTCGAGCGGCTTGGAAAGTTCGCGCGCACCCTCAAGCCAGGGCTTAATATCATCGTCCCCTACATCGAATCGGTCAGAGAAAAAGTCTCTACCCGTGACATCATCCTCGACATCCCCGAACAGGAGGTGATCACCCGTGACAACGCCGTCATCACCACCAATGCCGTCACCTTCGCGCGTGTCACCAACCCGCGTGACGCCATCTACGGTATCGAAGATTTCCACCTGGCCATCCAGCAGCTGGTTATGACCACACTGCGTTCGATCCTGGGTGAAATGACGCTCGATGAGGCGCTAAGCAACCGTGAGCACATCAAAGCAAAGCTCAAAGACGCCATCATCGACGATGTGGCCGACTGGGGTGTGACCATCAAGAGTGTCGAAATTCAGGACATTTCTCCAAGTCCCTCAATGCAGGAGTCGATGGAGCGCCAGGCAGCAGCCGAGCGCGAACGCCGCGCCATCGAAACCACTGCGGAGGGAAACAAGAACGCTGCCATTTTGGAGGCTGACGGAAAGCTCGAAGCAGCCAAGAGAGAAGCAGAAGCACAGGTTGCTTTGGCCAACGCCTCTGCCGAAGCGATCAAACTCATTTCCGACAACATTCAGGATAAAGAGCTGCCGGCGATGTTCCTGCTTGGCGACCGCTACATCAACTCACTAGAGCAGATCAGCAAGAGTCAGAACTCCAAGTTCGTCATCTACCCTGCAGACATTCAAGGTGCCATCAAGGGAATGCTCGGCGGCGCATTCAAGAACTAAGCCCGCTTCACTCATCCAGTGCGGCAAAATACTCCATCTCGTAACCGCTGATAACGCGCACGAGGTTGGTTGAGCCCGGTACACCGGCAGGATCGCCGGCAACCAGAATGTAGCTGCTCTCCTTTTGCAGCAGTCCGCGCTCAAGCCCCTGCGCCATCACCTCAGCCATCATCTCTCTGAGTTTCCCCTCTTTTACGGAAAATGCCGGTACCACACCCCACACCAGCGTCAAGGTACGCGCCGTCTTCTCATCATGTGTGACGGCATAGATAGGCCGGCTTGGACGGTAACGCGCCGTCTTTTTGGCCGAACCGCCCGAAGAGGTCATCGCAATGATACCTTCTGTCTGCAGACTCTCCGAAAGCCGTACGGCCGCATCGTCGATCTTGTCTCCCCGGTCGTACATCGGAAACATATCGAACTTGTGGAAGGGGTAGAAGGTCTCTGCCGCCTGCACCGTTTTGAACATCGTCTCCACCGCAAGCACGGGGTTGTGCCCTATGGCGCTCTCCTCGGAAAGCATCACCGCATCCGCACCGTCGAGCACGGCGTTTGCCACATCGCTTATCTCCGCGCGTGAAGCGGTCTCTTTGGTGGTCATCGAAAGCAGCATCTGCGTGGCGACAATGACCGGTTTGCTGCGCTCGTTGGCCTTCTCCACCAGCATCTTCTGTGTCAGCGGCACTTCGTAGTAGGGGATCTCTATGCCAAGATCGCCGCGTGCGACCATAATGCCGTCTGAAACCTCCAGAATCGCGTCGATATTCTCTACCGCATCGAACTTCTCGATCTTTGCCAGCAGCTGTACCTTGCCGCCGTGCGCATCTACCACCTCGCGTGCGCGCTGTATATCCTTTGCCGACTGCACGAACGATATGGCCATGAAGTCGACACCGTTTGCCACACCCCACGCAATGTCTTTTCTGTCCTTTGGTGTCAGAACGTCGATACCAAGGCGGGTGTTGGGGAAGTTGACCCCCTTGCGTGAAGAGAGCATCCCCTCGTTCTCCACCTTGACGACCACCCCATCCGGGCTCGTCTGTGTCACCACTGCACGTATGATGCCATTATAGAGGTAGATGTACTCTCCTACCTGCAGCTGGTCGAGCACCTGAGGCTCGTTGATACTCAGGCGGTATCTGCCCGGTGCAATCTGCTTTCCGACAATATCTTCCTTGACGAATTCAAGCTCGTCACCGCTTTTGAGCTGAAAATCCGACTCCAGCATCCCGACACGTATTTTGGGACCGCTGATATCCTGCAGCACGCCGGTAACAAGCCCCGTCTCTGCCACTGCCTTGCGGATGCGGCCGAGCACTTCGCTGTGGTAGTCGTGCGTACCGTGGGAGAAGTTGAGCCTGAAGACATTGACTCCGGCACGGATGAGTGCGACGATCTTTTCGTAACTGTCCGATGCCGGCCCGATGGTCGCGACGATTTTGGTGCGTTTTTTCATACAATATCCTCTCTATTTTGAAAAGTGCTGGTAGTCCTTGACGCCGCTCCAGTCACCGCCCCACTGCCAGCCGTACGATTTGAATATCTTGACCGCTTCGTCATTTGGCAACAACACCGCTCTGTCTGCAGCGCTGCGGTTTCGGTGTACCCGTTTTCTGTACTTAAGCGATGCCTTGTGTGCGATGTGTCCGCTGCGGGAGATGTAGGGGTTCTCTATGGAGTTGAGGTCTATCGCCCTGCCGTAGCTGTGCTTTGACCACTTTTTGCTGCCTGTCGCCCTGCGGCAGTTGAAGGCCGATGTATTGTCTGCTTCGATGCTCTTCCAGTCGTTGCCGCCAAAGTCGCTTACCAGCCGCATCTGCCGAATGGGGTAGTCTGCCCTGTAGAGCTTCCCAAAGATTTCGGCCACTTCTTTGGCAACAGCCTTATGGACGATCATCTCTCCTGTATGCTCTTTGCCGTTGAAGTCGATGTAGGTCATGGTCAGATACCGCAGATCACGATAGTGCACCGGACACCCCTCACGCCAGGAGTGCCCCTTGAGCATACGTACCTTTACGCTTTTGCTGACAGGAGCAATCATGGCTTGATATTTTCCCCATACACTTCCTGTCACCAGCAGGAAGAGGAGTACGGTTTGCCATGCATACCTGTATCTGCTATCGGCCATGAAGCACTGCCTGCAGCGTTTCAATTTGTAGTTGCAGAGATTCATCCTCCCGAAGTGCATTCATCTTGTCCCCGGCTTCTGTATTACCCAGGTTATAAAAAAGCCCCTTTAATGCATGTAGTGCTTTGTCTATCTCCGCTTTTTCGGGCTCATCTGCCGACAAAAGCTGCATTAGCTTTTCAATTTCAGCTTCCAGATCACGTTTGCCGGAAAGGAGCAGTTTTTCAATCTGCTCTTCCTGAAATCCAAACCCCTCAAACTTTTTGGCTGCTATCTGCAAACTCTCTTCAACAAGCGCATCTATCATCTCTTTTCCTTTTCTCAAGACATATCATATTGTACACTATTTCCTTTTTGAAACCATACAATCGACTTCAAGAACATATGCTGTATAGTTTGATATACTATCTCGAAACAAACAATCACACACCAAGAGAGAAAAATGATAAGGTTAGCCATCGCAGACGATCATGAACTCATCCGTAATGGTCTTGAAATGATCATTGGTACACACAGTGACATGCAGGTAACTCTCCAGGCAGCCAGTTATCATGAACTTCTGGAGTCTTTGAGGAAGCAGCATGTCGACCTTCTTCTGCTCGATCTCAATCTCGGTGACAGCAATGGTCTCTCAACCGTTGAACAGATCAAGACGCAATACCCTTCTTTGCCTATCCTCGTCCTCAGTGCATATCCGGAAGAGGTGTATGCCCTGCGTGCGTTTAAAAGCGGGGCCCTCGGATACCTCAATAAATCTGTCGTCTCTGCAGAACTGATCGATGCCATCACAACAGTAATGCGTGGCGAGAAATATATCAGCAGCGCCCTTGAAGAGATTTTGCCTTTTGGAACAGATCTTGATCCGGAAAAGAAAACGTTGGGGGACCTCCTTTCAAAAAGAGAGTTTGAAGTCCTCAGTCTCATAGCACTGGGAAAGTCTCCGAAAGAGATTGCAGAAGAGATGGCGCTCAGCCCCAAAACAGTTTCAACATACCGTACACGTATTTTGGACAAACTTTCACTCGAAAACACTGCACAGCTTCAGCGCTTTGCCTATGAAACATTTGCTGGCAATACCGAACCTACACTTTAGCCACAGGGAAAAGTACTTTAAATACAGCTCCCCTTTTTCCGTTACCGGCAGAGAGTTCCCCCATGCAGTGCTTTTCTATAATCAGTTTTGACATATAGAGCCCAAGTCCGGTGCCTCCGCTCTCCTCTTTTGTCGTAAAATAAGGATCAAAAATCTTATCGATGATCTCTTCCGGAATCCCGCTGCCGCTGTCTTCGATCTCCAGGCACGACTTATCATCTTCATGGTGCATACGTATAATAATCTCTCTCTGCTGCCCTGAGGTTATTACAAGTGCATCTTTGGCATTGTTTAGCAGGTTCAGCACAACATGTAAAATCTCATTGGGATAAGAGTAGATGACACAATTGCATCTTCCCTCCATCGTTATCTGTATATCTTCCTGCTCCAGAATGGGGGAGATCAGTTCCAAAGCGTCATCTACAACCTCAGAAAGTATCAGGTTACACTTCTCCTGGTCTTGAACAAAGAAGTTCCTAAAATCATCAATGGTTTTGGAAAGGTGCTGCACATACTCTTCAATTCGTTGTGTTTTGTCCAGCACTATCTGTGTATCACATCTCCCCTGCCTGCTCATTACCTGCAGTCCGGAATTGGTCAGGGCAATGGCATTGAGCGGCTGACGCCACTGATGGGCAATCATGCTCAACACTTCCCCCATCTGTGCATAACGCGCCTGTCTAAAAAGCATCTGTTCCTGCTCACTGTTTTTGCGAACCTCTTCTCTGATACGTTCTTCCAGACTCTCATTGAGCAGTTCCAGTTCCCTGGTACGCTTTTTAAGCTCCTGTGTTTTTTTCTGTACCTCTTCCGAGAGTCTGTTTTGAATATATTTGAAGCGGCGTATAGACTCCTCTTCAATCGTGGCATACCAGTGAGAGATCATCAGTACAATCACTATATTGAGCAGCCAGACAAAAAAGTCGACCACACTTAATGAAAAGCTCTCTCTATTTGTGAAAAAAAGAATCAAAATAAGGGTAGTCAATACACCTATCCAGTAAAAGGCTTCACGCCTGTCAAACAGATAGTAGACCGTATAGACCACAGTTGAGAACCAAATGAACCGGATAGGAATATCAGGATGACTGTACAGCAGATAAAGAGATGCCACTGCTGCTGCAAAAAAAACAATACGTGTAACAACTTTGTAGTGTTCTTCATCTCTTTTTATACGTTTATAGCCCCAAAAGGCGATCAGCATAAATACAAAATCGGCGGTAAACTGGCGTATATCGCCTTCTGATAGTCGGACAACCGCCATCAACCCCATTGTCAGTACCAGTACCAACAATACCCGCAACAGCAATTCTACTTTCTGTACGGTAAAATGCTTTCTTGGCACTTCACTTCCTCCTTATCAATATGCCTTGACAGGACAAACATTCAAAAGACGACCTATAATGGTCAGTAAATTCTCCGGTTCCACCGGCTTGCTGATATAATCATCAAATCCGGCACTCAAAAAGCGTTCTCTGTCTCCCTGTAGCGCATTTGCCGTGAGTGATACAATGGGAGTATGTACACGATTTTCAGCCTCTTCAAGCTTTACAATCTCTTTCATTGCCTCCATACCGCCCATGTTGGGCATATTCTCATCCATTAGAATAAGATCAAATGTCCCATTTTTGAATTTTTCAATCGCTTCAAGTCCATCTGTTGCCATTTCATAGGTGAGGCCTGCATTATCCAGCATAATCCCAAGCAGCATTCTGTTCGCTTCATAATCCTCAACAATCAGAATATGCCCTTTTTCCAGACTCACCTCTGTGCTGTCTGCTTCAATCTCGCTACCCTCTTCCAGAGGAATGGAGAGCATAAAGGTACTCCCTTTTCCCTCTTTGCTTTTGAGTGTCAGTGTCCCGCCAAGCATACGTGCAAGCTCCAGACTGATACTTAGTCCGAGTCCTGTACCGCCATAATTTCTTACTGTCGAACCGTCTGCCTGGACAAATGGCTCAAAAATTGCCTTCTGTTTCTCCTCGCTGATGCCTATGCCGTAGTCTTTGACCTTGATATTCAGCTTGCCGCTTTTATACCAGACAACACACTTCACCTTTGATCCTTCAGGTGTAAACTTCAATGCATTGGAGAGCAGGTTTGTAAAGATCTGCTTGATTCTTAAGGCATCACCATACAGTATTTTTGGCATATCATTGTTGTATCTGATTTGAAAAACGATCTTCTTTTCCGCTGCTTTGGCCTGAAAAAGTTCTGCTATCATAATCAAGTCTTCATAGGGATTGAAGTTATAGGGCTCGATCGTCAGTTTTCCGCTTTCAATTTTGGAAAGATCCAAAATATCATTGATAATCTGAAGCAGAGATTCGGAAGAGTTTTTGATAATTCTCAAATATTTCTGTTTGGTTTCGTTCTGTTCACCCTCTTCAAGCAGCTTGATAAAACCGATGATCGCATTCAGCGGTGTACGGATTTCATGAGACATATTGGCAAGAAAGCGGCTCTTCTGTACCGTAGCCTCCTCAGCGATTTTTTTGGCGAGAGCAAGCCTTTCTGTCATCTCTTTGTACTCTTTTCTTTGCAGCATGATCTCCACGGCATGGCCAAGTACTTTTTCAAAACGTTCGATTTGAATCGGCTTGGAAATAAAGTGTGTTACTTCAAGATCCAACAGCTCAAGCAGATATTTTGTCTCATCATGTGCAGAGAAGACAACAAACAGCTGACGGTCATTCAGCTTCTGTATTTCCCGTATCATTTCAATACCATTACACTTCGGCATCCGGATATCGGTCAGAACAAGGTCATAATTGCGGGATTGATGTGCATAAAAATCCCTATACTTCTCAAGCCCTTCTTCTCCGTTCTCGGCAACATCAATATCCGAAAAATACATCTTCAGCAGATCGACAGTACTCTCTCTGACAAAATGATTGTCTTCGACATAGAGCAGCCGGACATCCTTGGCATTCATAAGAAGTTCATGAAGTGATTTACGCATAGTCTATTTTATCATACCCTTTAACTATTTACCGAGTACTGCCCTGATCTGATTTGGAATATAGTACTGGAACTGTTTTGGAAAAATAAAAAAGTCCATTTTCCCCTTGATATGCTCTATCTCGCTCCAATGTTCTATCTCAAAATCAATAGCGACTACTCCCATTCCCGGAATTTTTGAGATGTGCTCATCTATCAGCATATTCGCCATATCGGTTACCTGGGGATTGTGCCCGACCACGAAAATACGCTCGGTATCACTCTCCTGCATCATAATGATCTGGCGGAGTGTTTCCGTATCGGTATAATAGAGTTCCTGCATATAGTTGATACTGCCGTCAAAGTCCAGTTTTTTCGCCAGCATATCAGCAGTCTCCTGTGCACGCCGGGCACAGCTTGCCAGCATAAGGTCCGGGCGAATGCCTCTGAGCATCAGATAGGAACCGATCGTTTCGATACTCTTCTTGCCTTTTTTGGTCAATCCCCGTTCAAAATCACTGGCATCGATATCTTTCCAGCTCGATTTGGCATGTCGGATCAAATATAGTGTTTTAATGGTACACCTCGTTTCTCATTTTGGAGGGCAAGATGCCCTTTTCCTACATCTGTCCCAACTCTTCAGACATCTTTTTTGCCGCTTTGTCCATAACCATTTTTGCCAAAGCAACATTTCCGTCATCTCTGAAAATGGCAAATACGTTGATCTTCGCAAAGTTGTCATCAGAGAGCTGGCCTGCGCTGTTGATCAGGAATACATGTCCGTCAAGTGTCTTCGCTTCAATGGAAGATGCTTCCGAAAACCCGACGTCCAGTGAAGATTCAGACACCATTCTGTAGGCATCGTTGAAGATACTCGCAGAATAGGCAATATCTGTTCCGGTATTTTCATTATCAATATAGAGTGTTTCACCCGAATAGTTCAGTACCGCAGAGCCAAGGTAACCGTTGACTGCACGCAGTCTTTTCATTGCATTGTTAAAATCGATCATAATGTTGTTCTCCTTCTATTGTTAAGTTTTGGTTGTTATTTGTTCAATTCGTCCATACAGGCATTGAATGTTTCAAGCGTATGCCCACGTTGCGAGAGAAACTCCTCAAGTACTTTCAGTGAAGCATCCATGCCCCCCTCTTCTTCTGCAGCAAGCATTTTTGCATAGAGCTCGGATATGGTTGCCTTCGCAGCCTCTTCAACACGCCTTCTTGTTGAAACATAGTTTCTGAAAGAGCCGTCCGGGTTTTTGGCCATTCTTACCTGTGCAAGCACCCAATAGTAACTGCCGTCTTTACAAAGGTTTTTTACATAGGCATGAACCTCTTTGCCCTCGGAAATATTGTCCCAGAGGTATTTGAAGATTGCTTTGGGCATATCCGGGTGTCTCAATATGGAATGCGGTTTGTCCAGAAGTTCCCCCTGACTGTACCCTGAAATTTTCATAAATATCGGATTCGTATAGGTGATATTGCCTTCAGCATCCCCTTTGGATACGATCATATCGATACTGCTGACTTCTTTTTCTACATCGGTAGGTGTCGGTCTTTCCATCTGTCATACTCCTTTATACTCATGATTTTCCGAAATAGTATCAAAAAAGGTTCATCCTGTCTGTAAGAATTATCCTACAGTCAATATTTTCTTTTTTTACTATAATTGCATCATGAAGAATTGAGATGGACTGGAGAACATACAGATGGGTCAGATTACACTACCGGAACTGAAAAAACTTGTATCGGAAACAACGCAGGAAATTCAGAAAGCAGCCAGCAATACAGAAATAAACCGTATTGTCGAAAACCTTGTTACACACGTCATGGATACTGATTATGCATCTCTTTGGGTATTTCACAACGAGACGGCTTCGCTTGTCCGTGCACGTGATGATGACAGTACAAACGAAATTTCCATGCTCGGCCAGCATGGCGTACTTGCCAAATGCTTTTTCACTCTCAGCGGAGGTATTTTCAACTATCTTGCCAGCGAAAAAGAGTATCTCCCGGAAGTGGACAACCCCGACAATATCCGTATCAAATCAAAAATTATAGTACCCATCATTGATAACGAACACTTTCTGGGGATGGTCACAGCCTACAGTTCGATCAAAAAAATAAAGAACTTTACACCTGATGACCTTGAAATTCTTGAAGCTCTGGTTCCTTTTCTGACAAATGTGATCTACATGATGTACCCTGGTATGAAAAATTATGAAGAGGAGATCTATGTCAGCCAGCGCCTGATGGAGTCTTCCGAAAATATTGTAGAAAAAGTCGAAGAGGTACAACAGCAGCAGCAGCAGACAGAAGAGAGCGAACAGACCCTGAACTTTCTTGCAAACACGGTTCACGATATTCGTACACCTGCAAACTCCCTGTTCGGTTTTCTGGAACTCATGGAAGAACAGATAGACGACAACAGACTGCTGCAGTACATTCATAATGCCAAGGAGAGTGCTCGCTTCATCAACGAATTAACAACCTCCATTCTTGACCGTATTTCAAGCCAGCGTGAGCGAAGCAAAGGGGAAAAGGAGACAGTCAACCCAACCAGATTCTTTGCTGACGTTGCAGAAACATTCTCTGCCAATATGTACAACAAACAGATTACCTACAATATATTTATTGATCCGGCACTTCCAAAGGAGATAAGCATAGATACCATGATGCTCAAACGGGTCTTGATGAATCTTCTGAACAATGCCTACAAATTTACGCCGACAGGCGGCGAGATCAACCTGCTTGTCCAATATCTTCCCGAAAAGAAAAAAGTAAAAATCGCTGTTAATGATACCGGTATCGGCATTGCACCGGAAAAACAGACAGAGATATTCAAAGCATTCACTCAGGCAGAGAAGAATACAAAAGAGCAGTATGGCGGTACAGGACTGGGACTGGCAATCTGTGCGCAATATGTCAGTGAACTTGGAGGCAAACTTAAGCTCAAAAGCCAGCTTGACAAAGGAAGCAGTTTCTACTTTTCCATTCCACTTGAAGTCACTAATCAGGAGAAACTGTTCGCCCCGATTCACAATACGCTTTTACAAACAGGAATTATACTTTCCAAAAAAAATCTTGCAAGTGCCCAGAATATTGCCCGATATCTTACTTCAATGGGTCTATCAAAG
Organism: Sulfurovum sp.; assembly: GCA_027049035.1. GTDB lineage: Bacteria > Campylobacterota > Campylobacteria > Campylobacterales > Sulfurovaceae > Sulfurovum. The sequence goes on along the minus strand of JALTVI010000091.1, from coordinate 2,823 downwards.
TCACAATTCCGAACATTTGGCAAAATAGACACTATCCCTGAAGGCGTCACTCATCTGATCTGCTATGAAAGTATGGCAACACAGACACTGAAAGAAAAAGCACAACAGCGTAATATCCCTCTGCTTATTGTGGAAGAGCGTTTTCTCTCATTATCCCAGCAGCAAGCAGACACTTTCCCAATCGTCCCGCAATACGGCTATTATGCAAATGAACTGCATGAATTCCTTGCGGGGAACCAGCCTTTGAAAATACTGGTTGCAGACGACGACAAAATCAACCTGGAATTAATCAAAGCCATACTCGCAGATGAATTCTGTCATATCGATACGGTCACCGACGGGCAAACCGCTCTGGAAATGCTGGAGTCGGCATACAAAAGCAATGCGCCCTATCAAATAGCCTACCTCGACAAACACATGCCTACAATATCCGGCTCAGAGGTTATCCGGCAGTACAGAAGTCTTGAAGATGGACATAAAGACAGCAGGCTATTTGCTGTTTCTATCTCCGGTGATGGCATAAAAGACAAGCAGAGTGCGACACTGTTTGATATGTTTGTCGGGAAACCTTTTAATAAAAAGGCTATTCAGGAAACCCTGGCACTTGCAAAAGAGATACGCTGATACTTCAAGGGGCTACAAAAGTGCCAGCAGGGCTTCCTGTCTGAGAGGTTTGCAATAGAGATATCCCTGAACGATGATTTCTCCAAACCGCTGAAGCACCGAATCTTCTTCCCGGGTTTCAACCCCCTCGGCAATAACCTTCAACCCCAAAGCATCAGCCATATCTATCATCGATTTAAAGAGCAGAAAGTTCCGTCTGTCCCGGTGAATGTTATGTACAAAGGAGCGATCTATTTTCAGATAATCAATAGGAAAGTGCAGTAAATACCTCAATGAGGTATGTCCTGTTCCATAGTCATCCACCGCAAGCGAAAAACCAAGCCTCTTTACCTCGTCAAGACGTGATGTAAAACTTTCCAGATGGTCGGGGATTGTATCTTCCATTATCTCAAAGGTCAATGGTCTCTCTTTTAGAGCGTAAGCATCGAGAATAAACCTGACATTATCCAGAAAACTCTCTTCCATCAATACCTGAAAAGAGAGGTTCAGCGCAATGGAAAAGGATTGAAGCCCCCTTTGTTCAAGTTCCCTGTACATCTTTGAGACTTCAATAAGGGTTTTATTCATCAACGGCGTGATCATCCCGCTCTTTTCCGCAAGCGGAATAAAGATATTTGGTGGGATATTCCCCAGTTCAGGATGCTCCCAGCGTGCCAGCATTTCTGCCCCGGTAAATGTTTTCTCTGTATAACTGTACTGCCCCTGATAGACAAAATAGATTTCGCCATTCTCAATTGCCTTCGGAAGATCTCTGAGAAGTTTCAGTTCATGTTCAAAAGAGAAAGCTCCGTTCTCATGACATACAACAATACGGTTTGTCCCCTCCCGCTTTGCCTTTTTCATAGCATATTCCGCCTGTCTTACAAGTGTCGCCCCTGAATTGAGACTGACAGAAGAAGCGATACCGATCGATGCCGTCATATAGAGAAGATTGCCTTCAAGGTTCATCGGTTCACGGAGCTGATTGACAATCTTGTCGGCAAGAAGTTTCAGTTCACCCGGTCTTGAAGGTTTTTTTTTGGCAATGACAAAACTGTAGACACCGATACGCACAAAAAGCTCATCTTCAAGCAGGGTAGAGATATTTTCGGAAAAATAGAGCAGTATACGTTTATCGGTATCATATCCGAATGCATCATTAAAACGCGCCGGTTCATCTATTTCAATATAAAGTACTTCAGGCGAAACGGTCCGTATCTCGGACCCCTCCTCTTCAAGATAGTCAAGAAGAGCACTGTAGGTTGCTAGTCCGGTAAGGGCATCAACTTCATGCTTTCGCATTACGGCTTCCTGAAAACCGATATCACCCAATTTGCAGGAGGCGCAGGAAATTTTGTTTAAAGGGCCCTATCATAATCGGTTTTTTCATGAAAAGGTCAAAGTAGCCGCGCTCTTTTTCATACTCATTGGGATAGATGGTCAAGGCTGCCAATCTTGTTTTTGAACTCTTTTCACGTGCATACTTGGCAATCTCAACCCCTGATCCGTCAGGAAGATTCATATCGATAATCATCGCATCATAAATATTTTTGTCGTCAATAACCTTCAACGCCTCTTCTATTGTATGTGCCTCATCCACTTTCATAGAGATACCGGTTTCCTCAATAATGTTTTCAATCAACTTGGTTTCAAACTCGATATTGAACCTTACATCATCGACAATCAATATTTTTTTTTCCATGCTTTTAGTTCCCTTTATCTGTGTTACTGTTGTAGACTCTTTGGATATTCTACCTGCTTCACCCCCCCTGCTGTCTGTAGGACAATTCTTACACTCTCGGGGCTTTATCGGATTTTGGCAGGGATATTTCAAAATATGCACCCCTCTTTCTGTTTTCGACACGGATGGTACCCTGCATATGTCTGCTTATGATCATTCGGCTCATATACAGCCCGAGTCCTGTTCCGTTCTTCTCCTCTTTAGTCGAAAAATAGGGATCAAATATTCTGTCTATAAACTTGTTTGAAATCCCTCCTGCATTATCTTCAACCGTAATGACGACGTGCTCACTCTCTGCGCTCACTGCAATATGGATTTTTGGATTTTCAATACGTCTCTCCAGCAGGACATTCTTGGCATTATTCAAAATATTCAGGAGGGCCTGGGAAAATTCGTTTGGGTATCCGTAAACCATACAACCCGTACCTGTGTTCATTACAATTTCTATACCATAACGATGTATCATCGGTTCAATAATA
>JALTVI010000090.1 GCA_027049035.1 Sulfurovum sp. | reverse complement strand
GGGAATGTAGGTCGCTGCCACTTTGAGTTTTACTACTACTTTCATATTTAATCCCGACTCTTAACTTTAATCTAAACACTTATTATCATTTTACGTTTCTCTTTCTATCAAACCCTGTTTGTTATTGGTGTATTAGTCTATTGGTGTATTGGGTAATGCTCTTGACATCCTCTTCCTTCTCTGTCAAAATAACCAATAACCAGCTAAGCTTCACCTCAACCAACCCATGCAAAATTTCCTCATTCCTCATTGTTCATTGCTCCCTCTAAAAAACGCATTATTTTCTCCTTTTTCGCGACATTTGATGGACATTCACATATTACAATTGCATTACATGTAGCTATCTTTACAGTTCATGATAATCGCAATCGAGGAGAAAAGTATATGAAATACGGCAAAACGAAATCGGCGCTGCTAAGCATCGCGACAATTATGGCACTGGGCTTTACGGGGTGCTCTAACGGCAGCAGTACGAGTGTGGATTCGGCAGGTAATACAAATGGAACATCTGGTGTAGCGGGTGTCGGAAAGTCAGGCTCTGGAGCGGCAGATGATGCTGCAGCCGGGACACCGGCATTTTTGGATGGTCCGGTAGAGGGGATAACTTATCACTGTATGCCATCGGGTAAGAAAAGTCTCACCAACGATCAAGGTGAGTTTGTGTGTGAGTCCGGTGATACAGATGTGAAATTCTCACTGGGTAAGTATCCTATAGGGAAGGCACTGGCAAACGGTGATATGGTGACACCGGTTACGCTTTTCCCGGCCGATACACAATCAAGTGTGAATCTTGCTCAGTTGCTTCAAACACTGGATGCTGATAATGATCCGACAAACGGTATTGACTTGACTACGCCGGAAGCACTGCGTTATATAGAGATTTTAAGTGATAATGCAGAAGACTTGAAGCTGACAGACAGTGATTTTGACGAAGTGTTGGCAGACGTGCTTGGCACCGAGATAGTCAGGGAAGAGAGAGCGCATAGTGCCATGAACGATTACCTTGCCAATAATGGGCTTACACCTGCAGGTGAACTTTATAGAATAGAATCGCACTTTATTGTGGAGTATGATGACCAAAATCACTCATCAATAAGTTTGAATGAATCCTATAGGTATGATGCAAACAAAGCGGTTTCAAAAAAAGTGGGTATGGATCCAACTGAAATCTATACATATACATATACTTCAACAGGTGCTATTGCTACAAAAACAACAGAAGTGCAAAGCCCAACATACACTTATAAGGTATTTTATGCAGATCCATTAGGGGTAGATCATAATAGAACAGCGGTGACAATTAGCGGTCTTAATGCAAGTACCTATGATAAAAAAACAGAAATATACACATACAATGCTAACAACCAAATTTCAGTTATAGCAGAACAACATACGGCAGAAACCTATTTTAGCGCTATCGAAAGACACTTTGAGTATAACGATGCCGGGCAATTGACTAGAAAGTTCACACGCTATCCGACAAAGGCAGGGCCAACAGCAGCTCAACCAGGTACTGAAGGACATCTTGATATCGATACGCTTACTATTTCATATTACGATGACAATCGTGTAGAAAAGATTAACGATGTGGAAAACAAAATATCGACTCTTTATGCATATGATACAAACAAAAAGATTGAATCACGCAGCACAATGGCTCAATATCCGGCAGTTCCACAACAACTTTCACGAAAAGAGTATGAGTATGATGATAACGGTGCTCTGTTAAAACTGACAGATTATGATCTCCAAAATGATTATGTGAATATTACCACATACACCTATGATGTAGGAAAGATAAGCAGCAAAAAAGTTGAGGGCTATATTTTAATTAACAATTATCCGGTATTGGAATTGGGCGATTTACAGCGTACCCAAACAGAAAACCGTACGTATGATGTAAACGGTAATATCACTGAAATTGCCATAACAATTAAAAACGAGATTACCGGTTCAGAAAAGACAACAACAACTACATACACCTATAATGCTCAGAACAAAAAACTGACAAGGAGTGTTGTAGGTGATTTTGGAAATGAAAATACAACATACACTTATGATCAAAACGGAAATCTCACTGAAATTAAGACGACACAAGATGATGGTTCACGCACAGAGGAGACCATCTACTGGACAAACCAATATGGTGCTGTCAATGAAGATACTTAAATAGATGTGTTATCACCTCTGAAAAGAGGTGAGACACCTTATATCTGAACTGGGAGTTCCGACTGGGGGCATGAATGCACCTAAAGGCGAACACTTCGTTTAATTCGCGCTTCCGGACACGCTTTAAGCTTCACTTCATTATCTAATCCATGCAAAATTTCCTCACTGCTCACTCGCATTAACAAATTATCAACAAAAATTTTACTTTCTGTTTACGTGTGGGTGTTATACTTTCTATAGAAAAGGTAGAGACCTTGAGAGGGTTTTGTTTTACTCCTTGTCCAATTTGTAAACTTCCTTGTTTTTCCCTCTCAGGCTCTGTCTTTTAGCTTCAATACTTCAGCGTATCATTTCCCTTTCTTTTCCCTTGTTTTTATGATACGCTGAAGATTCAAAAATCTTTAAATCTATTTGGATATAATATCGCCCTAAAAGTTGTCTCAGCAAAGACTGTTGCAGCGACCCTATCGAAAGATACGGAAGAGTCCGAAGTTGTTTTTGGGCTGGAACAGGTTGGTTGCCTGTCATAAAATAACACTATAAAGGTCTCACAATGAGAAAAGGTATTCACCCTGAATATATGGAATGTAAAGTAAAGTGTGCTTGCGGCAACGAGTTTGAAGTAAGATCAAACAAGCCGGAGCTCTCTATCGATATCTGTAACGAGTGTCACCCGTTCTTCACAGGTTCTGAGAAGATCGTCGATGCTGCAGGTAGAGTCGAGAAGTTTAAGAACAAGTACAAACTCGGTTAATCCCCCTGTGCCGGAGCGTTTGCTTCGGTGCGCACTCTTATGCTTACCTTTATCCCTACGCCAATTGGCAACCCCCAAGACATCACCATTCGTGCCCTTAGAGAATTTGAAAAGGCTGAACTCTTTCTGTGTGAAGATACCCGGCAGACAAAGCACTTGCTGCATTTGCTGGCTGAGCGTTTCGATATGGACTACCCCGATGTACAGTTTGTCTCCTTTAACGAACACAACGGCGCTCAGCGCTTAGAGGAGTATGGCGGTCAGCTTACACAAAAGCGTGTGGTTTATGTCAGTGATGCCGGTATGCCGGTCATCTCCGACCCAGGGCAGCTGCTTGTAGCCTATTGTCAGGAACACAACATCGCGTACGATGTGCTTCCGGGTGCCTCTGCGGTAACGACGGCCTATGCCGCTTCGGGATTCGAAGAGGGAAAGTTCCTCTTCTATGCCTTTCTGCCCCACAAAGGAAAGGAGCGCAGCAGTGCACTGCAGGAGGCGCTTGAGAACGGCTACAGTACAGTGCTCTATGAATCCCCTCACCGTCTTCTCAAGCTCCTTGAGGAGATTGCAGCAGTGGATAGCCAAAGAGAGCTCTTTTTGGCCAAAGAGCTGACTAAACGCTATCAGTGTTACTATCGAGGCAGTGCGGCAAGCCTGCTTGAAATACTGAAGGAAAACGCCGTCAAGGGAGAATGGGTCGTTATCATCAAGGGCAAAAAGAGTGAAGCAAAATCGCTGGCTTTTTCGGAAGTGATGGCACTTGATATGCCCCCAAAAATCAAGGCAAAACTCCTCGCACAGCTGAGTGACCGAAGCGTGAAAAGCTGGTATGAGGAGCTTGTAGGCAAGTAGTCCAACCCTCCTCCCAAACCTTCCCCGCAAATATGAAGTAAAAATTCGATAAAATCTCTTATGATTATTTATGGTAAACAGGTTTGTCTCTATGCGATGCAGCGGCATCCAGATACGGTCAAGACCGTCTATGTGGCGAAAAAAGGTGTACTTCCAAAACCCTTGTTCCATCAGTTCCACAACAAGATAAAGTTTCTTGAAGAGAAGTGGGCGCAGTCTATGAGCAAGGGGGGAAACCATCAGGGCATCCTGCTTGAAGTGGACGAGTTCAAACAACGCAGTCTCTCAGAAGCCAAACAGAGTGACTTTGTCGTAGTGCTTGATGCATTGACAGATGTGGGCAACATTGGAGCGATTGTGCGGAGTGCTTACGCTCTGGGAGCTGAAGCAGTGATCGCAACCGGTGTAAAGCAGCTGAACTTTTCGGCGATTGCACGTACGAGTTCGGGTGCTCTGCTTGATATGCCGTTTTTGATTGAGCAGAATATCCTTGATGTACTTAATGAGCTGAAGCAGGTCGGTTTTGCAACTTATGGTGCTGCAATGGAGGGGACTCCTGTACAGGAGATGACCTTTTCGAAAAAACGGGTGCTTGTGCTTGGCAGTGAAGGCAAGGGCATTTCCAAAAAGGCTAGGGCGAAGCTGGACAGTCTGGTTTCCATAGAGATGAAGCATGCATTTGACTCACTCAATGTCAGTGCGGCGGCAGCAATATTAATACACAGGATGGGATATGCAGTTGAATGATATACTCCAGGAGCATACGGTAAAGTCGATCAGCGAGAGAACCAATATCTCCGAAGAGAACCTTGAAGCACTTTTTGGCAAAGAGTTCGAGCTTCTCAAGCGTGTCAAAGCGCTCGGTTTCATTTCGATCATCGAGCGGGAGTATGGTGCGGACCTCTCTGCTTTGAAAAAGGATGTGCTTGCTTATTATGATGCACATCATGAAGAGGAGAGTGTCGTACTGGATGCCCCTATTATAGAAAAGAAAAAGGGGAAGTCCAAACTGCTGATCGTGTTTGTACTTCTTCTGCTTGGGGCGGCTTCATGGTACTTCATTACCCAGTTCGACCAGTCAAAACTGCGCGGTATGCTGCCGTTTAATGAAGAGAAGATGGTGCCCGAAGTGGAGGATGAAAGTGCTGTAAAGCCGGAGCTGAGTATTGAAAAGGTGATTTCCGAAGTGAACGATACGGAGACGCAAACGTCAGACGCAGAAACTGTATCCGATGAGAAAAACGGTACCCAGACGGTACCTTATGAAAGCCATACGAATCTATAAGTAAAGAGAGAAACGATGTTTGATGAAATACAGTTTGAAAAGATAAACCGTTTACCTAAATATATTTTTGCCGAAATTAACGATATCAAGATGAAGATGCGCCGTGAAGGGGCGGATATTATCGATTTTTCGATGGGCAATCCCGACGCGGCGACACCGAAACCGATTATTGACAAGCTGTGTGAAACGGCACAGAAACCTAAAACGCACGGCTACAGTGCGAGCAAGGGGATTTATAAACTTCGATTGGCAATGAGCAACTGGTACAAGCGCAAGTATGGTGCCGATCTTGATCCTGATACGGAAGTAGTTGCGACAATGGGAAGCAAGGAGGGGTATGTACACCTGGTGCAGGCAATTACCAACCCCGGTGATGTGGCGATCGTACCAGATCCTACTTACCCGATACATTCGCAGGCATTTATTCTGGCAGGAGCAAATGTTGAGAAAATGGAAGTGTCTTTTGATGAGGAGACTTTTGAGGTTGATGAAGAGAAGTTCCTTGCCGATGTGAATGAAGCACTGGAAAATTCCATTCCTAAGCCGAAGTTCCTGGTTGTGAACTTCCCGCACAACCCGACGACAGCTACGGTTACACCTCAATTTTACGAGCGACTGGTTGCCCTAGCAAAAGAGAAGCGCTTCTACATCATTTCCGATATTGCCTATGCAGACATCACGTTTGACGGTTACAAGACACCGTCGATTATGGAGGTAGAAGGTGCCAAAGATGTTGCTGTAGAGTCCTATACACTTTCAAAATCCTACAATATGGCTGGCTGGAGAGTCGGCTTTGTTGTTGGGAATAAAAAGCTTATCGGTGCGCTGCAGGCGATCAAGTCGTGGTTGGATTACGGTATGTTCACCCCGATTCAGGTTGCGGCTACGGTGGCGCTTGATGAGCATGGTTATGTCCCTGACAAGGAGATCATCCCCCGTTACAGAAAGCGACGTGATGTGATGATCGAATCGTTTGGCAATGCCGGATGGGAGCTGAAGAAGCCGAGTGCGAGTATGTTCATCTGGGGGAAACTGCCTCAAGTTGCACTTGAAATGGGAATGGGATCTATGGAGTTCTCAAAACGTCTTTTGCAGGAGGCCGGTGTGGCGGTGAGTCCCGGTATAGGGTTTGGGATTCATGGTGACAAGTATGTACGTATCGCCCTGATCGAGAATGAGAAGCGTATCCGTCAGGCGGCACGCAACATCAAACGCTTTTTGAAAACCCTTGAAGAGGAACACAACAATGGTTAAGATCGGTATACTGGGTGTCGGAACGGTAGGCGAGAGTGTCGCGAGGATCCTTGAAGCCAATGCTGATATCATCGAGGCGCGTGCGGGGAAGAAGATCGTTGTAAAGTCTGGTGTCGTACGTAATTTGGGAAAAAAACGCGATGTATCCATTGCACTCAGTGACGATCCCCTGAGTGTGGTAGATGATCCGGAGATTGACATTGTCGTAGAACTGATGGGCGGCGTGGAAGAGCCCTATGGGCTGGTAAAGCGTGCGCTTGAGAACGGCAAAGCAGTGGTGACGGCGAACAAGGCACTGCTTGCCTACCACCGCTATGAGCTGCAGGAGATCGCCGGAGACATCCCTTTGATGTACGAGGCAAGTACTGCCGGCGGCATTCCTGTTATCGGAGCGCTGCGTACCGGATTGGCAGCAAACCATATCGAGGGCATTCAGGGGATTATGAACGGTACCTGCAACTATATGCTGACAAAGATGATCAACGAGGGTGCGCAGTATGACGAGATCCTCAAAGAGGCGCAGGAGCTTGGGTATGCTGAAGCGGATCCGACCTTTGACGTGGGCGGTTTTGATGCGGCACACAAGCTGCTGATTTTGGCCTCTATCGCCTACGGTATCGATGCGAAGCCCGAAGATATCCTCATAGAGGGTATCGAGAAGATCACGCAGACCGATGTAGCCTTTGCCAAAGAGTTCGGCTACGAGATTAAACTGCTTGGTATTGCCAAAAAAGTGGGTGAGGGTGTAGAGCTGCGTGTCCATGCAACGATGATCCCAAGTGAGAGTATGATCGCCAAGGTTGATGGTGTGATGAATGCCGTTACCGTAGTGGGTGACCGTGTGGGTGAGACGATGTATTACGGCCCGGGTGCGGGCGGTGACGCGACCGCTTCGGCAGTGATTGCAGACATTGTTGATATTGTGCGTGGGAATCAGGGACCGATGCTTGGTTATAAAAAAGGGCTTGAGAGTGGGTTGAAGCTGCTGCCGAAAGAGGAGATTGTCACACAGTACTATGTCCGCCTTGAAGTGGATGACAGAAGCGGTGTGCTTTCAAAGATCACCTCCAAGCTAGGTGAATACGGTATCTCCATCGAATCGATGCTGCAGCAACCAACAAACGAAGAGCGCATCGCCAAACTGCTCTTTACGACCCACAAGACGCAAGAGTCCAAGATGCACGATGCCATTGCCGCACTCAAGGGGCTCGATGTCGTTCACGGTGATGTGGCAATGATGCGTATAGAGAAGTAGGGAGGTTTTTCATGGCAAAAGATCACTATTTCGATATTTCGGCGAAGCTTGACATGATGGAGATGAAAAACGCCATCGAGCAGGCAAAGAAAGAGGTAGCTACCCGTTTTGATTTCAAGGGTATCATGACCGATATCGACCTGAACGAGAAAGCCAAGGTGCTGAACCTCTCCAGTTCGAGTGACAGCAAGATCGATGCGCTCAAAGACATTGTCATCTCCAAAATGATCAAACGCGGCCTCTCTCCCAAGTCGCTTGAAGAGGTCAAGACAGAGGGTATCAGCGGCGGTAATGTAAAGGTGGTCTACCGCATCATCGACAGCATCGAAAAAGATGAAGCCAAGAAGATTGTCAAGGCGATCAAAGATGCCAAGCTGAAAGTGACTCCGTCCATTCAGGGAGACGAGATCCGTGTAAGCGGTAAGAAAATTGATGATCTTCAGGCGGTGATCGCACTGGTAAGACAGATGGAAGAGCTTAAAGCGCCGTTGACGTTTGGGAATTTTAAATAGGTATTCCAGTCATCCCGCACTTGATGCAGGATCTTGACGTTAACTGAACATTTAGCGTTTCTCTTCATTTCTTTTTTTCTTTGTTTTCGTGACAAAGAAAAAAGAGAAACGAAGCAAAATTAGCGCATAGCGGTTTGCGATAGCAAAAGTTTCTTCAGTAAAGAAAAAAAGAAAACACGATAACGTGTGATTCCTGTCAAATTTCCTCAAGAAAGAGAAGGTTTTTAAGGTCTGATTTACCCAAACACTGAAAAATTCTCCTCATTCCTTATGAACAGTGCCCGCCTCCGCAGCATCCACCGCCACTCTCTTCTCTTGGTTTCTCTTCGACATTGATACGGATGGTATCACCATCCTCCTCTGTCCAGAAGAGGTGTTTCTGGCAGAACTTCTGGTTCATGTGGCTTTCCATCAGTTTTGCCTGAAGCAGGGCGTCGTCCTTGCTCTCGAACGTTTTGTCGTTCTCATATGCGCTCTTTTTGAAACATCCGCACTCTTTTGTAACGTGAATTGTAAACATATTGCATCCTTTTTGTTATAATTTGTCTCGATAATAGCCAGCAGTGCTTAAAAAATGTTAAATTTAAGTCTAATTAGGATAGATTTTATCTTATTTGTCTCGAAAGAGACTATTTTTCGATCGAAAAGGGCAGTGTGATGACAAAAAAGGCAGAGAGAGAAGAGATAGAGAGTGTCTGTACCTACTGTGGGGTGGGATGTGACATCACTGGTGTGGTGGAGAACAATGAGATTGTCAAGATCTATGCACAAAAAGATGGTGTGGTCTCTGAGGGCAAGCTCTGCATCAAGGGGAAGTACGGCTACGATTTTGTCGATGCCAAAGACCGCATCAGAGAGCCTCGTATCAAAAAAAGTTTTCTTGACAAAAACCCGAAAATTACCGAAAAATATGGTGATGCACTTGCCCCGTTTGACAATGATTATATGACGTGCGATCTGCAAACGGCAGTGAAGATAGCAGCACAGAAACTGAGTGAGATAAAAGAGAACTATGGCGGCTGGAGCTTTTGTGCTGTCGGCGGGGCGCGTACCAACTGTGAGAGTGCTTACGCGTTTCAAAAATTTACCCGTGAGACGATGGGCTCCCCGCATGTAGACAACTGCGGGCGTGTCTGTCATGCGCCAAGCCTCAAGGGGATGCGTGCAACCATCGGAGAAGGCGCGGCAACCAACCCCTACAATGACATTTACGAAACGGAGTTTATGGTAGTTATCGGTTCCAACACCATGGAGGCACACCCCATCATCGCTAACCGGATGGTTGCACAGGCAAAGAAGCTTAATAACCTTGCAGTCATCGATGTGCGTGAGATAAAGATGGCGAAGCTTGCCAAATACAACTGTGTCATCCCGCACGAGGCAAACCTACTCATTCTTAATATGATGGCGTATGTGATCATCGATGAAGAGCTCTATAACAAAGAGTTTATCGAGAACCGTACCAAAGGCTTTGAGGCGTATAAGGAACAGATACTAAACGACCCCTATGCCAATCCGAAGTTTTTCGAACAGATTGAAGGGTATGAGTACCTTGCCAAGATGATCCCCAATATTGCCAGAGAGTATGCGGTCAAGCGTTCGATGATCTTCTGGGGGCTTGGGATTACCGAGCATCTGGATGGCTCCTATGCGGTGATGGCGATCACCCATCTGGCGTTACTTACAGGAAACATTGGCAAGACCGGTGCGGGACTGATGCCGCTGAGAGGACAGAACAACGTTCAGGGGGCGTGCGATATGGGGTGTCTGCCCTACTACGACCCTGACTACGAACAGCCAAAAGAGGTGGGCTTGATGACACCACAGCTGATCGATGCGATGCTGGAGGGCAAGATCAAAGCCCTGCTGAATATGGGAGAGGATATCAGCCATATCCACCCCAATATCAACAAGAGTGACAAGGCGCTGGAGAAACTGGAGTTTCTTATGGTGCAGGATCTCTTTATGGTGGAGACAGCAAAGAAAGCCGATATGGTCATTGGGGTACGTTCGGCATATGAGAAGACGGGTGTCTATGTCAATGCGATGCGCCGACTGCACCTCTCACAACCGCTTGTGAAGTCCGATCTTCCCGATGACTGGGAAGTACTGCAGATGATTGCCAAAGAGATGGGGGATGGAGAGAATTTTAACTTTGAAAGCAGTGAGGATGTTTGGAACGAAGTACGCCAAAAGGCACCCAAGCGCTTCAGCGGTGCGGAGTACTACCGCCTTGCACGACACAGAAAACGCGGAATGCAGTGGCCGATACACGATGATGACACGCCTGTACTACATCTGCTTGACTTTCGTACCAAAGACGGGTTGGGGCAGTATGTCTATAAGCAGTATGAGCTTCGTGGGATGGTCAAGGAGATTCTGGAGAAAAGTTTCTTCAGAGATTCGCTTGAAGGCTACTACCTTACTACGGGGCGTACCCTTGCACACTACAACAATGCCGCACAGACCAAACGCAGTGACAAGCTCGATACGAAGTATGACGAAGATGTGCTTCTTGCGCCGATTGAGGATGAGGACAAATTTGGTGACAAAGTGATTTTAAAAAGCAAGTACGGTGAGAGTGAAGCGCTCACTGTCCGCTACACCGACCGTGTGAAAGCACGTACGCTCTTCTGTACATTCCACCATGCCAAAAGCCGCATCAACGCGCTCTTTGGTGACGAGTGCGACGAACTGATTATGACCGCACGCTTCAAGTCAGTCAAGGTCGATGTGATCCCTGTCGGCGACGAGGTGGCGTGCAGTTAGACAGATACCTAAAGAGAATATGACAATCTGACATATTCTTTCCTCTCTATCCTTTTGTGTTTTATACTTTTTGTATGAAAACCGAAAGGATCTTTCTATGAATGAACTTCCAGTGCCTATACATTATAAAATTTATACGCTGCGGGGTAAGCAGATCATGCTGGATGAAGATCTGGCAGAGCTGTATGAGGTTGAGACGAGAGTTTTGAATCAGGCAGTAAAGAGAAATAGTGAGAGATTTCCCAGTGATTTTATGTTTCAATTAACACAGGAGGAGTATACAAACTTGAAATCACAATTTGTGACATCAAGTTTGCAAGAACATGGAGGTAGAAGAAAAATGCCCTACGCCTTTACAGAAAACGGAGTCTATATGCTCTCCGCTGTCCTCAAAAGCAAAGTTGCCGTGGAGATAAGCATAGAGATCATGCGAACCTTTACGAAGTTACGAGAGTTTTCCCTTCACTACAACGCTTTGGCAAAACGGTTGCTTGAGATGGAGCAGAAAAACAGTAAAGAGTTTCGCAAAATCTATGCTTTACTCGATGAACTGATGGCAGGAGCACGCGAAGCCGATACCAAAGTGATGGGCTTTCTTCGTGGAGAGAGTGATGCGTGAACTGCCAAAGCTTTTTGGTGATGCGAGTGAGGATCTGGCGACGCTTTTCCTGGAGCAGGAGGGGTACGGCATTGTGGAGCGCAACTACTATGCAAGGAAGCTTGGCGAGATAGACATCATTGCCCAAAAGGACGGGGTGCTCCACTTCATCGAGGTGAAATCCGGCAGGGCAGACTTTGAGCCCGTATACAATTTTTCTCCTGCCAAGCTGCGCAAGGTAATAAATTCGGCACACTACTACCTCAAGAGTAAGCATTTAGATCTGCCTTTTAGCATCGATGCGCTTATCATTCGCGGGGATGAGGTTGAATTTATCGAGAATGTTACGCTATAATCGTTTTAAATCAAAATGATAAAGACAGGTTCTATGACGCTTACGGACGAACAGCTCACTCGATTTCACACAGACGGTTTTCTTCTTTTGCCACAATTTGCCAAGGCGGAACTCTGCGATACCATACGGGATATCGCACTGGCCCACCTCAAACACAAGGTCCCGCCCGTTGAGACGGAGTACGAGTATGAGGCAAAGAGCAAAGAGGAGAGAGAGAAGACGGTGGGGACGGGAGTGCCGCACTTTGTCAAAGAGGTGAGTGTCAGAAGATTGCGCCAGGTCTATGAGCGGGACATTGTCTTCAGGGAGTGGATGGAGAATGAAGCGATACGGCCGATACTTCACCAGGTGCTTGGCGAGCCCCCTGTCATTACGCTGGCACACCACAACTCCATTATGACGAAGATGCCGCACACCTCTACCGAGACACGCTGGCATCAGGATTTTCGCTACTGGCACTTCGAGAACGACAACCTGGTCAGTGTCTGGCTGGCACTTGAGAATGAAAATGACCAAAACGGGGTGCTCGAGTTCATTCCCGGAAGCCACCGCATGCACTTTTTGGCCGAGCAGTTTGACGTGAAAGAGTATTTCCTGGAAGACAGCCCTGAAAATCGCGAGCTGATAGAGACCAAAACAAGCCATGCTTTGCAAAAGGGTGATGTGGTGCTCTTTCACTGCAAACTGCTGCACCGGGCGAACAAAAATATGACCGACAGCCCCAAAATATCCTTTGTCTATACGGCCAAAGGAAAAAGCAACAAAGCGCTGCCCGGTACCCGGTCTGCACTTTTCGATGAGATTGAATTGACACAGGCTGCGTTACCATAAGTGTCCTTTTGGCTGGAAGAAAGTGTCGTTTTGAAAATAATAAATATAAGTTAAGCCCCATTAATGAAAATTGGCTATAATCTTTGCATCAAATTATCACAAAAGGATTGAATATGGCAAAATATGTAGAACTTACAAATGAAAACTTCGACGCGACAGTAGCAGAGGGTGTTACTATGGTAGACTTCTGGGCACCATGGTGCGGACCTTGTAGAATGATCGCACCGGTAGTTGAAGAGCTCGCTGAAGAGTTTGAAGGTAAAGCGACTATCGGAAAAGTGAACACTGACGAGCAGCAGGAGCTGGCTGTTAAGTTCGGTATCCGTTCTATCCCTTCGATCCTCTTCTTCAAAGACGGTGAAGTGGTTGATCAGATGGTAGGTGCGGCAAGCAAAGACGCATTTGCTGAAAAACTGAACGCACTCCTGTAAGCACAACGCTAAATCGTGCGGAGGGGTTCTCTCCGCAACTTTCTACCACATACCCAGAAAACCGCTTTTCCAAAATTATTAACCAAGTATTTAAAGTGTATAATTGTCCAAATATTTGTTTGATCATTTACTAAGGAATTGAAATGTTGGATTGTGCGATTATCGGCGGCGGACCTGCCGGCCTGACAGCGGGACTCTATGCAACGCGCGGCGGGCTGAAAGCGGTGACGATGTTTGAAATGGGCATGCCCGGCGGGCAGATTACCCAGAGCTCCGAAATAGAGAACTATCCTGGATTTTTCGACCATACCAAAACCGGTATGGATTTTATGAACACCTGGCAGGAGCAATGCTTTCACTTCGGTCTCAAGCACGAGATGCAAAAAGTCGAGCGTGTCGCCAAGACGGGTGATCACTTTACCGTTACTCTGGAAAACGGTGATAGTGTAGAAGCCAAGACCGCCATTGTATGTACGGGAAGTACACCAAAACGTGCCGGCTTCAAGGGAGAAGAGGAGTTCTTCGGGCGCGGCGTGAGCACCTGTGCCACCTGTGACGGCTTCTTCTACAAAGACAAGCCTGTTACAGTGCTTGGCGGCGGTGATACGGCGCTTGAAGAGGCGATCTACCTCTCCAATATCGTTTCCGATGTCTATCTTGTCCACAGACGCGATACGTTCCGTGCTGCACCTTCTACTATTGAGAGAGCCAAAAGCAAAGAGAACATCCACTTCGTACTTGACTCGGTCGTCGAAGAGGTGATGGGCGATGCGATGGGTGTCACAAGCGTACGTGTCAAAAACCTCAAAAGCGGTGAAGAGCAGGTGCTCGAGACACCGGGCATCTTTGTTTTTGTCGGACACAATGTCAACAACAGTGTTCTCAAAGATGAGAACGGCAATTTTATCTGTGAAGTGAACGACTGGGGACAGGTAGTTGTCGATTTGAGCATGCGCACTTCAGTAGAGGGACTCTATGCGGCGGGTGACCTTCGTATCGAAGCACCGAAGCAGGTGGTGTGTGCGGCAGGAGACGGTGCCACGGCGGCACTGCAGGTTATTTCATATATTCAGGAGCAGGCGTAATGGCAAAAGTAGGAATTGTAGGCAGTACGGGAAGAATGGGGGAGCACCTCATTAAGAATATTCTGGAAGATGAGGCACTCACACTGGGGGCACTGCATGTGTTTGATGAGCTAAAAACGGATGTGCCCGAAGATGTGCTCATCACCAACAGTATGGATGCGCTGCTTGAAGCGTGTGACGTGGTGATCGACTTCTCCGCACCCGCAGCGACAGAAGCGCTGTGTGAAGCGGCACTGAAGAACCCCACGCCGCTGGTAGTGGCGACAACGGGCTTTACCGAACATCAGCAGAATCTGCTGGTAGAAGTCAGCAAAGAGATGCCGGTACTCTACTCTTCGAATATGTCCGCAGGTATCGCACTGCTCAAGCAGCTTGTTGAGCAGGTTTCTGCGACATTGAAAGATTTTGACATCGAAATCGTCGAGCAGCACCACCGCCACAAGGTCGATGCACCAAGCGGTACGGCACTGACACTGGCGGAGTTTGCCGCCAAAGGGCGCGGACTTGACCTCAATGAGGTGCGTGTCAGCGGCAGAGACGGACAGGTCGGACCTCGTACCAAAGACGAGATCGCTGTTATGGCCCTGCGCGGCGGAGACATCGTCGGACGCCATACGGTCGGTTTCTACAACGACGGTGAATTTCTTGAGCTCAACCACACCGCAACCAGCCGTGAAACCTTCTCCAAGGGTGCTATCAGAGCGGCCAAGTGGCTGGTAGATCAACCGGCAGGCTTCTACACCATCAACGACTGCCTTGGGATATAAAAATGAGGAATGAGGAACTAGGAATGAGGAATTGTAGTATGCAGTGCGGCAGCACTGCTTTGATTCAAACAGTAGCATTGCGCAGCAATGCAAACCGGCACTATTCACTCACCTCCCAAGGAGGTGCCTGATGTGTGCGATTGTCGGTGTATATGGAGCGAAAAAGGCCTCTACCGTTGCGTACTATTCGCTCTTTGCTATGCAGCACCGCGGGCAGGAGGCGACAGGTATCTCCACTGCAAACGGTGAAAAGATCAAGCTGTATAAAAAGCGCGGTATGGTTGCCGATGTCTTTTCCCAGGCGACACTCGACAGCCTGGAGGGTACCTGTGCGGTCGGACACAACCGCTACTCCACGGCAGGAAGCGAATCGCAGGGCGATGCACAGCCTGTCTTTGCCAAGTACAAGCTGGGTGAAATTTCGGTAGTGCACAACGGTAACCTTGTCAACAAGCACGAAGTGCGAAACGACCTCATTGCCAAGGGAGCGATTTTCCAGACCGATATGGATACGGAAAATATCATCCACCTCATTGCAAAATCGCAGAAAGACTCTCTGGTAGACCGTATCAAAGATATGCTCACGCGTATAGAGGGGGCATACTGCCTTGCCATCCAGAGCCGATCGAAGATGTTCGTCATCCGTGACCGTTACGGCATCAGACCGCTGAGTCTTGGCAAGCTCAAAGACGGCGGCTGGATCGTGGCGAGTGAAACGTGTGCGTTCGACCTTGTAGGTGCGGAGTTTGTTCGTGATGTGACACCTGGCGAGATGCTCATCTTCGAAGAGGGCAAAGAGCCGGTCTCGGAGCAGATATTCGAGCCTGACTACCACCCGTGTGCCTTCGAATATATCTACTTTGCCAGACCCGACAGCATTATTGACGGCAAGAATGTCTACCAGACACGCCTTCAGATGGGACGCAAGCTTGCCGAAGAGGCGCCTGCGGACGTCGATCTGGTGCTGCCGGTACCAGACAGCGGCGTGGCTGCTGCCAGAGGGTATGCCGAGGGGCTTGGCGTGCCGTTTGAGATGGGAATCGTGCGTAACCACTATGTGGGACGTACCTTCATCGAGCCGACACAGGAGATTCGTGATTTGAAAGTGAAGCTCAAGCTCTCTCCCATCAAGCATCTCATCTCGGGTAAGCGCGTGGCGATCATCGACGATTCGCTGGTGCGTGGTACGACATCGAAGCAGATCGTCAAGATGCTAAAAGAGGCGGGTGCAGCCGAGGTACATATGCGTATCGCCGCGCCGGAGATCAAGTTCCCCTGCCGTTACGGTATCGATACCCCTACACGTGCCGAACTGATCTCGGCAAACTTCTCTGTCGATGAGGTCGCAAAGAAGATCGATGCGGACTCTCTCGGGTTTTTGTCAGTTGAGGGGCTTGTAGATGCGCTTGGTCGTGACCGTACCTATTCGCTTGTCAGCTTCGACGGCAATTACTTCGCTGGCGGCAATGCCGACAGCCCGGGTTGTGCGGGCGGGTGCTGATCCTCTCACTTCTTTTTCGTGTCTCACATTTGAAATGCGGGATGCGAATTGAATTATGAACAATCCCAGATCGCTTTTATTCTTCTTATTACAAAGCCAAATATCTGTTAAATCAAATTTTTTTTAGATAAAATTCTTTATTATGAATAAAGATGACTACTATGCCCTTCTGGCACAAACCAAAAAACTGAATATTCTCTATGTCGAGGACAACCAGGATGTTAGAGCGCAGACGCTCAAGATGCTGCAGAACTACTTTTCCAATATCGATGTGGCTGAAGATGGCAAAGAGGGGCTCAGAGCGTTTGAGAAGAGGGCGTACGACATTGTCTTTACAGATATCGAGATGCCGAAGATGGACGGCATATCGATGCTTGAACACTTTAAAGCAAAAAGCCCAAACACGCTTTTTGTCATCTTCTCAGCACATTCACACACGGACTATTTTCTAAAGAGCATCAAGGTCGGCATAGACGGCTACATTATCAAACCGTTCGACATCGCACAGATAGAAACGCTCATCAAAGAGCTTGTCGAAAAGCTGAATATGTTGGAAAAGAGCAAAGATATCGTCTATCTTCAGGATGGTTACCACTTTGATGGCGTCGTGCTTTATGACAAAGAGGGCAATGCGATCAAACTCACCAAAAACGAGCAGCTGCTTTTCAAACTTCTTTCAAGCTCCAGAAACGGTGTTTTTTCTGCGATGGATATTGAAAACTACATTTTTGAAGATATCGAAACGGACAACAAGCGTATCAGAAACCTGGTATACAGGCTGAGAAACAAACTTGATACCGATTTGATAGAGTCTGTCTATAATGTCGGCTACAAACTGAAAATGAAATAGTGATGCTGGATATATTGTCGATTGCCGGATTGGTGCTGCTGCTGATACTGCTGCTGATACACAATAAAAAACTCAAAGACGAGGTTGCCAAGAGCAAACATCTGGAGCAGGAGCTTGAGAACGAGCACCTCAAGTTCAAAACGCTCTTCGACCTGGCGCCCATTCTCATAGATGCGTTCGATGAGAATGGAAAGTGTACCATCTGGAACAAGGAGTGTGAAAAGGTCTTTGGCTGGACGATAGAAGAGATAAACGAACATGAAAACACCATAGCGCTTTTCTATCCCGACCCCGAGGTGCAAAAAGAGGTGATAGACACGGTACTCTACAAGCCCGACAAGATCTTCAGGGAGTGGCACCCCATTACCAAGGATGGCAGAGTACTTACGACGATGTGGGCGAATGTGAATCTGCCAAACGGCGAGATCATCAATGTCGGATACGACATCACCGAAGAGAAAAAAAGAGAAGAGATGCTCGAAGCACTGAACAACGAGCTGCACCAGATGGTCGATATCGAGGTGAAAAAGTCAAGAAAAAAAGACCAGCAGCTGATAGAGCAGCTGAAACTGGCGCAGATGGGCGAGATGATCGATATGATCGCCCATCAGTGGAGGCAACCGCTGACCGCGATCAGTGCGACAACGAACAATCTGATCTTCAAGCTCAACATGGAAGATGTCGACCGGAAGTTTTTTCTGGAGGAGATGTCACTCATTTCCGAATACACAAAACACCTCTCCGAAACGATCGACGATTTCAGAAGTTTTCTTCAGGAGAGAGACAACAAAGAACCAACGGCACTTGAAGATATCGTGCGTGATGTTTTGAAGATCGTGCATCCTCTGATGGAGCGCAGCCACATTACGATCTCGACACATTTTGATACACAGGAGAGCAGGGTAGATGTCTATGCCAATGATGTCAAACACGCCCTTTTGAACCTGCTGAAGAACGCAGAAGAGGTATTGACCGATCGAAGCGTTGAAAACCCTGAGATCGTTGTAAGCACGAAAAAAGAGGGTAACAGTGTGATCGTGAGCGTAGAAGACAATGCCGGAGGGGTACCAGAAGATATTTCGGACAAGATCTTCAACCCCTATTTCTCTACAAGACTCTCCAAGAACGGAACAGGATTGGGGCTTTATATGTCAAAGATGATCATGCAGGAGAAGCATAACGGTTCGTTGGAGTTTCACAATGGTGACAGGGGTGCCATCTTTGAGATGGTCTTTACAGAAAGCAAGCCGGAAAACTAATCATATCGAGAAAGTATAGACCACAGGGCTATTTCTTCCGACTCTCTTTCTCTTCTATCCCTGACATACCAAAACGGCGTGCCAGTTCCTGCTTGACCCTGTCTGGGGAGATGTTGCGGTAGCCAAGCCCTACGAGGGTGTGGTAGAGCAGGTCGGCGCTTTCGTAGATGACCTGCTCGTCGCTTTCATGGTCGATGGCATCGACGACTTCCTGTGCCTCTTCGGTGATTTTGCTGAGCATCAACGCTTTATTGTTAAGCAGCTTCTTTGTCCATGACTTCTGTTCTTCCGGCGCATTCTTGCGCTCCAAAATGGTGTGGTAGAGGGTATCGACCACACCGTAGATGGCGTCGGTATCGACCTCTTTGTCCAGAATGGTCTTCTCTTGCATGACTGAGGTGAAGAAGCAGCTCTTGCGTCCGGTATGGCAGGCGACGCCGTTTTGCTTGATCTTGAGCACTACCGTATCGGCATCGCAGTCGAGCAGAACATCCTTGACCTCCTGCGTATGCCCGGAGCTCTCCCCCTTTTTCCATATGCGCTGTTTGGAGCGGCTGAAGTAGTGGGCGTAGCCGGTAGAGAGTGTCAGTTCATACGCCTCTTTGTTCATGTAGGCCAGCATCAGGATTTCGTTGGTGTCGGCATCCTGTGCGATGGCGGGGATGAGGGGGGTTTTGTTCCAATCTATAGTCATGATAATTTCTCCGAAATTATCAGCGTTCAGCGTTCAGCGTTCAGCGTTCAGAAACAGCAGCTTTTCCTGTGGAAAAGCATACCGAAACTCTTCACTCTTCACTCTTCACTCTTCACTGATTTACTGTTGTACAGACACTGCCTGCTGTGCCGGCTTTTTTGTGTCGACCCAGATGTTTGGTACCGCACCGCCTGGTGTGAGGAAGATCTGCGCGTTTTTGTTGACCTTGAGCGCATCGTTGAACTGTGACTGCGTTTTAATCTGCTGCATCTGGAGCAGTTTTTCCGTCAGCGATTCGGCGATGATCTTGTTAGCTTTTGCCTGTGCGCCCGCTTCGATGCGGATTTTGTCGGCTTCACCCTGCGCTTCGATACGGTTCTTCTGCGCTTCACCTTTGGCAATTTCGGCCTTTCTGAGGGCTTCCTGCTTGGCTTTCTCTTTCATCTGCTCGGCGATGGTCACTTCCTGTTTTGCGATCTGCACACGCTCGATCTGCTCCTTGATCTTTGGCGGAAGGTTGATGGTTCTAAGCTCTACGGAGGTGAGGACAACCGGTTTGCCCGGAAGCTCTTCGATACTCTGTTTGATCTTCGTCTCGATGGCTGCAGCGATCTCGTTACGCATTTCCGGCAGCTGCTCGGCAGTGTACTGTCCTACGACATCACGTACCACTTCACGCACCTTGGAGTTGATGATCTTCTCCTCCCAGCTCGTTCCCCACTTTTCTATGGTTTGCGGTGCTGTCTCCGCACGCAGGCGGTACTGTACGGCAAGGTCGATGTTGACTGTCAGGCCGCGGCGGTCAAGAACGGTAATGGCGGGGTTGCGTTTGAGGCCGCCTTCGTAGTTCTGGTAGCCGTCACCGAGTGAGCCCGTGCTGACATCGGAGTAGGTGATGAGTCTGATACGAGTATTGACCGGTACGATTTTCTGCAGAATCGGAATGTAGAAGTGCAGTCCCGGACCAAGCGGTTTGTCTTCAAATTTACCGGTGTTGATCTTGATGCCCACTTCACCGGAGTTGATGATGGTAAAAGGTTTGAGTACGATAAAGCTGAACACCAGTGCCACGATGACGACAATCCACGTTGTCCCTTTGCCGCCCATATTGTTGAGCGGGTTGCTGAAGCTCTGGTTGTTGTCTCCGTCGCTGTTCCCGCCGTTGTTGTTCTGGTTGCTGCTGCTGTTCGGTTTTTTCTTTTTGAAATAGTCGTTCATGTCTGCTGGCATGAGGATCCTTTATATTGGTGCCTCCGTATGCGCATGACGGCTACGGAGACCGAAGATTAGTTGATGTATGTCAGGTGTTGGATATAGTCTGGGTTTTTGCCCGCTACCGCGTCAAAGTAGGCGGTTTGGAGTTTTTCGGTCACAGGGCCTCTGGCACCCGCACCGATGATGCGCGCATCGACTTCGCGAACCGGAGTGACCTCCGCTGCTGTACCGGTAAGGAAGCACTCGTCGGCGATGTAAATCTCTTCACGGGTGATGCGTCTGCGGACCACTTCGATACCCATGTCTTCTGCAAGATCAATGACAGTCGCCTGTGTGATGGACTCAAGCGCATTGTCGCTTGGCGGAGTGATCAGCTGGCCGTCGCGTACCATGAAGAAGCATGCGCCTGACGCTTCGGCGATGTAGCCCTGGTCGTCACGAAGCAGCGCTTCATCGTAACCCGCTTCGACCGCTTCGAACTTCGCCATCTGGCTGTTGAGATAGTTGGCGACCGCTTTGGCCTTGCCCATTCCCGAAGTGTTGGGGGTTCTGGTCATTGAGGCGATCTTGAGGCGGATACCTTTTTTGAGCCCCTCTTCCCCAAGGTACGCTCCCCACTCCCATGCGGAGATGGAGACGTTGACCGGTGCATCCTTGTGGTAGAGTCCCATGACACCATAGCCAAGGTAGACCAGCGGACGGATGTAGGCACCTTCGAAGAGTTCGTTCTCCTGGAGGAGTTTTACCTGCGCTTCGTTGAGCTCCTCAAGGGTGTAGGGTACCTCCATTAGTGTCATTTTCGCCGAATTGAGCAGACGCTGGGTGTGCTCTTTGAGTTTGAAAATGGCACATCTGCCGTCTACAGTCTTGTAGGCTTTGGTCCCTTCGATGGCACCGTTTCCGTAGTGCAGGGTGTGTGTGAGTACATGGACTTTCGCATCATCCCATGGGGTGAGTTCGCCGTCCATCCAGATATATTTCGCTTTGTTCATACGTTATGCTCCCAACCCTGCCGTTTTCTCTGGCCGGGTAAAAAATGAATGGAGATATTTTATCGAAAATGTGGTTAATAGGCGGTTATCCACCCATCAGGCAAAACGGAGGAAGAGCCCTACAATGAGTGAGAGGAGGATGACCATTCCAATGAGTAGTACATTGTGCCACTTTTGGGGTACGTCGATTTTGGTTTCGATCCACTCAACGATTTTCATAGCGGGATAGGCCATAAAGACCAGCATGACGATGCTGAAGACGAGGGTGAGGACAATATCCATCATGGTTTGACTCCATAGTAGCGCTGAACGAATTCGAGCTCTTTTTTCTCTTTCAGTGGCAGCTTGCCTACTACTGTACCGTTGTCATCTTTGATAAGCAGCGTCATTCCGTCAAGGGAAAGATGCTTTTTGCCCCAGGTGTATTCAAGGTGTTCGAACTCTTTGAAGAGGCTCATGTTGTCGGGTTTCTCTTTGAATTCCGGGTCTGTCTTGCTGCGTATCTCCAGACCACCGAAACGCTTTTCGAGATAGTAGGGGCTGTAATGCTGTACAGCTTTATAGACACGTTCGTTTTTGGGGGCCGGCTTGCTTTGAAAAAAGGCGGTCAGTCCAAGCATCAAAAAGGCTGCAAAGAGTGCAAATGGAAGGTATTTGGAAAATTTCTGCATGGTATTACTTTTTTTAGAGAAAGTATAGAGTCTTTTTGCTCTATTTTGCTTGACGGGTATCAATGCTGCGGCAGGGAAAGTGTGTTACACTTTGGCAAAATATCTTCAAAAGACAGGACATTGCAATGCATACATTCTTTTTGCTCGAGGGCGCCTATTTGATTCTGGCGGGGGTCGTCCTACTGGTTACACTCTTTGTTACGACACGGCCCTTTATGGGAAAGGGTGCAATCAAAAAGGGACTTGGCTGGGTGAGTCTGGTGCTTGCCGTTCTGATCGGGGCGCACTACTGGGTAACGACAAGCCGCATGGCAAAAGTTGCAGAAGCGTTTGAAGCGGGAAAACCGGTGCTCTGCGAGAGCCGGATGCTCAGGAAGGCTTCACAGGTTGTGGAGATACAGAAATCCAGAGAGTGGCGCATCGAAAACAACAACTTTGTCTCTCCCTACTATGAGCGCCCCTTTTTCCTCGCACGCTGTATCGTCAAGTAGGCACTCCGCCTGCGTACTACCATAACAAAAACTTCTTTTTCCATTTTATCACTTTAAATTATGATAGTTATCATTTTTTCTTGAGTTTGTCCCTTTTCTTGACATAAGTCAATAGGAATATTTTGCGAAACTGTCATAATACACCTATGCTCGAAGGATCTTTATCCCTTGCAGTAAATAGATAAACCACAGGAGTCACCGATGGAAACGATGATTGTATGGCCGGATCTGGCACCCGATCAGTTCCTGCCCATATTTATTGAGTCGACACTGGTACTCGTCTTTGGTGTAGGGTATGCTGCGATCATCACCCTTGCAAAGATGGGCTACTTCTCCAAACGGTGGGTCCCCGTGGCCTATCTGTTTTGGGCATTACAGACATATTTCCTGTACGACTTCGCGATGCTTATCCAGAGCAACCACTTCACGACGAAAGTGTTGATGGTGACAATGGTGGCATACCTCTTCGTTCCGCATCTCTACTTCTACCTGATCACATCGGCAGACAAGAGATACGAGGATGCAGAGGAAGAAGTACAGGGCGGCAAGCACTAGGTGCGCTCAAGCGCGGATAAAGTTAAAAGGAGGAGTCATGGCTAACGAAAACGAAAAGCTTTCGGTATGGACCAGTATTTCGTTCTGGCGTCGTTCAGCGGCGTGGGTGACCGGATTTGCGGTCATTCTGCTGATCTGGCTGACGTTCAATACGATGGGACAGATTTCAATGGGAACGGATGCCGATTTGAAAAAGGCAGCACAGGAGCACCGTGTTGTCAGCAGGGTACCCGGACCGACGGTAATCAACTACCATATCGATTACAAAATGAGTAAAAAAAGAGGGCACGAGGTACCGGTTATCGGTGCGAAAGAGCCTTTCTTCGGGAAAGAGTGGAGCGAGAAGGAAGCGGCGGCACTGTTGCATCTTGGAAAGCTTACATCACAGGCGAAAAACTGTATGAACTGTCACACACTGCTTGGAAACGGCGCCTACTATGCACCGGACCTGACAAAAGCGTGGCTTGATCCTGCTTGGCAGAAGGGCGGACCTATGCAGGCGATGACCAATACGAATACGACAGAAGAGGCAATGGCAAAATTCCTGCAAAACCCTTCACAGTACCCGACACACGCACGTATGATGCCTAATCTCGGAATTACTGAAGAAGAGGCGAAGGGACTTGTCGCATTCCTCAAACATATGAGTAGTATCGACACCAACGGTTTCCCGAGAAACTTCTCGAAAACAGTTGAACAATTCAAGACAGGAGGCACCAATGCTCACTAGTATCAAAACAAACGAATTTGCGGG
The DNA here is from genome assembly GCA_027049035.1 of Sulfurovum sp. GTDB lineage: Bacteria > Campylobacterota > Campylobacteria > Campylobacterales > Sulfurovaceae > Sulfurovum. Next base: position 111,453 of record JALTVI010000090.1, on the reverse strand, counting down.
CAGTGAGTCGAAAAAACTGGCGATGATGTACTTTAGGGTAGCAATTATCCTGTTCGGTGCACAGTTGCTGATGGGACTTATCGCAGCCATCCAGTTTTTGGCTCCAAACTTCTTGTTCGAAGTGTTCGACTTCAGTGTCGCAAGAATGGTTCACATCAATGCACTTGTAGTATGGATGCTCTATGCGATGATCGGTTCGGTCTACTACCTGCTGCCTGACGAAGCGGGTGTCGAAACGGTCGGCATTGGGCTTGGAAAGCTTGCTTTCTGGGTACTGACAGCAGCAGTAGCCGTAGTTGTACTGGTGTACATTTTCATTCAGGTCGGGCCTGGTAAAGAGTCTACTATCTGGCTGATCAACGAAGGTAGAGAGTATATCGAAGCACCAAGATGGGCCGATATCGGTATTGTCGTAGTCGTACTGATCTTCTACTGGAATGTCTTTGCAACCTACATGAAAGGGCAGAAGACAGGTATCCTGACAGTACTGGTAGCCGACCTTCTTGCACTGGCTGGTCTCTATCTTGCGGGAATGTTCTTTACAGACAACATCTCCATGGATCAGTACTGGTGGTGGTGGGTCATTCACCTCTGGGTTGAAGCGACTTGGGAAGTATTTGTCGGTGCACTCGCGGCATACGGTCTTGTCAAGATCATCAACGCCAAGCGTGAAATCGTCGAGATGTGGCTCTGGATTGAAGTGCTGATGCTCTTTGGATCAGGAATTCTCGGTCTTGGTCACCACTACTTCTGGATCGGTACACCTGAGTACTGGTGGGAGATCGGTGCGCTCTTCTCTGCACTCGAGCCGGTACCTCTGGTAGCGATGTTCGTGCACGTCCTCTATGACTGGGGGAAAGAGCAGGGGATCGCAAAAGCCGAGGGCAAACCTGGTTCTGTTATGAAGAACGGTCCGGCAATGGCATGGATTGTCACCAACGCGTTTGGAAACTTCCTGGGTGCAGGTATCTGGGGATTCTTCCATACACTGCCTCAGGTAAACATCTATACACACGGTACACAGTTTACCGCAGCGCACGGACACCTGGCATTCTTCGGAGCCTATGCGACGATTCTGATCGGTATGATGTACCTTGGTGTACAGGGTGCCTACGGTATTGAGCGCATGAAAGCGACATTCAAGTCGAAGATGGCAATCTTCCTCATCACCTTCGGTGTGATTGGAATGACCATTGCACTGACGATCGCGGGTTACGAGCAGGTACTGGTCGAAAGAGCGGAACTGGGTGCTGGCTGGAATGCTTTCTTTGTCGCTCAGGATCTGCCTTGGTATGTTCAGGCTCAGATCTGGAGAACCATTATGGGTGTGGTGACCTTCGTAGGGTTCATCTACCTGGTATGGGATCTTCTGACCATCGGAAAGAAAGAAGCAAAGGCTGCAGCGTAAGCTGTTGAAAAACGGTGCGGCACTGCTGCACCATAAAAAAAAGGAGCAGAGATGTTTGAGCAGTTTACAGATGTTGTACCGAGTTTCTTCGGATACCTTAACCAGGGTCCATTGACTTTGACAATATTCTTGCATACAGTGATTATATTGCCGATGATCTGGATCTACTTCGATGAGAAGAAAAAGCTGAAAAACGGAAAGTAAGTTTGAAACGGGGAAATCGGAAACGGTGGATCCAAAGGGTGTGAGGACGGGGTAGCGTCCTCACAAAAGTGTCTGTTATCTAGCATAATAGACACGCGATTGTATTCACATTGGCTTTAAGCGAAGCTAAAAATGTGAATCATGCTGAAAAAGGAGCGAAGAATGAAACTGAACAAAATTGCAGGATTGGCCATCATCACAAGTGTTGCGGCGACAATGGCGATTGCCGGGACATCCAAGATGGATTTTGCCAAAATGTATGAAAAAGAGTGTCAGGGGTGTCACGGACCGATTCACCAGGGTGGTGTCGGTTCCGACCTCAGACCTGCGGCACTGAAGAAGAAAGAGCACTACAAACTTGTCGAGACCATTCTCAACGGTAGAGAAAACACGGCGATGCCGGCGTGGAAAGACAAATTCAGCAAAGATGATGCCGCAGGTATGGTCGACTGGCTGATGAACTGGAAAAATACGGTTGAACTGAAGCTTGATTTGGATAAAGTCAAGCAGACCTGGACCAGACTGGCTGACAGAGAAGCACTTGCGAAGAAGTATCCTGTTGACAAAGATGGTAACATCAAGTACAAGGGCGGTGATGTCAAGAATGTTAAAGATATTACATTTGCAACAGAGAGAGATGCCTCTTTGGTTGACTTTATCGACTCGACAACCGGAAAAGTGCTTTCTCGCCACAAGGCGGGATTTGCGGTACACGTAACGGTTACCAACAAGCATGAGCCGCGCTATGCCTACTCCATCTCACGTTCGGGAAGACTGACAATGTTCGACATCGGTGCACCGGGACAGCCGGCGATCGCTTCGGTACAGGTTGGACAGGAGTCAAGAGGTCTTGCGGTTTCACCGGATGGCAAGTATGTCCTTGCAGGTAACTACAACCCGGGTGGTGCGGTACTGTGTGATGCCCATACACTCGAGCCGCTCAAAGCGTACGATACCAGCCGTGTTATCGATCCGGATGGACAGATAGGGCCATCACGTGTTGCAGGTATTGCCGATACCCCGTATGGACCATATTTTGCAATGGCACTCAAAGATGCGGGACATACCTATATCATCGACTACTCAAAGCCTGACTTCCCGATTGTGGGGGATGTGCCCAATATCGGTAAGATCCTGCATGACTGTTTCCTGAATGAAAATGAGGGTGAGGACTTTGGACGCTACTTCCAGATTGCTTCCCAGGGCTCTGACCTGATGGGTATTGTAGACTTCAAGACCAAGCAACTGGCAGCAAAAGTTTACACCGGTAAGAAGTCCAAGCCGCACCCAGGACAGGGGTCAAGCTGGTTCAACAAGAAGATGGGCAAGCAGCTCAATGCGACCAACTCCATGAACTTCGGTTCTGTCGTTATCTGGGATTCTCCGGGCTGGAAAGTCGTCAAGAAGATCAAGACTGCAGGTGGCGGTCTCTTTGTAGGAACCTCTCCGCATACACCATGGATCTGGTCTGACTGTGTACTCGGCAAGCCTGAGAAGTATAACGAAGTGCACCTGATCAACAAAGAGACACTCGAAACCGACCGTATCATCAAAGTCGGTAAAGAGAAAGGACAGCTCATCGATGCCAAGACAGGAAAGGTCCTGCAGGAGTGGGATGCGACACAGTACGAAAAAGTACCTGTAAACGAAGTCGCTTCCACAATGAGTAAAGAGAAGCTGATGCCGCCGATTGCCGAAGGCAAGCATGGTGCTAAGGTGAAGAATCCGGTGCAGCCAAGACTGCTGCATGCTGAGCCTGCAAACCATGGCAAGTGGACAATGATCTCAGAGTGGACAACAGGACGTATCGGAATCTATGACTCTGAAACCGGTAAGTTCATCAAGTACATTGAGAACCTGACCACACCGACCTTTACCTACTCGGTAGAGCACAGACAGCACGTACCGGGTGCATAAGCTGTCTCTCTTTTTGTACGGCGCAGGGAACCCCCGCTGCGTCGTACACCCGACCTCTGCACAGAGGTGGGAAATCTACAAACGCAAAAGATTAGTCTCCTTTTAAGTTTGATAGATTTCCCTCGTCTGTGTTTGACGCTACACATTAACCCTTCAAAATGAAAGTGCTATAATCGTTCCATGAACCACACAAAGGCAATGGCCGTATGAATATCATGATCGCAGGAGCGGGTACGGTAGGCTATTCGCTGGCACAGTCACTCTCGTTCAGACACAATATTTTCGTCATCGACAAAGATATCTCCAAGCTGAACAAACTTGAAGAGGATATCGATATCCTGACACTGCATGGGGATATTGAAGACCCCAACATCTACCAGTCACTGGCCATCGATGAGGCGGACCTCTTCATTGCAGTCACCGATTCGGATGAAGCCAATCTGCTTGCGACGCTCATTGTCGAAGATGTCGTCAAGATCAAAAAGAAGATCATTCGTCTCAAAAACGAGGGCTTTCTCAAAAGCCATGTACTGCAAAAACTCTCGGTTGACCATGCTGTTTTCCCTGACATTGCAACGGCAAAAAAGGTGAAGACTTTGATGTCTTTTCCCAAGGCCAACAATGTCAAGATGTTTCACCAGACAAAGATGAAGCTGGTTTCCCTGCGTGTACAGCATGAGACACCGGAGGAGATGACTGCCGGTATGCTCTCCGACAGAAAGGTTTCGGTCGTCGGTATCGAGCGGGGCAAAACGTTTTTGGTCCCCGGAGCCGATGAGCGCATTGTCGAAAACGATCTGGTCTATCTTTTTGGAGAGATGGAGGCGATCAAGGCACTTTCAGAGAAGCTGGATGAGAAGATGCCTGCTTCCATTCGCCGCATTGTGATCTTCGGAGCCGATACGCTGGCACAGAAGATCGCAAAGGCACTGGTGGATGAGAAGACTGAGATCAAAATGATCGAAAAGTGCCTCGATCACTGCAAACGTGCGTCAGAAGTGCTGGAAGGGCGCGTGACCATCATCAACTCCGCCTACGAGGATCAGCGTCTCTTTGAAGAGGAGGGCCTGAAAAATGCCGATATGATCATTGCCGCAGGACCCCATGATGAGCAGAACATCGTCAAGTGTATGGAGGCCAAGGAGTATGGCATAGAGAAGGTCGTGGCGATCAATAATGACAAAGCCTACTACCATCTGATGCACAAGATGGGCATTGTCGTCGTACGCGGAAGCAAAGCGAGCGCACATTATGCTATTTTGGAGAAGGTCTCTTCCGATTCCATCGTTACACAGCGTCACTTCTGTGGCGGCAGCGGTATACTCTTTATGCGTAAAGTCTACAGCAGTTCGCCATTGATTGGAAAAGCGCCCAAAACGATGTCGCATGCCCAGGCCAAATGCCTGCTGATCAGAGAGGAGCAGGTGTACGGCATTGGCGAGGTTGAAACGCTGGCACAGGATGACATTGTTGCGGTATTTGCCCATATTGATGAAAAAGAGAAGATTGAAGAGTGGATACATACGCTTTAAAGAACATTTTCAAATTTGTCTCCATCATCGGGATGGTGCTTTCACTCTTCTGGCTGAGTGCCATCGTCGTAGGATGGCTCTACCATGAGGATATGAACCCCTTTCTGATATTTGACGTACTTTTTTTCGGTATCAACGCTGTCGTATATCTTCTGCTGCGTAAACATTCGGTACGACTGAGTATCAAAGAGGGGATTCTCTCTGTCAATCTTATCTGGGTGCTGCTTGGCATTGCCGGCGCAGTGCCGTTGATGCTCTATACCTCCGTCTCCTTCTACGATGCATTTTTTGAGTCGATTAGCGGTTTTACGACAACCGGTGCGACGATCTTTACCGATATCGAATCTTTGCCAAAATCGATGCTCTACCTGCGAAGCCTGATGCACTGGCTTGGAGGGATGGGGATCATCGTACTGGGCGTGGGGCTCTTCTCTCTCATCAACCCCAGCGGTTCATTGGCGCTTTTCAAAGCTGAATCGACAGGTATCAAGATGGAGAAGGTCACCCCGAAGATCAGAGATACCGCTATCCGCCTTTGGGGTATCTATGTACTCTTTACCGTGGTCGATGCCATTGCGCTCAAACTGGCGGGGATGAACCTCTTTGATGCAGTAAACCACGCTTTTTCCACCATCTCTACCGGAGGTTTCTCTACGAAAAACGCGTCACTTGGCTATTACGACTCAAGTCTGATCGTTTGGATCACAACGGTATTTATGATACTTTCAGGTATCAACTTTCTTGCGCACCTGAAGTTGTTTAGCACCGGCAGCAGTGACGGCTACAAGCGTGAGGAGGTGGTGTGGTATATTGCCGTATTCATCGGGCTTTCACTGGTTTTAAGCGGGGTGGATGAGTTTGTCGACAACGACAACACCTTTCATGCACTGACACACTCCTTTTTCACAATCGCTTCGGTGATGACCACGACGGGGTTTGCGACGCTTGACTATGCACAGTGGGGGCACATCGCTATCAGTGTTATCTTTCTTGCCATGCTTATTGGCGGCAATGCCGGGTCGACTGCCGGCGGGGTGAAGGTGATCCGCTATATTGTGCTTTTCAAAAATCTGGGTACGCAGATGCACAAGATCCTGCACCCCAATGCCGTTGTCGGTGTTTTCATCGACCGGCAGCGGCTCTCTTCACAAATCATCAATGCGACGACGGGCTTTATCTTCCTTTTTATCATCACCAATATGATCGTTACACTCTATCTCTTTGGACGCGGTTTCGATGCGATGACGGCGGTCTCCACCGCACTGGCGACTGTAGGGAATATCGGGCCGGGGTTTGCACTTACCGGACCCGCGGAAAACTACGCCTTCTTCTCCAATGCCGACAAGATGCTGCTCTCCTTTGCGATGATCGTCGGACGTCTGGAGTTTTACACCGTGTTCCTGCTTTTTGGGCGTAGTTTCTGGAAAAAGTTTTAATGGTTGACGTCCGTCAACATCCATATTAGCATTTATGGGGTACAATGGGCTACTACATTGCCAAAGGACTGTTATGAAACACCTGCTTTTAGCACTGCTGCTTGGAAGTACACTGTTCTCGCATACTGCAAGTGCCAAAGAGAAGTATTTTGTCGTGGAGCGTGAAAGCGAATCGGTGGCCGTCATCGAAGACGGGCTGACCAAACGCCACATGGAAGGTATGCACAATATGAACCATGGCATCATCAAGTTTGCCGGGGAGGATGCCTACCTGATCAGCCGTGACGGCTATGTGGTCAAGTTCGATCCCAAGACCGAAAAGCGTGAAGCGGAGTACAAGACGAGCAAATCGGCCATCGGTTTTGTTATCGGGAAGCACTATGTGGCAGTTGCCAACTACGATGACAAGTCTGTCGATATTCTCACCCGTGACCTCAAGCCGATCCAGAAGATCGTGACAGGTTCGAAGAATGTGGGTATCAAGATCTACAAAAATATGATCATCTTCGCACAGATGGACAACGACAAGGTGACAGTGCTCAAAGACGAGAATGCAGGAAAGGGGCTTCCGAAATTCAAAATCTACAAAGCATTCAATGTCGGCAAGATGCCATTTGATGCGATGATCAAAGACAACACCTACATTGTTGGCTTCTTCCTTACCAAAGGGTTCGGGGTGATAGATCTTGATACGATGAAATACCACCTTATCAAAGTAACCGGTGAAGGGAACAAGCCGGTGCTGAAGGTGCCGCATTTCGGTTTCTGGTCGCTGAGTGATGACAAAACTTTCATCCCGGCTGTGGGGAACAATGCGGTAATGGTGTATGACAAGGACTTCAAGTTCATCAAAAACATCAAGACCAAAGGGCTGCCGGTCTTCACGGCGCTGAGTCCGGACAAGAAGTATCTGGCTGTTACTTTTTCGGGCAAGGATTTCCCGACCATCCAGATCATCGATACAAAGACGCTCAAAGTCATTAAAACCTTTACGTTCCCCGGAAAGGTATTGCATGTACGCTGGTCAAATGAGTATCCAAACCTTTATGTCTCTGTCAACGATGCCAACCAGGTCAGCGTCATCGATACACTAGACTGGCGGCTTGAGCGTGATATTTTTCAGGTTAAACACCCTTCCGGCATCTTCCTCTACAACTCTGAGAACCCAAAAAAGTAGACAATGCGCAGACTGCTGCTGATTGCTGTGCTCATCCTGCCGCTTGCGGCGGAACATGTGCATTGGCTGGGCGACTATGACAAGGCACACCAAAAAGCGCTGTGGGAACAGAAGATGCTGCTGGTACTGGTAGCCAAACGGAACAGTCACCAAACAGCCTCTTTACTCAAAACGGTCTTTATGGAGCGCCCCTACATAGACCAAATCAACAAAAGGGCAGTCGCAGTCATTGTTTACAGCGGCAGCCAAAGCAGCTATCCGGTCGAAATGTACTACACCACCGAGTTTCCCGCCCTTTTTCTGGTAGATCCCAAGCATGAGCTCTTTTTGTTCCCGCCGCTTTATAGGCAAGCGATAACCCCGAAAAGATTGAGTATAATGTTCTCCAAATCATCAAAATAGACGGAGAAACATTCATGGATATTACCAAATATATTGACCTTGCCATACAGTACGGCATAGAGTACGGATTGCGCATCGTCGGTGCGATTGCTATTTTTGTTATTGGAAAGTGGGTAGCCAAAAAGCTCTCAGGCATTGTTGCGAAACTGCTTGAGAGAGGCGGTGTAGACAAGACACTCAGCGACTTTGTCGTCAGCCTTGTAGACATCCTGCTGATGGTGGTGGTGGTCCTTGCTGCGGTAAAGAACCTCGGTATCGATACGACATCGCTTGTGGCTATTCTGGGTGCTGCCGGCCTGGCAGTCGGTCTGGCGCTTCAGGGCACACTTGGCAATATCGGCTCGGGTGTCATCCTCATTCTCTTTCGGCCGTTCAAGATTGGTGACTTTGTCACTGCAGGCGGTGAGAGCGGCACGGTCAGGGCCATTACGCTTTTCAATACCGAACTGCTGACAGCAGACAACAAGGTGATTCTCCTCCCAAACAGTGCTATTGCCTCCTCATCGATTACCAACTACTCGACCATGAAGACGCGTCGTGTCGACTTTGTCTTTGGTATCGGGTATGACGATGATTTGAAGCTTGCAAAGCAGACACTGCAGGAGATCATCGATGCGGATGAGCGTATTCTCAAAGAGCCTGCCAGTTTCATAGGGGTAGGTGAACTTGGTGACAGTTCGGTCAACTTCACCGTACGTGTCTGGGTAAAGGCCGCTGACTACTGGGGTGTACACTTCGATACCATCGAAAAAGTGAAGCTTACCTTCGACGAGAAGGGTATCTCCATTCCCTATCCGCAGATGGATGTGCATCTGCAGCAGAACAAGGAGGCGTAAAAGCGCCTGCCTGAGCCACTTCATCTTTAATCAAAGTAGCCCATAAAAAAATCAAGTTTTGTTTTCAGTTCGATCAACTCACGCTGAGAAAGGACTGTCAAAGGTGCTGTAGATACGACCCTTTCCAGATCAACCGTACACATCCAGTTAATGATAAGCTCACTCTCTTTTTCAAGTTTTTCTCTTACCGGCAGTTTGAATCTGAACCTTCCGCCTTTGATGTCCGTGGTCAAGGGTATGACCAAGACACTTTTAAATCGGGCCACATCAAGGTTGTCATTCACATAGTCGCTTTGCAATATCAGAGCTGGTCGTATCTTCCCCAATTCACTCTGATACCTTTTGCCGAAATTGACCAGATGTATCTCGCCTCTTTTAATCTTCACCGGCCACCGCCACACCGTCAAACTCTTCTACAAAAGTGTTTTTGATATCTTCCCGTATAGCCTCTTTGACCTGATCCTGAAAGAGTGCATAGAGTTTATAGGGCATAAACACGCCTTTCTCAAGATGTGTTTTTGCATCTTCAATGATTACGACATTATCACCGTTCATATGTTTGGTCATCGTCTTTTGAAATGAACGAACCCCTTCATAGACCACCATCACGGCTCCTTTATATGTATATTACAGTATTATCAGTATAACGTGTTGTATCACAGTTGTCAAGACAAAGGTGTTTCCATCTTGTGACTTACCTGCGGATGTGGGAAGTGTATCTGAAGCAAAAGGAGAGGTATGCGGTCTACCTGAAGCACTGTATCCTAAAGAGAAAAATGTCGCTCTTTACTCTTGAAAGCCAAAGAGTATGATATCCCCTCATCAATATATGTTACAATAGAGTCAAACGGTTTTCCTGACGCAAACAAAGGGGCAAGGTGGGAGTGATGATGAAATATCTGCTGTTGCATTTTTGGTTATTTTCACTTCTCAATGCTGTTGCATCAGACAGCGTAGAGGCTTCAAATGCCAAGGGGAAGATAGGCCTGACAAAAGAGGAGCGCACCTACCTTTCGCAGAAAAAAAAGATCATCGTCTGCGACTATGCGGAGTGGATGCCCTACATCGGGCATGAAGGGAAGAAGACGTTCGGCATTGTCTATGACTATTATAAAGCCTTTGAAAGAAGGATCGGCGTGCCGATACGGTTTGTCCATAAGCCCGATATCCCCTCCTGTGTTGATATGGTTGCAGAGGGGCAGGCCGACGCCGTAGTGAGTATGGGAACCCCCAATACCTTTGCGGAGATTGCCCTCTCAGATGAGTTTGGAGAGGACTTCGTGGCACTGGTCACACGGCTGAACACCCCTTTTGTCAGTGATGTAAAAACACTGAATGGCAAACGGGTGGGGATTGTCAGGCATTACAGGAATATGATCGCCTATGTGAAGAAGACATATCCTATGCTGCAACTGGCATTGGTGGCATCGACAAAAGAGGGACTCGACAAGGTTGCCAACGGAGAACTGGATGCGTTCATAGACATTTACCGTATTGCCGTATACAACATTCAAAGAGAGCATATCGGAGAACTGAAGATCAATACCAAAGTCGATCCGCTTGTGATGCGGGCGCACGTGGGGCTTGCCAAAGAGAATGTGCTGCTTAGAGACATTTTCAACAAAGCGATTGCAAACCTTTCTGCTGAAGAAAAAATAAAAATGATTGACCGCTGGATGCGAGCAAAAGAGATTGTCAGGCCCGACTACCGTTTGCTTGGCGAGATTGTAGCTGTGGCGCTGTTGCTGCTGTTGGGATTTTTATATTATCACCTCAGGGTACACTATCGTCAAAAAGTGCTGCTTGCCCGTCAGGCGAAACTTGCAGCTATGGGCAGCATGATTAACAATATCGCACACCAGTGGCGACAACCCCTTTCACGGATCAACTCCACAGTGACGGTGCTGAAAACTGTGGGTTGTAAAAATCTCGATGAAATACAGTGTATTGAAAAACTCACACTGATTGAGGAGAATACGGCATATATGTCCGATACGATTGAAGCATTCATGCACTTTTTTACCCCCGGCAAGCAGAAAAGAGACTGCAACCTGCACCGCTGTATGCGAAGGGCGCTGAAGCTGGCGGGAATAGAGGATAAACCGGTTGAGGTCAGCCTGAAAATAGACAAAAAGGTCTCCTTCTTCACTTATGAAGAGGAGTTGATGCAGGCGGTACTGGTCATCCTCAACAATGCTATGGAGAACTTCAAAATCCGGTCAGTGCCACATCCCAAAATAGTGATTCGGCTGAAAGCGACATCAGAGTCTATTGTCCTTGTTATACGGGATAACGGCGGCGGGATTGCAGAAGAGGAGAGGGACCGTATCTTCGAGCCCTACTATACGACGAAATTTCAACACGAGGGACGTGGACTGGGACTCTACATGGCAAAACTTCTCATTGAGGAGAGTATGGAGGGTACCTTGCAGGCCGAGAACAAAGAGGGTGGTGCCATGTTTATCATCACCATTCCAAAGGAGCAGACAGATGCATAAGGCAAGCATACTCTACGCCGAAGACGATACCGTCACCAGAGAGAACTACGCACTGGTGCTGCAGCGTTACTTTGGAACGGTTTATCAGGCAGATGACGGGGAGGAGGCACTGAGTCTCTACTACAGCAAGAAACCCGATGCATTGATGCTCGACATCAATATGCCCGGTATGGATGGGCTGGAGGTGGTTGAAACAATACGTAAAAAGAACAGAACCATCCCGATTTTGATACTGACAGCCCATTCTGATAGGGAGAAGCTCTTCAAGGCGATTCCGCTTGGCCTGACGGCGTATCTTCTTAAACCGCTAAAAGATGCCGATTTCAAAGAGGCGGTAGGAAAGGTGCTTAACAGGCTGCGTGCAGATGAGAGCATTTTTCTGGCGGGCGCATTTGTCTATGACAAAGTCCAAAGGGAATTGTTGTATGGGGACAAACCTCTCAAGCTCTCCAAGAAAGAGAAGCAGTTGTTGGCATTGCTTTCCGATAGACCCGGACACTTCATTACACAGGATGCGATTATTTCGGAGATATGGTTTGATGAAGCCCCTGATGTATCACATGCCAGAAAATTGACACAGCTTATCTATAGACTCCATATGAAACTCGCGGAGATACAGGGTGAAAAGGTATCTATCGTAGAAAACAGCTATGCGTTTGGCTACCGGCTGATCGTGTAGCGTGTCGTATGCCGTATTTGTATCTACACTTATCCAAATAGACAATTTCCATATTTTTACCATATTTTTCTCTGTTATACTCCAGTATTAAAAAGTTTTTATTTACAGTAGAATGCAAAAAGGATGAAAAGATGAAAAAAGTATTGGTTCTGACAATGGTGATTGGCGGTGTGCTCTCTGCAAACGTGGCGACAAAGGTGATCAAACACGAAGTAAAAAAAGAGGCGAAGCAGGAAGTCAAAGAGAAAGCGAAAGATACGGTCAAAAAAGACCTCAATGTCGACAAAAAGATCAAAAAAGAGAAGCGAAAGCTCGAAACAAAAGCGGTAAAAGCCATACTGTAACAAGTAGCAAAGGAAAGCGATTTGAAAAGAAGTATTACGAAAATAGTGACAGCAGGCGTGTTGGCGGCTGCCGGTATGACGACACTGATGGCACAAAAAGCGCCGCTGCCCAAGCAGACACTCTACTACGGCGGAGACATCATCACGATGGAGGGCGACAAACCCGAGTATGTCGAAGCGGTGATGGTGCGTGAGGGGAAGATCATCTATACCGGCAAAAAGGCTGACGCGGTCAACAACTATGCCGGAAAGACCGTAGAGGTTGACCTCAAGGGCAAGACGATGATGCCGGGGTTCATCGAACCGCACCTGCATCCTTCCATCGCGGCGATCATGCTGCCCAACGACACCATCGCACCCCATGCATGGAAGAAGCCGAACGGCGTAACGGAAGCGGCAAAAACACCGGAAGAGTTCCAAAAGCTTCTCAAAGCATCCATTGATAAAGAAGAAGAAGGAAAAATACACTTCATCTGGGGCTATCATCCACTCTGGCACGGCCCGTTGAGCCGCCAGACGCTCAACAAACTCGCGCCCAACAAACCTGTCGGCGTGATCCATCGTTCTTTCCATGAAATCTACCTGAACGATGCTGCCATCAAGCTTTTTAAGATCAAAAAAGAGGACTTCAAGGGCAACCCGCAGGTCGACTGGGAAAAGGGGCACTTCTACGAAGGCGGTTGGCTGGCGCTGGTACCGAAGATCGGTGCGCACCTGCTCAATCCAGAGAGCTATAAAAAGGGACTCTCCATGATGACGGAGCTGATGCTGCAAAACGGCATTACGACCATCTGTGAACCGGGATTCCCCAGTGCCGATTTCAATATGGAATATGGCATGCTTAAAAATGAAATGGACAAGAATCCGCCGTACGATACCTACCTGATTCCCAACGGAACCCAGCTTTACGCTATGGCGGGAAACAGTAACGAAAAGGCAGAAAAGATGATGCAGACGCTGCCCGGAAAGTACAATACGCAGAACATCACCTTTTTGCCAAAACAGGTCAAACTCTTTGCAGACGGTGCCATCTATTCGCTGGCGATGCAGATGAAACAGCCCTATACCGACCCGCGCTTCAAGGGACAGTGGATGACACCGCTCGATCTTTTCAAGCAGCAGTTGAGCTTCTACTGGGACAAGGGTTACAAGATCCACGTGCATGCCAACGGTGACAAAGGGATTCAGCAGGTGATAGACTTCAACCGTGAAGACCAGAAGAGACATCCGCGCAAAGACCACCGCTTCACGCTGCACCATATGGGCTACTTCGATGCGGATATCGCACAACAGGTCAAAGACCTTGGCATGGAAGCTTCGGTCAATCCTTATTACCTATGGGCGCTTTCGGACAAGTATGCCAAAGTGGGGCTTGGCAAAGAGCGTGCGGAGAGCCTGGTACGCATTAAAGAACTGACCAAGCGCGGTGTGCCCGTCTCTTTCCACTCCGACTTCGCCATGGCACCGGCAGAGCCGCTGACACTGGCATGGGCCGCGATCAACCGTATGACAGGGGAAGGAAGCAAATTCTCCCAGGACCAGCGTATAGATGTCTTTACCGGAATGAAGGCCATTACCATCAACGCAGCGCGTACGCTTAACCAGGAAAAGAAGCTTGGCTCCATCAAAAAGGGGAAAGTGGCGAACTTCACGATATTGGCACAAAACCCTTTCAAGATCGACCCGATGAAGATCAAAGATATCCCGGTTTATGCGGTGGTACACAAGGGTGAGATGACGATCAATAGGAAAAAACTGATTGGCGGCGACAAAGATGCACATGGCTGCATCGGGTCTGCCGGCTACAAATGGTGTGACAAAACCAATAGCTGTGAACGCCCCTGGGAACTGGCGAAAAAAGAGAAGTTCGAAAAGAGTGCGGAGGCGTTTGACGCTTTCTGCGGGAACAGATCCAACTAAAGGAGAACGGAATGTATTTGAAAAAACTGTTATTTGCACTTGTTGTGGCATTTGCTGCATTCAGCTCGCTTCAGGCGGTTGAGAAAGAGATCTACATACCGGGTTCGGGGGAAAATAAAGTTGTGGATGTTCCCAAGCAGGAGAGACCTCCCGTGCTCTACTATGGCGGCGACATCATCACGATGGATGGGGACAAACCACAGTATGCGGAAGCCGTTGTGGAGAAAGATGGAAAGATCGCCTTTGTCGGCAGCAAGGCGGAGGCACAGAAGAAGTTCGCGAACGCCAGGATGATCGATCTTAAGGGTAACACGATGCTGCCCGGGTTCCTGGACCCGCACAGTCACTTCATGTCCGCACTTCGTATGGTCAATCAGGTCAATGTCGCCGCCCCTCCTGTAGGAACGGCAAAGAACATTCCTCAGATCATCGAAAAACTCAAAGCCTTTGCGAAAGAGAAGCACATCCCCGAAGACGGATGGATCATCGGGTGGGGGTATGACCAGGATCTGCTCGATGAGAAGAGACACATCACAAAAGTGGACCTTGACAAAGCTTTTCCCAAAAGAAAAGTGCTCATCATCCACGTCTCGATGCATGGTGCCGTGCTGAATTCACAGGCACTCAAGTGGGCAGGTATCGATGCGAACACAAAAACACCTGACGGTGGTGTCATTGCACGTATGCCAAACTCCAATGAACCTGCAGGTCTTGTAATGGAGACAGCCTACATTCCCATCTTCGCAAAACTGCCGCAACCCAGCGAAAGTGAAATGCTCGACCTCATGAAGCCTGCGCAGATGATGTATACCAGCAACGGCTACACGCAGGCGATCGAAGGCTTCAGCCACACTTCCGATCTAGATTTTCTGATAAAAGCCGCTTCCCAGGAGCGCAACTTCATAGATATTCTGGCGCTGCCGGCGTTTACCGAAATGGATCAGTGGTTCAACAATCCGAAGTATCCGTTCGGTGTCTACAACAACAAGCTCAAGCTGCAGGCGTGCAAGATCACCCTCGATGGCTCACCGCAGGGAAAAACGGCACTGGTCTCCCACCCTTACCATGGCGGAGGACCTGCAGGGCAGAAGAACTGGAAGGGTGAGTCTTCCATGACGCAGGAGCAGCTTGACGCGCTTACCAAGAAGCTCTTCGATGCCAAAATTCCTATGCATATCCATGCCAATGGTGACGGTGCGATAGATATGATGATCAAAACGGTCAAAAAAGCGGGTATTACAGCCAAAGATGACAGAAGAACGGTCATTGTCCACTCACAGTTTCAGCGTCCCGAACATCTGGATGACTATGTGGCACTTGGCCTGACACCCTCCTACTTTACGCTCCATACCTACTACTGGGGGGATGTGCATATCAAGAACATCGGCAAAGAGGCGGCTTTCTTCATCTCGCCTGTCAAAGCGGCGACAGAAAAAGGTATTGTCTACTCAAACCACACCGACTTCAACGTAACACCGCTTGACCCGTTCTGGGTGCTCTGGTCGGCAATGGCCAGAGAGTCGCGCAACGGTGTCATCATCGGTCCGGACCAGAGAGTCGATGCCTACACTGCACTGCAGGGGCTGACAACGGGTCCTGCGTGGCAGGTGTTTGAAGAGAACAGAAAAGGAAAGATCAAAGAGGGGCTTCTGGCTGACTTCGTGATCATCAAAAACAACCCTCTCAAGCAGAAGGTCGATGATATTAGAGACAATGAGGTGCTTGCCACCATCAAAGAGGGCAAAGTCGTCTATAAAAAGATAGGTATATAAGCAGCACTTTTTAGCAGAAAGTGCAGTTAAATAGAGAAAGGCACATATGAAACATCTTCACCGTAGCGTATTGGCAGCACTGTTTTTTTGGGGACTCTCCACATCCTCTGCCATCGCAGCGGAAGGGAAAAGTATGGAGGAGCTCAGTAAAGAGCTGGCGAATCCATTGGCACAGATATGGAACCTGTCGTTTCAGTACAACCATACAACGCTAAAAGGCAAGAAGATAGAGGGGAGTCCGACAATCAATACAACTCTCTTTCAGCCGGTGCTTCCCGTGCCGCTGGATGGAGGCTATACGGCATTTGCGCGCCCCGTCGTTACCTACATCAAAGGTCCTACGGCAGATTTTGGCGGGAGTTACAATATTGGTGGTTTCCATCTTGATGACTCTTCGGACTTTGGTGACCTCATTTTGCCGGTGGGTATTGGAAAGGTCAATAAGGTTGGATGGTCCTATGGGGCAGGGGTGACATTCATCTTCCCTACATCGAACAATGAGCTGCTTGGTTCACACCAGTATCAGGCCGGGCCAACGGCACTGCTTTTGTGGGCGAACGACAAGTGGACGATCGGTACGCACATTCAGCACTGGTGGGGATTCAAAGATGACGGAAAGTCAAATGACACCCCCATCATCAAAAGAGCGCACGACAAAAACCTCAACCATACCGATATGCAGTACTTCATCGTCCGAAACCTGCCAAACGCCTGGCAGCTGCGCGCCTCTCCGCACATCACCTATGACTGGAGTGCGAAAAAAGACAACCGGCTTACCCTGCCGATCGCATTGGGTATCGGGAAGATGATCAAGATCGGACCGATGCCTGTGATGCTGATGGCGGAGTATCAGAAAACGCTCATATCGCCTGATGACATCGGTAATGATTCTACCATAATGCTTCAGGCTAATTTCATCATCAAGAATCCATTTGGTGATCTCTGATCCAACTTAACACAAAGGAAAAATATGAATTTGAAAAAACGAACGATCGCTGCGGTTGCAGCGTTGATAATGACACTTGGCTTCACAACAGCCGACGCGTGTACAGGTGTACAGATCAAGACAAAAGATGGTGCTACGATCAACGGAAGAACCGTTGAGTTCGGTGTACTTATCGACACCAGTATCGCAGTAGTGCCAAGAGGGTACAAGTTTACCGGTATGACGACACTCGGACCGGGGAAAACGTGGACGGCGAAGTACGCTTCTGCGGGAATGATCATCGCCGACTACGATGTCATCGTTGACGGTATGAACGAGAAGGGGCTGGTATGTGCCAACTTCTACTTCCCGGGGTATGCGAAATACTCCGTTACGACCAAAGAGAACTAGTCCATCTCCATGTCTTCAACCGACATTGTACAGTGGATACTTTCTATGTTTGAATCGGTCGATGAGGTCAAAAAAGCGCTTGAGAACAATGAAGTGGCAATTTCACCTGTACTCACTCCGGGCTTCCCTCCGCAGGTACAGCCTTTCCACTTCATCGTTTACGACAAGACAGGTAAGAGCATCGTTTTCGAGCCGATCGACGGCAAGCTGAAGGTCTATGACAACCCTATCGGTGTTATCACCAACTCACCGACATTCGACTGGCACATGACCAACCTGCGCAACTATGTGACACTGGGTGCCAATACGCCTGACCCCAAAAAGGTGTTTGGTGTGGAGCTTAAGCCACTGGGACAGGGAGCAGGTATGCTGGGTCTTCCAGGTGACTTCACCCCACCGTCAAGATTTGTAAGAGCGGCAGCGTTTGCCGGAAGTACGATCCCTGATGCAAAGGCAGAACAGGGTGTTATGCAGGTCTTTCACATTCTCAACAGTTTCGATATCCCTGTCGGTGCGGCAAGAACCATTGAAGAGGGCAAGAGCTTCTCTGACTATACAATGCTGACAGTTGTGCGTGATACGAAGAATCTCCGTTATTACTACAAGACATACGACGATCAGAACATCAAAATGCTCGATATGAAAAAGTTTGACTTCAATGCCAAGAAGATCGTGAAGCTTCATACGCTTACGAAGCAGAAGTTTGAAGATGTCAGCGGAAAGCTGAAATAGAGTCCGCATTAGCGGGCATAGAGATCCTGATCGAAAAGGAAGTCATCTTTTACGACAATTTCTATGGGTGAAACCCTGATGCTATCATCTGAAGCAGAGAGTATGTATTTGCCGGGGGGAATCTCATCGAAACGGTAGTAGTCAAACTGGTCGGTGTAGGAGGTGTACTCCTTGCCGTCCGCTTTTGAAGTAAGTACGATCTCTACAGGTTCTTTGGACTTGTGTCCATGCAGTTTACCCGCAATGCCATAAAAGGTGTTGACATAAAAGTTGACCGTGCTCACTGCACCATCTGCGACCTTGACATTGTAGCTGTTTTTTACCGGTGTGTATTCCATCGGCAAGGATGACGGATCAAGCTTGACCGTATAGATACCCTGTTTCAGGTTGCCTATGAAAAAGCGTCCGGAAGATTCCCCGGCTTTTCTTGGGGAGTTGTTAACCAGTATCTGGATATCTTCTGCGTCAACAGGTGTCTTTGTCCCCTCTACATAGACATTTCCGACAATACTCCCTCTCAAGTTCCGTTCTATTTCAGGTGCATCTGTGGGATGGAATTTTCCCTGAATGAAAGCGAAGTCGACAATAAGGTTGACACCATAGTACGATTCTCTACCATTTTTAAGAAAAGGTTCATTGCGTGCTTCATATTTGGCATATACACCTGGCAGTAGGTTATGTCTTAAATTGGCTTTAAAACCGACATCTCCCTCACTATAAATGACACCAGCTTCAAAATAAAGATCGTTTCTATCCTCGTCACGCCATGTGACACCTGCTTCATAACGGTATTTATCATCTATATTGGTAGCTCCGTCAAAATAGAGGCTCCATTCATCTGTAATATAATCCACAATTGAAAGTCGATGTTCGTCCTCTTCAAATGTATAATTGATGCGTAAATCTTCATTCGGGGTATAGAGCGCATCAAAACGGTAATATCCGTCATAGTTGGGGATCAATGTCATAGAAAGCGATGCAAAAGGCTTGTATCGTACAGTTGGCAACAAAAAGGTAACATTTTTATCGTTTCCTTGGTAGTATCTGCCATTGACCCCCAGGCTTAGAGAATCGCTTATTTGTTTCACATAGTCAATGTATCCATCCTGCGTATTGTAGTCTGTGTCTTTATAGTTTTGTGGCTCTTCTCTCCATCTTGCGGTAAGGTAGTCATTGTCCCAATGACCATTGAGTGTCATATAAGAGGCTATATGATCGCTTTGCATACCAATAGCCGCATGTGCTGTGACATGTTCCCCCAGTGATACAGTGGCTGCAAGCAACATATAGTTGCGCTGCTTGGCATCTTTCATAAGACCACCTTCTACCGTAAGGGAATTCGTCACACCGTAGCGTGCATATATATTTCCTACTGCATTTGAACCTGTATCAGGTATGTTCTGGTTGAATATATTCCCGTTTTCCCCACCACCGGCAAGTACAGCGAACTGTCCTTTTTCCAAGAGTTGTTCTTCTCTAAGATAACTCAAATTTATCTTTTTGGTGGGTGCCCCAAAGGGATCACGTTCGTAAATCCAGAGTTCGACAAGTGATGCTCCTGAAAGATTCTGTTGACTGATATCTATTCGATAGGTACCGTCAAGTCGGATACGTACAGCCAAGACAGCTTTGTCATTTATTCTCAATACGACAGATCCACCCGGAGTACCTTCCCCCGTGATGATTCTGTTGTCAGGTCCCAGTGATGGCCTCAGTGTGGGCTCTATGCGGTCAGAAATGTCAGGCATATCAAAGTTGGTCCACTCTGCCTGAATACCGCTCATCTCCTCATAGGGAAGCAGAAGATGAGGCTGTGTATTTTGGAGTCCAAACAGTACCGAGTATCTGTCTTCTTTTTTTAGCCACATAAGTTCATTGATATATGGATGATCGTCTTGTGCCTTTAGTGCAGAGATACGGGTGATACCATCCATCATATAGCCGGAGAGCTGCATCTCTGTTCGATGAAGCAGTTCTTCATTTTGATATGCAACGGTACTGTCCAGACGAAAACCGTTAAAAATACTTGATTCTGGAAGGATATCTGCTCTTTTTTTGGGGTGAGTACCTCCATGTCTCAAGTGTCTCCATGGAGTTGCAAGATAAAGTGCGATATCTTTTTCCGAGTATTTGCTTTGGATTTTGAGTACTTTGTCAAGTTGTGTCAAGCTAAATCCGGTATCGTTTTTAACTAAAGAAGAATAAGATACTGTACCAATGGGCGTTGTGATAGTGTTGTTGGCTTCGCTGACGGTGATTTGCGGAATGTCAGACAGCACATCTTTTTCAAGAAATATCTCATTTTCTTTTTGCTCAAAAAAAACGACACCCACTTCTTCTCCGTCAACGATAAGCGCTGCAAACTGGGGTTCGGTGGCTGACAGAGAAACAGTATAGATACAAAAAGTGATACATAGCAGTCGGATGAGGTGCTGCAGAGCATGTTGCATTATTTTACAATGACAATCTGTTTTTTGGTAAATTCTTTTTCGTCTTTAAATACACCATGAAGGTAGAGGATATAAGGTCCTTTGCTCTTTGGTTTCTTTAGAAAAACTTTGATTGTTTGCTGAATTTTGGGCAGTAGAGGTTTTGTAGGTACGGCCTCTTTGGAGATGAGATAGGTATTTTTAATGTTCTGGCTTAAGATAGCATTTCTTTCTTCTTCAGAAAGTGGGCTGTTCGCTTTCCATAAAGAGAGTGTTCCTTTGAATCTGTCATGCACATTGCCGCTGTTGGAAAATTTAAGTGTTACTTCTATGGTTTTTGCCTTGCTGACAGCTGAGAGCTTTTGCAGTTTTCCTTTTGGTGATATTGGAGGTACATACAGATAGACAGCGACACCAAACTTGAACTTTGCCTGAATGCCTTCATTTTCAAACTGTGAATCCTGCACCTGATCTATCCAGATCATGGCACGGTGCTCACCGGGAGCAGGTTTGGTTCTTGGTCTGATGGCAAAACGGACCGTTTGGGTACTATGAGGTGCTACACGGACATTGAGAGGGGTAATAAGCATCCACTGGTCAAGAGATTGGGGTGTGGGAGGCAGCTCTTTTATCTTGTCTCCTTCAAGTGTCCAGTTCGAAAGTGAGATACGTGCTTTTATTTTGTGGTCTGAATAGTTGATAAGCGTAAGCGCATAGGTTTTCATTTTTTTATCGTAGGTGATCTCGAAACGGCTGGGAGAGACGGCAACCTGTGGTGGAGGTGTGACTGTTTTGGCATTAAGAGAAGCCTGCAAAAAGAGTATATATAACATAGTATTTATAATAGATTTTATATTCATTGTAACATTCCTAATTTTCATATACCTCAATGGTTAAAACACCGCCATAGTTTCCCGAGGCTGTTGCCTGTGCATGGGAGAGGTCAAAGACGAATTTAATGTCACCGAGTACTCTTTTCCTTCTGTTTCTAAATCGTAGTCTCTTTGTGCTTACTACGGTGGGAATGAAGGCATTGCCACTGCTGATACCGCCGTTTTGTCCGTTGGAGGCGATTAGAGTATACTTTACAACAATATTGTTTCTGTTGACCTTATTTTTAAAGTCACATCGCCATACTCTTCGTATCACTTTACTGGGTGAAAGATCAAGGTTAAGACTTAAATCGGTTACTGTATCGAGTGTAAGTGTATTGTTGTTGACGGTGATACCGTTAATGGTAAAACTGTTTTTGGCAATGTCGTCTCCCTGATTTGATGTGATCTTGTTGGCACGGATAGATTTGGAGACCGGATCGATCAATATCCTTAGTTTACAGTCTTGAAAACCATAGAGAGTGAAAGGGGAGAGACATAATATGCAAAGAAGAGGCAGAAGCTTCATTCCTCTTCCTTACTGTTGCTACAGAGCGGTTGCAGTTACAGTGTACTGTGCTCCCTGGTGCAAGCCGTTTGTAGTTACGCCTGAAAAGTCGATATTAAAATTGACGTTTCCATAGTGGGCATTGGCTGCAGAGAGCCCCGGAGGTGCAAATTGAATGGTAGCACCAGAGTTTGTACCATCATCTACTGTTGCGTTTGAAAGCGTTACTGTACTGGTTCCGTTTGTAGCGTTTGCAGTATCGAGCGTGATCTGAACTTGTACATTATTTGTTGTGATGGCACGTACCGCCCATGCATTGTTGATTGTACCTGTGTATCCATTCAGTGCAGTAGAAAGGGTTACAGATACAGCCGCATCTCCATTGAGGTTTGGAGCAGTGAAACCGTTCAATACTTTCTGGGTTGTGTCTGCAACGGAATTAGGTCCAAAGACGGTTGCAGGTACATCGAACTTTACGTCACTTACGTAGTGAAGAATGACGATATTGGGGAAGTTGAAGCTCACTGATGTCTGTCCGCTTGCTGCAAACATTTGTGTACTCAGAGCAGTGAGCGTTGCAACTGAAAGAAACCCTTTTTTTACAAGTTTTTTCATGTCTGTATCCTTTATAAGGTGAATTTATTTACCAAATTGTAGCATAAATACAGTGATTTTACAAGTGTTTGTTCATTTCTTCTTCAATTGATGGCACTTTTCCCAGTAAAAAGAGCAGCACAGCAGCATTGAACTGTGCCAGTTTCATAAAACTTTCACTTGGGTGTAGCGTCTGGTTTAGAGAATCTTCCAGCGTAATTAGCTTGAACGACTTGGCATATTCGATGCCGTAATCTTTGGGGTCGACTTTGAATTCGTTTATTTCATCGTTTTCTACAAGGGTAATGGCACACTTGCCAAATATCTCCGGGCTTCCCTCGTTGCCTTTGATGATAATGAGCTTTTTGTAGCGTTCTTTGTATAGTGCAATGTATTTTTGGATAAAAGGTTTGTGAAAGGCACCAATGACAGCCGTTTCGCTTTTAGTGATGCCAAGCAGCTTTTCGATGGTGTTGATAGAACTTCGCAGTCCCAGCCTTGCACGAAGTTCGCTGAAGCGGTAGAGCTCTGGGAAATAGGTTTTGCGGTCATAGAAGTGTACGTTTTTGGGTAGAGGTGCTGCATCGCACACCTCTTTGAGGGTGACGCCGCCTTTGGCGGGCTGCAGCAGACCGCCGTGGAGTGAGAGCTCCACACCAAAGGGTTCAAGTGCCTGTGCCATGAGTGAAAGCAGGTAGGGGTTGTTGATCTTGCCGTCGTAGGGGTAGCCAAACTCCACCGTGTGCGGTTTGGGGTCGTGAACGATGAATTCGTCAAAAACATCGAGCGCGGCTTTGAACTCTTCGATGCTCTCTCCCTTGACACGCCAGCCAAGCAGAAAGGCCGCTGCCTGTTCGGGTACGACCTCCTCTTTGAGCATAGCACGGATGACGGTTTGCATCTCTTCGTAAGTCAAATCGCGGTTACGCTTGGGACCGGTACCGACGAGTTTGAGGTAGGGGAGGAATTCCTGACTGGTCATGGATGCCCTTTTGCAAATAGTTTTAGCTATTGTAGCTTTTTGCAAGAAAAATCTGATTGAGATATGTCAACTGCAAAGGTATCTTTTATGAAAGAAATCATGATTAAGATCATGAAAAAGCATTTAGGTGCATGCTATAATGAGCATTATCTGCCTAAAAAAGGGAGGCTTACGCCATGGAAACGACTTTCGATATGTTCATTGAGACCGAAGTACCAGAAGACGAGCTGATCGTCTCACGGACCGACTTTAGCGGAAAGATTACCTATGTGAATGAAACTTTTGCGGAGATTTCTGGTTACAGACCCGAAGAGCTCATTGGTAAACCGCACAATGTTATTCGCCATCCCGACATGCCAAAGTCCGCCTTTGCCGATATGTGGGCGATGCTCAAGCGCGGCGAAGTGTGGGAGGGGTATGTCAAGAACCTGCGCAAGGACAAAGGCTACTACTGGGTCTATGCCAGAATGTCCACGGTCATCAAGGACGGCAAGCCGGTCGAGTATAAGTCTGTAAGAGAACCGGTCTCAAGAGAGAAGAAGATAGAGATGCAAAACCTCTACGACAAAATGCGTGCCGAGGAGGAGGGGCATACAAGGGTTGTGCTCTATGTAAAAAACGATGCGCTTGAAACACTTGAAAAGATGGAGGTCGATTCGCAGTGAATCTTGACTGACACGCAAAAAGGAGGGGTATCATGAAAAAGCTGTTTCATCCGGTGACGATCGCGCTGGTGGTAGTGGGGTTCATCATCTCTCTGCCCTGGATCGTACCCAAAAAAGAGGTGGTTCTTAATGATCAGCAGCTGCGACAGGCTGCCGCTTCCCACAACCTTGTACCGATGCCTAAAACTTACGAGGGGATACTCAAGGCTACCTACAATCCGGAAAATCCGCCCAGTGAAGCGAAGATCGCTCTGGGGCAGCAGCTCTATTTCGATACGCGTCTCTCCCGTGACAAGACCATCAACTGCGCCTCCTGCCACATTCTGCAGGAGGGTGGTGACGACAACCGCCCTACAGCCATAGGGTATCACGGCAGGGCCAACCCAAAACATCTCAACTCACCTACGGTACTCAATGCGGCACTGGCAAAGCGGCAGTTCTGGGACGGGCGGGCCAAAGATGTCGAGGAGCAGGCGGGCGGTCCGGTGCAGGCACCGTTCGAGATGAATATGACCCCAAAAGAGGTGGAAGCCAGGCTCAATGCGGATGCTGCGATGCGCCGGCAGTTTGAAACGGTCTTCGGCGATGCGAACGTCACCTTTGAGAATGTGAGAAAGGCCATCGGGGCATACGAGCGTACGCTGCTGACACGCAGTGCGTACGACCGTTTTCTTGAGGGGGATGACAGCGCCCTCTCTGCTTCTGCCAAGCGGGGGATGACACTCTTTGTCACCAAAGGGTGTGCCGGCTGTCACACCGGTATGAGCGTAGGCGGGCAGAGCATCCAGAAGTTCCCGCTCAGACGCTACCTCTCCGACTATCTTGGACTTATGTTCGAGCCCAATGTCCGTCTCAAAGAGAGCCCTTTCCCCTTTGTCAACGAGGGAGGCTTCCTTGGAAAGGATGATGACCTGAAGTTTCGTGTGCCCATTTTGCGAAATGTTACGAAGACCGCTCCCTACTTTCACAACGGGGCGGTGGAGAGACTTGAAGAGGCGGTACGTATCATGTCGAAGTATCAGGTGGGACAGGAGTTTACCAAAACGCAGATTGCGGATGTGGTTGCCTTTTTGAAGAGTCTGGAGGGTGAAATTGTCGAGAAAGAGTAGATATTATCCGTTGGTTAACCAACTGTTTTTCAACGATTAGCCTTCAGGGGTTATACTGCTCTTAAGAAAGGGTTTCGGCTCTTTCAGCGATGTTGAGAGTTTTTGTTTCATCTTTGGTCTGGGTGTTGTTTCCCAGGCTGGGTTTTGTAAACTTCCTTGTTTTTCCTCTTGACATCACCTACGGCGGCAGAAGCGCTTTTTCATAACATTTCCCTTTCCTTGTTTTTACTTTCCTTGTGTTTTCGCTTCTTCCCGCCAGGGAACTTTCCTTTTTAGATCGGTTTGTCTGAAATGATTATTTTACTTGTAACTGCAGATTTTTGGGAAGTTGCATTTTTTACAGAAGGGTTCGGTTTTGATGGTTCATCCTTTTTTGCATTGCTCTTTATCTGATCCTGAAGCTGTTTGTGAAGCTGTGCTACCTGTGCTTCAAGATTTTTTATCTGCTGCTGCTGCTTTTTGATGACATTGGCGAAATCGGCACAGTAGGTTTGGGTATCGAACTCAATGCCGCTAATATAGTATTTTTGAAACTTTGGCATGGCAATATCGCCTGCGAGAAGAGTGGCTGAGAGTAATGTAAGTGTGAAAAGATGTTTCATATATTATTCCTTTGTGATTTTGATGAGGCTATTATAACTGAAGTGCCCAAAAGATGCAAAAGGAAAGAGATGCAAAAAATGCGCTACCATAGCATGAAAAAAGCACTGGAGTATCTTTATGCCAAAAATTCGTAATCCGCTGTTTGTCATCGCGCTGCTTGCACTTATGCTCTTTGGCGCCATGCTGCTGCTTGTGTTGAAAACAGGGCATGCACCACAGGTAGATGCGTGGGTACACACTGCCATGGCACAGTGGCGTATGGATGCACTGGTGCCTTTTGTCAAGATGCTGACGGATATGAACAGTTTCACTGGAGCGGCACTCTTTTCCATCCCGGTGATGGCGTTTTTTGTCTGGAAGCGGTGGTACAGTGACCTTGCCTATTTTGCAGCCGCGACACTGGGGGCGACAGGGCTTTTCATTGCCGTAAAACTGACGGTTGCACGCATGCGTCCGGAAGCTTCGGCAATAGAGATAGGCGGATTCTCCTTTCCCTCCGGGCATACGACAATGGCGACTGCCATGGCCTTTGCCCTCTACTTTGTGTTAAGAGAGAAGACCGGTTCGAAGCTTTTGCAGCAGCTGCTTGGCTGCATGGCACTGGGCTGGGCGCTGCTTATTGGCGGCAGCAGACTCTATCTGGGGGTGCACTGGTTTACCGATGTATTGGGTGGTTTCGGATTGGGACTGTTTTGGGTGAGCCTGCTGAAACTGCTATGGCTTGAGATGAAAGGCCAAGAGACTACCGCCGGTTGATGGTACGGTTTTCCTCTGAACGTGTAGTATCTTCGAAGAGTACGACCTTGACGAGATCTTCGCGTTCAACAGTGCCAATCTCCTCTCCAAAGTAAGCGACGGCATTGCTCTCACTCAGCGGCGTGAGCATGCCTGAGCCTATCTTGTTGTTGCGTGTGGGGATGAATACACCGTTGTCGACACAGCCGATGACGATGTTGGTGCGTCCCGGTTTGAGTTTGAGGTCGTGGGAGAGCTCTGCGTAGGTGAAAGTGTGGTGAACCGCTTTGGCTCCGGCGATTTTGTAGAGTACGGGAATGGCCAGGGCATGGACGGTCAGCATGGTTGTCAGCGGATTGCCCGGCATCGCCATCACAAATGTGTCACCCATGGTACCCATCATCGTAGGGCGGCCTGGTTTGAGGCTGATGCCGTGAAAGAGGGGTTCAAGCCCGTTGGCAAGAAAGGCTTCATAGAGGAAATCGGCGTCACCCATACTGATACCTCCGGTGGTAATAACCGCATCGTAGCGTTTCAGTGTCGCGATGAAGTCGGTGCTCGCCTCCAGACTGTCAGGAATGGCACCGACATAGGTTGGTACAAATCCGAATGACTTCAGCAGCGCGGAGATACCAAAGGCGTTGGCGTTGTAGATCTCATCGTCGTTTGCCTGCTCCCAGGGCTCCTTTATCTCGTTGCCAGTGGAGACGACGGCGATACTTGGACGCTGAAAGACCTCCACTGCCATGATCCCCTGTGCGGAGAGTAGGGCGATGTCGGCTGTGCGTAGCAGGTGGCCTTTTTGAAAGAGGATGTCTCCGGCAGAGAGCTCTTCGCCCTTTTTTCTGAAGTTGCTTCCAGGCTTGATGTCCGCAGGAAGCGTGACGGCATCTTCGGTGACATCGCTGCAGTGTTCGATGGGGGCGACCGTGTCGACATCGCTTGGCAGCTGCGCGCCGGTCATGATGCGGTAGCACTCTCCGTCATTTAGGGAGGCTTGTGGCACTTGCCCTGCAAAGATGGTACGCTGCACTTTCAGCCGTTTTCCTGCATCGGCTGCCTTGAATGCGAAGCCGTCCATGGCCGAGTTGTCGAAAGAGGGAAGGTTTTTGGTTGCTGCAACCTCTTTGGCGACAATGCGCCCGAGTGCTTCGGTTACGGCAACGATTTCACTTTGTGTTTTGGCGGCTGCATGTGCCACCGCTTTGGTGTAAGCCTCTTCGAATGAGAGTGTATCGAGTCTTGTCACATCCTTCTCCTGGTTTCAAGATGCCCCTGTGGCGTTTGCGCTATTATAGCCCAAGGGTATTGGAGAATGCCTTAGCTTAGCTTTAACCCGCTTTGGACGGGAAATTGGCTATACTATCTGGATGAATTTACTACGCAGATCTCTTATCGCTGTCTACACTCTGTTACTGTTTACACTCTGTACGGTTACGTTGCATGCAGGTGAATACCACCCATGGGTAGAAAAGCAGATGCAGCTGATCTCCGAGAGCAGTGACAGCAATATCAGTGATGACACAATGAAAAAACTGGTGGAGAAGCGTGACAAACTCTACTCCGATATTTTTCACCGTATTCTGCTGGATAAGAAACTGCTTTACAGCAATGCTGAAGAGCTCGACAAAAAGATTTTTCTGCTCGAGAAGATGATCGCACTGAACAAGCGGCGCGGCAACAAAGAGGCAGTACTGCGTGATGAGGTGCAGCTGAAATCCTATCGACTTCTGAAGCTTCAGAATAAAATGGTACGCCGTATCTTCAAAGCGTTGGATGATGATGAGATCACATCGTTCGAAAAGCAGATGCACGATATCTTTGCGCAGGGGTGGCAGGAGATCGGCAAACTTGATGATAAACATGCTGCATATGAGGAGATACTTCGTAAAAAGCCCAAAAACCGTCTGATGAAGCAGGTGCAGCAGAATATAAAGGAGTTCTTCGCACTCTTGGAGATCAACAGTGACATCGTGCGCTACTTTTTGGTCAACAGCCGAAAACTCTACCGGCACAACAAATACGACAAACTGCATATTCTTAAGCCAGCACTCGCCATCGAGCAGATAGACGGGGTGCAGCGTGCGAACCGAGTGCTCAAACCCTATGGGTTGAGTGTCATCAAACTGTTGCTGATGTTACTGGTGTCTCTGGTGATTTTCTTCATTCGGAAAGTGGTGATCGTACTGATCGAGAAGTTGCTTCTGCGCATGCGTTCGGTCGGCCCCTATGCCAAGGAGGTGCTCCATGATGTGCGCCAACCCATCTCCGTACTGCTGCTGCTGATCAACCTGCAGGCGATTCTCTTCATCTATCATGAGTTCAGTTATGATGCATCGACGGCAAGCACTTTCGGCATGCTCTATTCGGTCGTCGTCACTTACATCATTTTTAAAACGCTTAACAGTATTGCCAGAGTAAAGCTGGAGCATATCGACCGCTCCCGCAGGAAAGTCAAGAGCGAACTTTTCAATATTGCCGTCAAGATTGTCAACTTCATCGTACTCATTATCGGGCTTCTTTTTTTCCTGCACTTTGCAGGGGTCAATCTTACCGCGGTACTTTCAGGACTTGGTATCGGTGGATTTGCAGTGGCATTGGCTGCACGGGAGAGTCTCTCGAACTTTTTTGGGACTGTTTCGATCTTGATGAGTGAAGTTTTCTCTCAGGGAGACTGGATAGAAGTTGACGGCAAAGAGGGGAACGTTGTCGAGATTGGGGTGCGTGTAACGACCATACGGACATTTGACAATGCACTTATTGCCATTCCCAATGCGACACTGGCGAACAAAGAGGTCAAGAACTGGAGCCGTCGTATTGTCGGGAGACGTATCAAGATGAAAATATCGGTGACTTACGACTCTCCTAGGGAAGCATTGCAAAATGTGATTGTACAGATACGCCAAATGCTGCATGACCATCCCGATATTGCCACGGAGCGGACAATCTATGAAGATCGCAGCAAAAAGAGTGCGAAGATGGTATCCAAAGAGGATGAACTGGGGGTCAAACGTACATTGATGGTCTATCTGGATGAGTTCGCTGATTCAAGCATTGATATTCTTGTCTATACATTTACCAAATCAACGGTTTGGAACGAGTGGCTGAAGGTCAAGGAGGATGTAATGTACCAAATCATGGAAATCATTGAAGCAAACGGCTTGAAGTTCGCTTTTCCTACTATTACGCTCGATCAGCCGGAAAAAGGAACAGAAAGGTAGCTTATGTTGAAATACCTGATCGTTATAGTGATTCATTTTTGCTGTATGGTACCGCTTTATGCCGGGGGGCATATTGAAGCAAAGCCGAAAAAAGAGGTTATTCGTGATACGATCGTCGTCCACGGGATGGTACTGCATGGTAAAGTCATCGATCTGGGACCCGACAGGCTATCGTTTAAACTCAATTACGCCGAGGGGGTGAATCATATCAAATATGAGGATATCGATACGATTCATACCAAATACAATTACCATATCTCTTTTAAGCGCATCGATATTGAAGGCAGGGTTGTTGGTATAGAGGAGAACAAATTTCTCAATGTCATTGACAGTGACGGTCATGAAAGGCTCATCAAGATTGCAGATATCGATAATTTTGTGATGTCGGTTCAAAATGATGACTCGTTTGAAAACAGGGTACGAAACAAATTTCCCTATACAAAAGGTACTGTCAGTCTTGGGCTGGAGAAAGAGAACGGTAATAGTAAAAAGAACAAAGTCAACGTAAGGCTCAATACCCGATATAAGAAGGCGGAGAGTGAAATACTCTTTTATCTTGATTATGCCTACGAAACGACACAGGTAGAGGAAAACCCCAAGACGCTCAACAAGGATGAACTTGTCAGTTTCCTAACCTACCGCTATCATGTTACGAACAATACATTCTATTACGGCACCGCCATGGCGGAGTATGACAAACCCAGACATATTGACAGTCTGTATATTCCTTCTGCCGGGGTAGGGTACCGTTTCAAGTTTGGTAAAGAGAAGTGGCTTGAACCCACACTTGGGCTGGGATATGCGGCAATAAACTATACAGAAGACCGCTACAAGCATAAGCGTTTTAGTGCGGCTGCATTGGGGCTGTTTGGAAAATATAGCATCGATGATATCACGCTGATCAAGCGATTGGACATTGACGGTTTTGCACTCTACTATCCAAGTATCAATCACGGCTTCAATGAGGACTGGGTGCTGCGTTCCAATCTCAATTTTACAATACCACTGTTTGATTTCTTCTCGGTAAAACTGGCATTTGATCTAATCAACGACAGTAACCCTGATCCAGAAGTGGGGAATAACAAAACGACAACCAAACTGCTGTTTGGTATTGATTTTTGATGTTGCAGCTTCTGTAATAGAAGCGCTTTCTTGTCCGGCATCAATTTTATTTGATTTAAAAGTTGTTATTATCATAATTATGAAAGATAATATGATAAAACAGTTGTGCAGCTTATTGGCAATAATGGTTTTGTGTGGGAGTGCCGGAGCGTCTGAAGGCAAAAAGATCTTTGAAACCTACTGCTGGGGATGTCACCACCAGACTGCTGTAGCGTTTGGTCCGCCCTTTGTGCAGATTGCCAAAAAGCGCAGTGCCGAAGAGATTCAGGCGATGATCACCGATCCGGAGTCAGTGTCAAAAGTCTTTGGCTATAAGCGCAATGCGATGCCGGCTTTCAAGTTGAAACGAGAGGATCTTGATGCAATTACACGATATATACTCTCTTACAAAAATGTAAAGGTACAGTAGATGTTTAGACTCTCCAACCTGTTAAACTCCGTGGTCGAAGGAAAACCTGCAAGAGTACTTGACGGATCGATCGCTATTTGGAACTTTACCAACCGCTGCAACCTCAGCTGTCTGCACTGCTACTCCAAGGCCGACCTCGATGCCGTTGATACACTGACAACTGAAAATGTCATGGATACGCTGCCTAAGCTTAAAGTTAACGGTGTGAAGTTTCTCATCTTCTCCGGAGGGGAGCCGCTGACCCGCAAAGACCTCTTTGATATTGCAGCGCGGTGTAGGGAGCTTGATATCGTCACTTATCTTTCGACAAACGGGCTCTATGTCAAAACCTCCAATGCCGAAAAAATCCTCGATACCTTTGATTATATCGGTATCAGCATTGACGGCTCTCCTGAAGTGCATGACCGGTTTCGTGGACTCAAAGGATCGTTTGTGGAGTCGATGAAGGCGGTCGATCTGCTCAACAGCTATGGCAAAACCAAAGTGGGCATCCGCTTTACAATCACCAAAGATACCTACGATGACCTGCGTTTTATCTTTGAGCTTGCCGAAGCACATAACATCCCTAAGATCTACATCTCTCACCTGGTTTACAGCGGACGGGGACTGGAGAATCTGGAGATGGATCTGAGCAAGGAGCAGCGAATCGCGGCGGTAGAGTACATTTTGGATAAAGCATTCGAATACCATGAAAGCGGCAGAGATATTGAGATTGTGACAGGCAATATGGAGATGGATGCGATCTTGTTCTATAACCGCTTTAAAGAAAAATACCCCGAGCATGCCGAAGAGATGCTGCGTCGGCTCAAAGCATGGGGCGGCAACTCTGCCGGACGCAAACTGCTCAATATCGACAGTGAAGGGTTTGTCAAGCCTGACCCTTTCTTCCCGGTCAAGATCGGCAATATTTTGCATCAGGACTTTTCGGATATCTGGACGAACGAACCGACCGAACTGCTGCAGAAACTGCGTGTCCATCCGCGTGAACTTGGCGGCAAATGCAGCGACTGTCGCTACCTTGACATCTGTAATGGCGGATCGCGCAGCAGGGCGTATGCGATCTATGGGGATATGTGGGCGGAAGATCCGTCGTGCTATCTGAATGATGTTCAGATAGCAAATGAGGAGTGAGGAATTAGGAATGAGGAGTTTTGGTATGCTTTTCTATCGAAAAGCTTTTATTGAATATTGGGTTACAGGGTACGTGATTGCGTACAAGAAAGGATAAGGACGATGGGTAAGGTTTATTTGACAGGAGCGGGTCCCGGAGATATCGATCTTTTGACGGTAAAGGCACTGCGTGTGGTACAGCAGGCAGATGTGATTATCTATGACAGGCTGGCAAATCCGGATATCTTGCAGCAGGCAAAGAGCGGGTGTGAGTTTATCTATGTCGGCAAAGAGGATTCCCATCATACATTGCCGCAAGAGGAGATCAATGAACTGATCTATCAGGCGGCATTAAAATACGAGACCGTGGTGCGTCTGAAAGGGGGAGACCCACTGGTATTCGGACGTGGCGGCGAGGAGGGAATCTATCTGAGAGAACGGGGCATCACATTTGAGTTTATCCCAGGCATCACTTCTGCCATTGCCGTACCGGAGTATGCCGGCATTCCGGTTACCCATCGCGGGGTGACGGTATCGTTTCGGGTGGTTACCGGACACGAGTCAAAAAAAGCGCAGTCTCAGATACCGTGGGAGAACTATAAAACAGACGATACGATCGTCTTTTTGATGGGACTGCACAATCTGGACAAGATTACCAAAAAACTCATAGAGATCGGCAAACCCAAAGAGCATCCGGTTGCAGTTATCAGTAAAGGGACGACACCCGATGAAAAGACGGTAGTAGGTACGCTTGAAGATATCTACAAGAAGGCCAAAGACCTTCCTACCCCTGCACTGATTGTGGTAGGAGAGGTGGTAAATCTTCGTAAGCAGCTCAGTTGGTTTGAAAAATAAAATATTCTTTAGATAAAGTAGGAGAGAATTTATCGTTTATAGTGTATAGTATATGTTATTCCGATAAAGAAGGAAAGCAGCATGTTCGCACTTGAAGAGATACCGATGTTCTCGGCATTGGGACAAAACTATATCAAAGAGCTTCAAGAAGAGATCCATATCAAACAGTATACCAAAGAGAGTATTGTCTTTTATGAAGGTGATGAGAGCGAGTATCTGCATATCCTGATGCATGGGAGTGTCAAGCTTTATAAAACCACACCCAAAGGCAGCCAGATACAGATCAATCGCTTTTCTGCTCCCGGACTCATTGCGGAGTTTGCTATTTTTGAAAAAGAGCCTTTTCCCGCAACCTGTGAATTTGTGACCGACGGAGCAATAGGACTGCTGCACTTTAACAAACTCTATGACTATCTTAACCAGCCGCAGTTCTCTTTGGAACTGATCAAGTCACTGACAGGCAAGATAAGCCTGCTTTCGGCACTGGTACATAAAGAGACCATCCTCTCTTCCGAAGCGAAAGTGGCAGATTTGATGCTGAAGAAAGTAACGATCTTCAACCGCCTGAAAAACAATGAGATCGCCTCTATTCTCAACCTGACACCCGAAACCTTTTCACGTATTTTGACAAAAATGAAAAAAGAGGGGATCATCAAGATAGAGAACCATAAACTCCATATTCTCAATCAGGATGCACTCCTTGCTATTATTGAGAACAATACCATTAAAACCTGTACCAATTGTATCGCCGATTTCAAGGAGAAGATCGGATACAAGGATTAGCCCTTAGCCCTTTCCTCCCACTCCGCAAACGCATCATCAAAATAGACCAGCCGCTGTTTTTTGAACTCCCTGGTCGAGTAGAGTTTGCCGTACTCTTTCAGTCCAGATTCTTGTGCCATCTCTTCGATGAGGGTGTCACACTCCTCCTGTGTTTTGGCATGCACCATGGCAAAGAGGTTGTAGGGCCAGTTGGGGTATCTTGGGCGCAGGTAGCAGTGACTCACCGCTGAAAACTCGGCAAGCTGTCTGCCAATCTCCTCCCCTTTCTCTTCAGGTACCGACCAGACGCTCATGGCGTTGGCACCAAACCCCGCTTTGCGGTGGTTGAGGATGGTGGCAAAGCGTCGCATGACCCCTGCTTCTTTGAGTTCACCTGCAATCTGGAAAAGTCTCTCATGTGACATACCGAGTGCTTCGGTCATACCTTTAAAGGGCTCTTCGACGATATCGATATCTTTTTGCAGCACTTTGATGACCTCAATATGTTCAGGTGTCAGCTCTATCTCTTTGTGGGCAGCCTTGTGTACCTTCTCTTTTTTGGCACGTTTTCCGGTGGTATCCATCTGTACTTTGATCTTGAACATTTTCAGCGTGGGCAGGATGATGGCATCTTCTGCACCACTTGCCTCTTTGAGAATGTCAATGGTCTTCTCCAGACCCAGTTTGCTATCAGGGGCGACTGCCATGGTAAACCAGATGTTGTAGTCGTGGTTTCGCAGGTAGTTGTGGCTGACGCCGGGGTGTGCGTTGATGGTTGCAGCGGCGTGTTCAATCTTCTCTTCAGGGACCTTGAATGCAACCAGCGACGACTTGTACCCCAACCGTTTGGTGTCGAAAATGGCGGAGGTTTGGCGGATGATTCCCTCCTCTTTGAGTTGGCGTACGGCATCCATCATCGCCGCTTCACTGCTGCCAAGCGTGGCGGCAAGCTCCTTGAATGGCCTCTGGCTTAAAGGAAAGGCGTGTTGCATCTGGTAGAGCAGTTCATCGTGCATGGTTTTCTCTTTTTTGATAGATTTTTTAATTAATTGGCTATCTAAGGTTTCACTCAATGGCGACAAAGGAGCACTCAACCCGCAGGGCGGCGCCTTCATGGCTGCGCTGCGCTACGACCATTCCGGTTCCGAAGCTACGAAAGACAAGCAGTTGTCTTTCGCTCACGCTTCTCATGTTTGCGACTGCCAGAGCTATTGAGTGAAACCGATAGTTTGTTAAGATTATAGTCAATTTTATATCAGGGCACATTGATATGTGTCAAAGCAATTATGATAGACTTTCGGTAGAGTTGGCAGAAGAGAAATCAGAAAGGGTAGGCTATGGCGTATTTCCCCATGTTTATGGATCTGGAGGGACTGAAAGTGCTGGTCGTCGGCGGCGGGAACATTGCAGCCGAGAAACTGGATAAACTGGTGGATTTCACCAAGGAGATCACCGTCATCAGCATGGAGGTTGGCGAAGAGACCAACCGGCTTGTCAAAGACCACTGCC
This sequence comes from Sulfurovum sp., assembly GCA_027049035.1. Classification (GTDB taxonomy): domain Bacteria; phylum Campylobacterota; class Campylobacteria; order Campylobacterales; family Sulfurovaceae; genus Sulfurovum. Next base: position 75,775 of record JALTVI010000090.1, on the reverse strand, counting down.
TGACCCTCTACACAAGAGCATACAAAAAAGGCGACATCGACAACTTTGACATCGTCATTGTCGCTACCGATACGGTTGAGCTGCACAAAGCTATTTTCGAAGAGAGCCGCGGCAGGCGTATTCTGGTGAACTCCGTTGACAACACCGACTACTGCGACTTCATCTTCCCCTCCTACATCAAACGTGACGACCTTACCATTGCATTCTCCACAGGCGGTGCCTCTCCGGCATTTGCCAAGCGCATACGGCAGCACTTCGAACGCATCATTCCCGAAAGTGTGGGGGAGTTTCTCGCTTCCATGAAGCGTCTGCGCAAAGAACTTCCCAAGGGCAGGGCGCGTATGGAGAAGTTCGACAAAATGGTAGAAAGCTATTTTGAGGAGAATTTTAAAAAAGATTGACATAGGTCAAGGTTATCTTAGTGATAACCTATTACAATGGGGCAAATCACAAATAGGAGTTAATATGTCTGAATTAAACAAAACACCGATCGAAGTGGAGGGAGCGACCGTTCCTTTCTTTACCTATACCATGGGTGAGACACAGTACTACGAGTTCGACACTTCCAAGTGCGGGCCTCCGGAGCCGATGGTCAATGCGATGGCCGGTCTCAAACTTATCGACAGTCCGAACAAAAAACTTGTGATGATCAACCACAAAAAGCCGATGGGGCTGCTTGACAAGATTGGGGAGAACTACGACATCGAAACGGAGAAGATGGAAGATGGCCGCGTGAAGCTTATCTTCTCCTATAAAGCGGGAGCGAGCGAAGAGGCGAACCTCAACGATGCTGCCTGCCACGGATAGGAAGAGATGAAAGCTGTCTCGAGTGACTTTGCACCCCCGTTGAAGCTGATATCGCCCTTTTTCAGTACAGGGGTAGTCTTTTATCTGCTGGCGATGGGAGCACTGCTCTTTTTCGCTCCCGACTTCACCTATGCGCAGACGGATGTGGCCGGATGGGTGCACCTCTTTCTGCTTGGCTTTGTGATGATGATCATCTTCGGTGCCATGGCACAGCTCATTCCGGTGGTGCTTGAGACAGGACATGCGGTGGTCGATGTCTACTATGTCATCTTCCCGCTGCTGCTTGTCGGTGTGGCCGGTATGGTGGCGGGGTTCTGGCTGATGCCGGCGCTTCTGCCCTACGGCGGACTGCTGGTACTGGTTGCGATGATCATCTTTGCCGTAGAGAACATCGCCACGCTGAAGAAGACGACCATCCGTACACTGACCGTCGATACTGTTGCGTGGAGCAACGGGTATCTGCTGCTTGGCATCTTGACCGGTTTTGCCATTGCACTTGGACTCAGCGGTGACCTTGCCGTCAATGTGGGCCTGATGCTTAAAGCGCATGTCTATGCCGTTGTCGGCGGCTATGTGGTACTGACCATCATCGGTCTTTCGCTGATTCTCATTCCGATGTTCTCGCTTGCACACGGTTTTGACGAGAAGCCGATACGCATTGCATTCAAGCTGGTAGTGGCAGGCGTGGGTGTGGTTTTCTTTGGTGCACTCTTTGGCGTGGAGTGGCTGATGTACCTTGGGTATGCCGTCAATACGGTGGGAATTCTTTTCTATCTCTGGCAGATATGGCTGATCGCGAAGCTGACAGTGCGAAAAGAGCTGGATATCTGGGCAAAATCGATGATTTTCGCCTTTGGAAGTCTCATCCTCTCCATAGTACTGGGTGTGCTCTTTTTCCTGAGCGGCAAAAACAACCTGCTGCACGCGTCGGTCTGGTTTCTGCTGATGGGTTTCATCGCTTCGATGATCACGGGACACCTCTACAAGATTGTGCCGTTTCTGGTCTGGTTCGAGCGTTTTGCACCGCTGGTGGGCAAAAAGAAGGTACCGATGCTCCATGAGATGTACTCCAAAGAGGGTGCGTCGATGATGTTCTGGTTTACCGCCGCAGGTGTGGTGCTTGGCGGAGCCGGACTGTTGGTTGTGAATGATACGCTCTTCAAAGCCGGAGCCAGTTTTCTCTTTATGGGGGCGGTCTTTCTGTTTGTGACGATGCGGAAGATGCTGGCTTATGGAAAATGATTTGATTGAAGATTGATGATGGATAATGGATGATGAAGGTATGCTTTTCTGGCGAAAAGCTTTTATTGAATATTGTTATGTAGGGTGCGTAATCACGCACCAAAAAAATAGAAGGAGTGGATATGTGTGATATTACAAAAGAGATGGTATATGATGCGATTTCGACTGTGATCGATCCGGAGGTGGGGTTCAATTTGGTGGAGATGGGGCTGATTTACGATGCGATCATCGATGAGAAGTGCAATGTGCATGTGGTGATGACACTCTCGACACAGGGGTGTCCGCTGCATCAGATGATCACCACGTGGGTCAAGGAGGCGGTCGAGCGCATCGAGGGTGTCGGCGAGGTCGAAGTGGAAGTGGTCTGGGAGCCGGCCTGGAACATTTCGATGGCGCACGACAATGTCAAAAAAGCACTGGCAGGGATGTAATATCCCCTTTGTGCCGTATCAAATAAGATAAAAAAACTCTCCATTTCATCAGTTATGCTGTATCGATTTTGAATGCGAATCTGTTTCGTTGAACTAAGAGAAAAAGCCTCCTATTTTAAATCTTTCTTATTGCTGCAAATTATGATAGAAATCAGAAATCTTGATATAAATCATCTTTCCTTCCGCTTTTTCTGTGATAAACTATAGACGTTGTTATAGGTTCTATAACGGAAAATAAATTGATGGAGGAAGTAATATGGCTTTGAATAGAAGAGAATTTCTAAAAAGCGCTGCTGCTGCGTCAGCTGCCAGTGCTGTAGGAATTGCCGTTCCTTCCAACCTGCAGGCTGCGGCGAACGACGCAGAGAAGGGTTGGAGATGGGACAAGGCAGCGTGCCGTTTCTGTGGTACGGGGTGTGGTATCATGCTCGCAACCAAGGGCGGCAAGATCGTCGCGGTCAAGGGTGACCCCGCCGCACCGGTCAACAGGGGGCTGAACTGTATCAAGGGATACTTCAACGCCAAGATCATGTACGGAGCGGACCGTCTCAAGACGCCGCTGCTGCGTATGAACGACAAGGGCGAGTTCGACAAAAAAGGAAAATTCAGACCTGTCAGCTGGCAGCGCGCCTTTGACGAAATGGAAAAGCATGCCAAGAAAGCACTCAAAGAGAGCGGTCCTGAAGGTGTAGCGGTCTTCGCTTCAGGGCAGTATACCATTATGGAAGGGTATGCGGCACAAAAAATGATGAAAGCGGGCTTCCGCTCCAACGCCATCGACCCCAACGCGCGCCACTGTATGGCATCGGCGGTTGTCGGCTTCTACCAGACATTCGGTATCGATGAGCCCTCTGGCTGTTATGACGATATCGAAATTACCGACACTATCGTCACGTGGGGATCGAACATGGCAGAGATGCACCCGATCCTCTGGTCACGTGTAACAGACAGAAAGCTCTCCAATCCTGACAAGGTGAAGGTTGTCAACATCCAGACCTATACGCACAGAACGTGTGACCTGGGTGACTTCAACATCATCTTCTCGCCAAACACCGACCTTGCGATCTGGAACTACCTTGCAAGAGAGATTGTCTACCGTGACAAAAAGGGCGGCGGTAAAGAGGACATTATCGACTGGGATTTCGTCAACAAGCATATGGTCTTCGCCACCGGTCCGGTCAACATCGGTTACGGTATGAGAAGAAAGGGCGAGAAATCACTGACACCTGTCAGACCTGACGGAAGTGCCGGTAAGTACACCGCCAAAGAGATGCAGACGATCAACAAAGAGATGGAGAAGAAGATCTCCGCCAAAGAGGCGCCTGCACTTGCACCGTTTGGCAAGAAAGAGGGAGAAGTGCTCAAAAACACCCCTGGTACACTCAAGCACTGGGAGATCTCTTTTGAGGACTACAAGAAGTCACTTGAGCCGTATACGCTTGACTATGTAGCGAAGATCGCCAAGGGTGATCCGAACGAATCACTCGAGAGCTTCAAGAAGAAGCTGCAGATGCTTGCAGATCTCTACATTGAAAAAGACAGAAAGGTCGTCTCTTTCTGGACAATGGGTATGAACCAGCATACACGCGGTACATGGGTCAACACCCTCTCGTACAACGTACACTTCATGCTCAACAAGCAGGCGAAACCGGGTTCAGGGGCATTTTCTCTGACAGGTCAGCCAAGTGCCTGTGGTACGGCGCGTGAGGTCGGTACATTCTGTCACAGACTGCCGGCGGATATGATGGTCAAAAACCCCAAGCACAGAGCGCATGCAGAGAAAGTGTGGGGCGTTCCTGCCGGTACACTCAACCCTGTAGGCAACCAGCACATCATGAAGATCCATAGAGATATCGAAGACGGTGTCGTGAAGTTCGCATGGGTCAACGTCTGTAACGCCTACCAGGATTCTGCGAGTGCAAAACACTGGATCAAGGCAGCACGCGAAATGGACAACTTCATCGTCACTTCCGACGGATATCCGGGAATTTCGGCAATGGTCTCCGACCTTGTACTGCCGTCTGCGATGATCTACGAGAAGTGGGGTGCGTACGGAAACGCCGAAAGACGTACACAGCACTGGAGACAGCAGGTACTACCTGTAGGTGACGCGATGAGTGACACTTGGCAGTGGGTTGAGTTTGCCAAGCGCTTTACCGTCAAAGATCTCTGGGGTCCATATACGCTCAGAAACGGCAAGAAGCTTCCGGATGTTCGCAAAGATGCGAAGAAGATGGGCTACAACGACGATACGACAATGTACGAAATCCTCTTTGCCAACGAAAAAGCGAAGAAGAACTATCCGCTCAAGCCAAACGAGTTCCCTCAGAAAGGGTTCGACAACTCCGAAGCGATGGGTGATGCCAGAAATGTCGTCGGTTCTGACGGAAAGGTATTCAAAGGATATGGCTTCATGATCCAGGAGTATCTCTTCGAAGAGTATGCAAGCTTCGGTAGAGGACACGGACACGATCTGGCACCGTTCAATGTCTACCATAAGGTAAGAGGGCTCAAGTGGCCTGTCGTTGACGGTAAAGAGACACAGTGGCGATTCAACGTCAAGTATGATCCGTATGCGGCAAAAGCCAACCCTGGCGGAGACTTCGCATTCTACGGACCGCTTGCAAAAGCGCTACCTAAAGGTGACCTTACAGGTATCAAAGACAAGAAGAAAAAGCCGCTGCCTAACAAAGCGAAGATCTTTGCAAGACCATACATGGATCCACCGGAAATGCCGGACAAAGAGTACGATACCTGGCTCTGTACAGGACGTGTGCTCGAGCACTGGCACTCTGGAACGATGACGATGAGAGTTCCCGAACTCTATCGTGCGGTGCCTGAAGCACTCTGCTACATGCATCCAAACGATGCGAAAGCCAAGGGTGTCAAGCGTGGTGAGCTCGTATGGGTCGAATCACGTCGTGGCAAGGTCAAGGCGCGTGTCGAGACCAGAGGACGTAACAGACCGCCTCAGGGACTGGTATTTGTACCATGGTTCGATGAGAAAGTCTTTATCAACAAAGTGTGTCTTGACGCTACCTGTCCAATGAGTAAGCAGACAGACTTCAAGAAGTGTGCAGTTAAAATTTACAAGGCGTAAGTAGATGGCAAAGAGCTCCGACAACAGCAGACGAAAGTTTATGGCAACGACACTGCAGAGTGTCGGGCTGACAGCATTTGCAGGTGTGTTGTGGAGCGGGTACAGCGCTGAAGCCAAGGCTGCGAAGCTGGTGCTCAGACCGCCCGGTGCACTGCCCGAAGAGGATTTCCTCAAAGCGTGCATCAAGTGTGGTCTCTGTGCAGAAGCCTGTGTCAACCGTGACACCAATGTGGACAAGGAGACGGGCAAACAGCGTCCTGGAACACTGAAGATGGCAAAGGGCGGTGACCACAAGCTGGTCGGTACCCCGTTCTTCACACCGCGGGATGTACCGTGCTATATGTGCGATGATATTCCCTGTGTACCTGTCTGTCCCTCCGGAGCGCTCAGCGAGGCGTCAGTCACGGATGAGAAGGGCGAACTTGACATCAAGAAGGCAAGAATGGGGCTGGCCGTGGTACACAAAGAGAGCTGTGTCGCCTTCTGGGGACTGCAGTGCGATGCGTGCTACCGCGCCTGCCCGCTGATGGATGAAGCGATCTCACTGGAATATCAGAAAAACGACCGTACCGGAAAGCATGCGTTTTTGCTGCCGGTGGTCCATTCGGATGTCTGTACGGGCTGCGGACTGTGTGAAAAGGCGTGTGTGACCGAAAAGGCGGCGATATTTGTGCTGCCGACCGATTATGCAACCGGTAAAGCGGGTGATCACTATGTCAAAGGCTGGGACAAGAAAGACCAGCTTAGAGTCGGTGATCGCGATATGGATAAGATAGAGACGAAAACGAAGCGGAGCGAAGAGACCCCTGTAGATTACCTCAATAAGGAGATAGCGTACTGATGAAAAAGATCAAATACCTGCTTCTTAGACGGTTTACGCAGATAGGGCTTTTGGTGCTCTACTTCGGCGCCAACGCTTATGGATGGAACATCCTCAAAGGTACGTTCGGATCGTCCGTGCTCTTTGGTGTGATTCCGCTGGCAGACCCCTACACGACACTGCAGGTGCTTGCAACGGGGTTTGTCATAGGCAGTGATGTACTGCTTGGTGCGGCGATCATCACGCTCTTTTACTTCGTTATAGGAGGAAGGGCGTTTTGCAGCTGGGTCTGTCCCATCAATATGGTCACCGATCTGGCAAACTGGCTCAGACGGGTACTGAAGCTTGACAAGGAGGAGGTCAACTACCGCTTTCTCAAGCGCAGTGTACGCTACTGGCTGATGGTGCTTGGGCTGATCGTCTCGGCAGTCGTGGGTGTGGCGGCATTTGAAGTACTAAGCCCCATTACGATCATGCAGCGTGGCATCATCTTCGGATTCGGTGCCGGCATATCGGTGGTCATAGCCATCTTCCTCTTCGACCTCTTTGGGGTCAAGAACGGATGGTGCGGCCATGTCTGTCCGCTGGGTGCAGCCTATTCGCTGATAGGGCAGAAGAGTCTGATCCGTGTCAAGCACGATCATGATGCCTGCACGGCCTGTATGGAGTGCAAGGTGGTCTGTCCCGAGAACCAGGTGCTTTGGATGATCAACAAAGAGAGTGTATCGGTAACGGATGGTGAGTGTACCAACTGTGGCCGATGTATCGATGTGTGCGGTGACAACGCACTGGAATTTGGCATTCGCGCAATGGCGCAGAAGCAAAAGGAAGCGACAGCCTAAGAGGCGTGCTTCATACCAAACAAAGAAGGAGAAGAAGATGAAAAGAGCAGTAAAGGTAATGGCAGTAAGCGTACTTTTTGGCGCGACAGCGATGTATGCGGCAAGTACGGCAGCGTGTGTTGGGTGTCACGGTGCAGACTTCGGCAAGGCGGCACTGGGTAAATCCAAGATCGTCAAAGATCTGTCCAAAGAGGAGATCATTGCAGCGCTCAAAGGTTACAAGGCCGGAACGTTCGGCGGTGCGATGAAAGGTGTTATGCAGGGGCAGGTTAAGTCACTTTCCGATGCTGACATCGAGGCGATCGCAGCTGAGATCAAAAAATAAGTGGGAGGTAGAGTATGAAACGAACAATCAAACTTCTGGCAGCGGGATCGCTGCTTGCGGCGTCGGCGCTTTACGGGGCCAGTACGGCAGCCTGTGTCGGATGTCACGGAGCGAACTTCGAAAAGAAGGCGATGGGTAAATCCAAAGTGGTCAAAGATATGTCCAAAGAGGAGATCGTTGCAGCCCTCAAAGGCTACAAGGCCGGAACCTACGGCGGTGCGATGAAAGGCATTATGGCCGGGCAGGTGAAGTCACTCTCAGATGTGGATATGGCTGCAATGGCTGACGCCATCAAGGGTGGCGGCGGTGCGGCTGCACCTGCGGCAGCTGCAGGACCGAAGGTGATCAATATCAACGAAAAGGTAGCCGATCCAAAGCGTATTGCGAAAGAGGATCTTGGCAACAAGAAGGTAGTGGATGAGACCGTACTTGGTCTGAGAAAGACATCGCTCTTCAGTGAAGACAATGTCGCGCCGCCTGAAGTAAAAGAGGACAGACCCGCACCGGGAACAGCACCGAGATTTGAACGTGCCTATGTCAATGCACCGCCAATGATCCCACACTCAGTGGATGGTCTGCTTCCGATTACCAAAGACAACAATCAGTGTCTAGGGTGTCACATGCCTGACGTGGCAAAAGGGGTAGGTGCTACACCGATTCCGCCATCTCACTTTACAGACTACAGACCAGAAACTGTATTGAAAAACGGTGAGCTTGTCAAAGAGGGAAAAGTGGTCGGTCCCAAGGGTGATATCGGCAATGTGGGTGATATTACGCTTGCCAAGAAGAAAAAGCTGAATCACCTCTATCAGGGACGTTACAACTGTTCACAGTGTCACGCACCGCAGGCAAACGTACAGACTGCAGTCGCCAATACGTTCCAGCCTGATGGTCTTACAGGTGATTTGAAAACCAAGTCCAACCTGGCAGATGTCATCGACGAAGGTGTCAAATAGTGGCGAGCAGAAGAGAGCTTTTTACCTCTTTTGCCACCAGACTGGGTTCTGCCAAAGAGGCGTCGCCTCTTTTGGTAAGACCGCCGTATGGTAAGAGTGAATCTCTTTTTCAGAGTGAGTGCCCGGGCTGCGAGAGCAAAGCCTGTGTCGCTTCCTGTGACGAAAAGATCATCTTTATCACTGAAGAGGGAACGCCTGCGCTTACCTTTAAGCAAAACGGGTGTACCTTCTGTGACGAATGTGCAAATGTATGCGAGGCGGATGTGCTCTCACTTTCGCATGAAGGTACCCAAAGCAGTCTCAATGCGGTTTTCAAAATTTCGCTTGAGGCGTGTGTGGCACACCACGGGGTGATATGCCACAGCTGCAAGGAGCCCTGTATAGATGATGCCATACTCTTTAACGGGCTTTTCAACCCCGTCATCGACGAGGAGAAGTGCACCGCCTGCGGCTTCTGCCTTTCGCGCTGTCCGACACAGGCGATTTCATATGAAGCCTTTGCTTTGACAGAGGCATCCTCAAAGAAACGGAGAAACAAATGAACTTACAAGAGCTATACCCAAACCTGTTCGAAAAGCTTGAAGACAAAGATGTAGAGCTGCGCCACCTGCTCAATGTGGATGAGAACTATGAAGATTACGACTCCGAAGAGTTCGAGTTCGATTTTGAGGAGTACAACTTCATCATCTACATTGCCGAGCCGGTACAGAAAGCATTGGGTGAGGAGAAGATGGCAACGTTAGCAGAGGCACTTGAATCCGATGAAGCTTTCACGAACTTCATCGCTTCGGAGGGTGACCTTTACGGTGTCAAGTCCGACCTGGACGAAGAGGCGATTGCGGCACTGGTGCTGAAGCGGGTTGAGGAGCTGGTGTGAGAAGGCTTCTGCTTTTACTTATTTTGAGTGTGTCGGTATGGGCCACTGCCCAGCTTGCACCCACCTCCTCCATCGTCCTGAACGGTATCGCGAAAGATATGGTACTCTCTGAGAACCTGCTTACCATCGCAACCGATGCAGGACACATCGAAGTCTACGATGCCAACACGCTGCAGAAGCTCAAAGAGATTGCCATTCCTGATGTCAAGGATTTTATGGGTGACATGATGCCCGCAAGAGTGATGAGTACCGACCGCATCGGGGAGCGCTATCTGCTGCTCAGTGACAGCGGTATCGGTGGATACTCCAACCTCTACATTTTCGAAAACGGCAAACTGACGCAGCTACTTTCGCACAAAGACAAAAAGCCGCTGATCAAGGCGCGTTTTGTAGACAAAACACACATTCTGCTGGGCTATCTGAGTGACGAGGTCTCTCTTTTTGATACGGAAACCAGAAAAGAGCGCTACCGTGTGCAGCTGAGCGAGTCGAAATTTTCCGATTTCGCGCTCAATGAAGATAGAACACAGGCGGTATTCTCCTGCGAGAGCGGTGTGCTCAGTGTGGTGGATGTGCAGACAGGAAAGATACTCAAGACGCTGGAGGGGCTCAATGTAGACAATGTCTACAAGGTCGATTTCAAAAATGGTATGGTCGCTGCCGCAGGGCAGGACAGACGCGGAGCGCTCTATGATGTCGCTACGGGCAAAGGCAGCTACATTCAGGGAAATTTTCTCATCTACGCGACCGCACTCAGCCCCAGTGGCAGAAAGGTGGCGTTTGCGATGGATGAGGACAACAGTATTTCCGTTTTCAACACCTTGACGCACTCCAAATTGGCTGTGCTTAAAGGACAAAAGAGTACACTTAATGTAATCATTTTCAAAGATGAAAACAGGCTCTACTCCGCCAGTGACGACAAGACGGTTATGGTGTGGGACCTGAATAAGTAATAACGTTCTTTGGCTATTGTGTGTTGACTCGATAGCTCTGGCAGTCGCAAACGGCAGAGCCGCCCTCCGGGTTGGGTGCTCCTTTGTCGCCATCGAGTCAACACAAAGGCAAAAATGCAATGTGGTGAATTAAAACAATAAAGAGGAGAAACAATGAATGTATCAAGTATTGTAGTGCAGGCACTGCCAAAGCATATCGATATGCTGGTCGAACAGTTCAAGGAAGCTGACTATGTCGACTACCATGTGCATGACAAAGAGAAGGGAAAGATTATCGTCACCGTCGAAGGTGAGGGGGTCGAAGAGGAGATTGAAAAACTCATTAAAATACAGCGTATTCCCGAGGTGATTGCGGCAGATATGATGATGACCTATCAGGAAGATGAACTCGATGAGGAGATCAAGCGTCTTGAATCCGAAAATCCGGTACCTGACGTGCTTCAGGATGAGAACATCGACCCCAAGGATGTCGTCTATCACGGGGATCTCAAACATAAGAAACTAGGATTTTAGCCATGGCAGCCATATTTGAATCTACCATCAAGACAAGCCCGATTGGACGCTGGTACATTGAACTGGTCGATACCGAAAAGCCCGATGCAGATCCGGTGATTGTCCTCGATGTCTACGAGTATGCTGACAAGATAGAGGAGATGGGCAAAGAGTACGGTGACGATGTGGAGGTGATCTGGTCAAGTGACGAGGGGGTGACCCCGGAGCAGATCAACGAAGTGCGTATGCAGATGAACGCGTACGAGGCCGAGCAGGAGGCCAAGCGCGAAAATATGGAGCATATGCCCGATGGTACGCCCAACTTCGAGGCATAGGTGAAACAGGTACTCAAAGAGCTCTACGGCACGGGCATTCTCTTCTTCTACTATATGAAGTACATCATCCTCATCGGATGGCCGCTGCTGCGTTTCGGGCTGGAGTACAAAGACAATATCATCATCGATATCCTCTGGGTATGGTGTCTGATACTGATGATAAAGGATATCATCTACAAATTCATTTTGAAAAAAAGTTACTGCCCGAATGATTCGTGCGACCCCAAAGGGTGAGCGCGACCTACTTTAACTCCCCATTCGTTATAATCAACCATCTTAATTGATATCTCTGAAGAACTATCGAGCGAAACCTCAATAACTGATATTGGAGATACAATTCATTAATTATAGATGGAGGGTGAACGATGTTCGGTATATTCGACAGCAAAACGGAAGTGGCGGAAGCGAAGATCTTCTTTGGCTCGACACAGGAGAGCAGAGAAGCAAAAACGCAACGCAAGAGCCCTTATGACGGCGCTGTAGTCAGTACGGCACCCGTCTGCAATGCCGAAGATGCCCAAAAGGCGCTCAAGATCGCACAGATGGCATCGCGTGAAGCCAAAAAGAGCCCGCTCTCACAGCGCATCAAGTGGCTTGAGGATGTTGCCATGAAGCTTGAGACGGAAAAGGAAGCCTTTGCGATGATGCTTGCCAAAGAGGTGGCCAAACCCATCGCCTTTGCGCGCATCGAAGTGGAGCGGTGTGCGGAGACCATCAAGATCACTGCGATGGAGCTTGCCAACCTGCACGGTGAGACGATCCCTACCGACCTGATGCCAAGCGGTAAGAAGACGACAGCCTTTTTCCGACGTGAGCCTGTGGGTGTGGTGGTGGCCATTACCCCGTTCAACTTTCCGCTCAACCTGGTTGCCCACAAGATCGCTCCGGCACTGGGAGCGGGAAATGCGGTGGTGCTCAAACCGACCCCCGAAGCGCCGATGAGTGCCTATATGCTCTCACAGCTCTTTGTCGAATCCCCCTATGCAGTGCAAGATGCTCTGAGTGTCGTTTACGGTGATGCAGAAGTGGGCTCAGCGCTGGTAACCAGCGACATTCCCCGTGTCATCTCCTTTACCGGTTCGGTACCGGTGGGCAACATCATCACCAAGCAGGCAGGTATCAAAAAGGTCTCCCTGGAGCTTGGCGGCAATGCGGCAACCTACATCGACAAGAGTGCCGACCTGGCTCTGGCAGCCAAGCGGTGTGCCTACGGAGCGTTCTACAACTCCGGACAGGTGTGTATCTCTCTGCAGCGCATCTATGTTAACGAAGATGTTTACGAGCAGTTTGCCGAACTTATGGCCGAAGAGACACGAAAACTCAAGGTGGGTTCGCCCTACGAAGAAGATACCTTTATGGGACCGCTGATTGACGAAGAGTCCAAGCATCGTGCCAAGAGCTGGGTGGCTTCTGCAAAGAACGAGGGGGCACGCGTCATCGCCGGCGGCGATGAGGTGGGCGGCATCTTCCCGCCTACCGTGATGGCGGATGTGACCGATGAGATGAAGATTGTCTGTGAAGAGGTCTTCGCCCCCATTGTCAGCCTTGTCAGCGTACCCAACTACGATACGGCAATAGAAAAGATGAACGATTCGCCCTACGGCTTGCAGTTTAGTATCTTCACAAACGACCTGAAACTGGTACAGTGCTTCATCGATGATGCCGAGTGTGGCGGCGTGGTCATTAACGACATCCCGACCCTGCGCTTTGACGTTCAGCCCTACGGCGGTGCGAAGCTCTCGGGTGTGGGGCGCGAAGGGCCGAAGTGGGCGCTCGAGGAGTTTACGGAGATCAAGTCGGTGGTCATCTGTTAGACTTTTGCAGCTAATATAGTGTGAAACAAGGAAGCGACAGCTTTAGCTTCGCCCCAAGTGCGATATAGCAAGAAAGCGTTAGGCGGGGCTATCCCACAACGGGATACGCTTCAATAAGGCCCCCGCTTTCTAGATTAATGGAAGAGAAATAGCGGAGAGATGGAAGCGATAGCTTTAGCTTCGCCCAAGTGTGATACAGCAAGAAAGCGTCAGGCGGGGCTATCCCACAAGGGGATACACTGCGATAAAGCCACCGATTCCTTAACAGATGAATGCAAAAGATTTTTCAGGAGTGAAAATGGACTATATGTTCCAGCCCGGATTTCTGGGCACCAAAGCCCCCTTTTTTATGGATTTTGTTACCCTTGTGGTGGCACTCCTGCCGCTGCTGGTAGGTGTGGCCATCGCTTTAGCCCGCAGGGGGTACTACACACTCCACGGCATTGTGCAGGGCGTTATTTTTGTCGTTTCGCTTGTGGTAGTGGGCTACTTCGAGTATGGTGTGCGCCTTGGCGGCGGGTATGAGGCGTTCGTGCAGAATACCCACGTCTCCCACAACTATCTCTTTGTTGTACTGATGGTACATATTGTCATTGCCACAGTGACGCTTGGCATCTGGGCATCGACACTGCTGCGTGCCTGGCGGGAGTACCGCCGCGGGGGTATTCTGCCCGGTGTAGGCTCCGATGCGCACCGAAAGGCGGGAGTGCGAACATTCATCGGCATTGCGCTGACTTCACTGACGGGCATCTGGGTATACCTGCTGCTCTTTCTTTTCTAAATGAAAAAGGTCGCTATCTCCGCCTGCCTGCTTGGCGAAGCGTGCCGCTATGACGGCAGTGACAACCGCAACGATGCGCTGCTTGAAGCGTTGGGTGAGGTGGAGTTGATTCCTTTCTGCCCTGAAGATGATGCTTTTGGCACCCCACGGCCGACAATGGACCTGGTTGAAACCCCAGAGGGGATTCGGGCACTTTCCAATGCAACGGGCGAAGATCTCTCTGATCCGGTGACAGCGTATGCCAAAGCCTTTTTCGATGTGCATCCGGATATTGCGCTCTTTGTCGGAAAGGACAGAAGCCCAAGCTGCGGTGTCTGTTCGGCACGCTGCTACAATCAGCAGAAAGAGCTGCTCAGCGACAAAGCTGCCGGTCTGATGGCCAAAGAGGCACTAAAACGCGGCATCGAAGTGATCGATGCCGAAACCTTTCTGCAACTCAAACAAGGAGAGAAATCGTGAAAATTGTATGGAGTCTGCTCTTTGCAACACTGATGCTTTTAGGTGGCAGTGACAAAGAAGATATGACCAAACAGGCCATTGTCAAGATCTACACGGTAGCGAAGATTCCCAACTACCTCTCCCCCTGGGATTCTGCAATGCAGAGCTTTACGGGTTCGGGTGCCATCATCGAAGGCGGATACATCCTTACCAATGCCCACGTGGTTGCCAACCAGGCCTTTATGGAGGTGCAGCGCTACGGAGAGCGTAAACGCTATATCGCTACGGTCTATGCGGTTTCACACCAGGCTGATCTGGCACTGCTGAAGGTCAAAGACAAAGCCTTTTTTAAAGGCGTGACGCCATTGAAGTTTGGCAAACTGCCCGAAGTGGAGCAGCAGATCGTCGTCTACGGCTACCCTATGGGTGGCAGTACCCTTTCGGCAACCATCGGTGTGGTATCGCGTGTCGAACACCACACCTACGCCCACAGCGGCGAGAGCTTTCTTGCAGTGCAGGTCGATGCGGCGGTCAATCCCGGAAACTCCGGTGGCCCGGCACTCTCTGATGGCAAAATTGTAGGCGTGGTGATGCAGGTGATTACCAAGTCGCAGAATATCGGCTATCTTGTGCCAGTGACAATGGTGCAACACTTCATCGACGATATGAAAGACGGACATTACGACGGTTTCGCAGACCTTGGACTTGGCACACAGAAGCTTGAAAATCCGGCGATGCGGCGCTACTACGGGCTGGATGAGAACATTACCGGAAAGGTCATCGACAAGGTCGTCTACCGCTCTCCTGCCGAAGGTATTTTGAAGGAGAACGACATCATCACCGCCATAGACGGCCACAACATCGAAAATGACGGCACGGTGGAGTTCAGGCGGCATGAGTACACCAATTTCTACTACTTTGTCGATGCACACCAGATGGGAGAGAAGGTCAGGCTCAGCATTATCCGAAAGGGCAAAGCGATGGAGGTGGAGGTGCCGCTGACAAAGACGGGGGATGATATGTTCCTTGTCAAGACCACCCGCTATGATGTGATGCCGACCTACGCCATCTACGGCGGTTATGTCTTCTCACCGCTGACACGCAATCTCATCCGCTCTACTAACCGCAACCGCTTGAAACTCAGCTACCTTGCCTCCAAGTGGCAGACCAAAGAGAAAGAGGAGGTGGTGGTGCTCCTCAAGGTGCTTGCCTCGGACATCAGCCGCGGCGACAACAATTTCGGTATGTGGGTGATAGACAAGGTCAACGGCAAACCTTTCAAGAACTTCAAGGAGTTCTTCGCCCTGATGCAGCAGAACAAGGAGCCCTACTATCTGCTCGAGGACAACGACGGTGTCAAGGTGATCATAGACCGAAAAGAGGCGATGGCAAAACAGCGCGAGATTCTCGAAAAGTACAATGTGGAGTATGACCGTTCGGAAGATTTGAGAGATTCCAACAACACAGCACAATGAAACTGAACAAAATCGAACGGCTCAAAGCGTCGCTCAGTCCTTTTGAATACAGACAGAAACTGGATTCACTCGATTTTGCAAGCCTAGAGGAGGCAGACCGTTTCTACCTCAAAAACTACGGTATCTACAACAACAAACTCCGTCCCGAACATTTTATGCTGCGTGTGCGCGTTGCCGGCGGGCGTATGGGAGCGCAGCAGCTTCTTAACATTGTAAAAATCGCAAAAACAGAGGGACTTGAGGTAGTGCTGACGGCACGAGCACAGCTTGAGCTGCACGGTCTGCGTGCCCAAAATGTGCTGGCGATATGGAAAAAACTGCTTGAAGCGGGTGTAACGACACTGCAGACGCTGACAGACAACTTCCGAAATATCGTTACCGACCCCTACGACGGCCTGCTTGCTTCAAGCCGCATAGAGACCTACCCGCTCATTGAGAAGATTCAGGCGAGTGTTCTGAACAATCCCGAATGGATGGGCACGCTTCCGCGCAAGTTCAATACCGCCATCTGTGGCAGCGAAACGACCCATACCCACTTTTACGGCAACGACCTCTATTTTGCGCTGGCGCAGAAAGAGGGGCAGTGGGGTTTCAACCTTTACCTTGGCGGCAAGAACTCCGAAAGTGCGCAGCCAGCGAATATCTTTGTACTGCCCCAACAGGTGCCGGCACTTTTTCTTGCCGTTGCCAAAACGTTTCGTGAACACGGGCTGCGCCAGAGCCGTGCCAAAACACGCCTCTTTCATCTCATCGAAGCGGTGGGGATGGAGAAAGTAAGGGACTACATTGCATCCTACTGTGATTTTACACTGGAGACTGCAGGAAAGAGGGTACAGCAAAAAAGCGTACCGCAAACTTTTATGCCACTTATGGATGGCAGCTACGGCTGCTGCGTACAGAGTGTGTATGGCAAGATGGATGTAGCACAGCTTGAAGCAGTTGCCAAGTTCGCCATAGAGGAGGCACTCTCCATACGCTTTGGGGTAGACCAGAACCTCTACCTTGTGGGCTTGAAGGAGCCGGTCGTCCCTTTCAAGCCTGTACCCGCCGCATCGCAGGTGACCGCCTGTGCTGGCAGCCGCTACTGTGCGCTTTCATTGTGGGATATCAAAGCCGATACAGCCTATCTTCCGCTGGAGCAGATCGAGAAGCGCCATATCCAGGTGGGCTTCAGCGGCTGTCTGAAGGGGTGTGGCAGGCACCACAACTGCGACATCGGGCTGGTAGGGCTGCGCACCAATCTTTTTGGCGACACCCAAAAAGCTGCACGCGTCTATCTGGGAGGAGCCTACAGCAGCGGTGGTACACCTGCACGGCTCATCTTCCCCTCCGTACCGCTGAAGCGCCTACGGCAACTGCTTGAGACGGTCATCGAGAGTTTCGAAGCAAGCGATGAGAGGGATTTTGAGGCGTTCTGTGCGGCATACCTCAACGGCCACAGCAGTGCGTTCGTGCTGCTGTGGTATCTCTCACAGCTTTACCTCAAAAGGCCGCCGAAACTGCAAAAAACGTCTGAAGCGGTGCTCTATGAAAGGCTCAAGGCGTGTGAGGACTTCCCCGATGTTGCAGAGAGCGAGAACTATGCAGAGGCGATCAAAGTGATGATGCACGCTTTGTGGGATGATTGAGTATATCACTCATACTTTTTGAACTGCTCAAGCCACGCTTTGTCCTCTTCGGAGAGGGTACCTGCACGCTCAAGCAGTTTGCGCTTGATATTGATCAGATCTTCCACGCTCAGATAAGCGAGCAGATCGGGGTTGATGGTGGGCTCCTCTCTGCCGTATGCGATCAGTTTTTCGATCTCTTCGAGCAGTTTGGCTTTGTCGGGTCCGTTTTTTTCATTCATTTTGATATACTACCGAATGAATTAAAAATTAAAAGTTAAAAATTCAAATGTGAAGGAGTTTTTTATGTTGAATGTTGGTGATACGGTACCAGATTTTTGTCTGCCAAACCAGGATGAAGAGGAGATCTGCTTTAGAGACATCAAGGGCAAGTGGATTGTGCTCTACTTCTACCCCAAAGATAACACCCCCGGCTGTACGACAGAGGCGCTGGAGTTTACCGAAGCGCTGCCCGATTTCGAGGGGCTCAATGCGCTGGTACTGGGTGTAAGCCCCGACTCACCCAAGAAGCACCGCAACTTCATCGAGAAGAAGGGGCTGAAGATCACCCTGCTGGCCGATGAGGAGAAAGAGGTGTGCCAGATGTTCGGTGTATGGCAGCTGAAGAAGAACTATGGGCGCGAGTATATGGGTGTGGTACGCTCCACGTTCATCATCGACCCTGACGGTAAGATCGCCGCAAAGTGGGAGAAGGTGCGTGTCAAAGGGCATGTAGAAGCGGTCAAGGAGAAGCTTTCCGAGCTTCAGAACGCCTGATATGCTACTGTTCCGGTCTCTGTGCCGGAACACTTTTCTTCATTTCAAAAAATCTTAACATACATTTCGGTATAATCGCGTTCCCAATTCTGTACGGGTTGGAAAATACACATGTAGTTATTCCTTGAACGGTTGCGCATTGTGCGTTAAGGACTACAGAGGGCTCAAACCACTGTGAAGCGATCGGCTTCTTACATTTAACAGTTATACCAAGGAGAAAATTATGGTAACAATGAAAGACCTACTGGAGTGCGGCGTTCACTTCGGACACCAGACTAGAAGATGGAATCCAAAAATGAAGAAATTCATTTTCGGTGCAAGAAAGAACATCTACATCATCGATCTTCAAAAGACACTCAGATACTTCAAATATACATACAATGTCGTTAGAGACGCAGCGGCAGAAGGCCAGACCGTACTCTTCGTCGGTACCAAAAAGCAGGCGCGCCAGGCAGTCAAAGAGCACGCAGAGAGAGCAGGTATGCCTTACGTTGCAACGAGATGGCTCGGCGGTATGCTGACAAACTACCCAACTATGAAAAAATCTATCAGAAAACTCGAAATCATCGAGCAGATGGAAGAGAACGGCCAGATCGACCTTCTTACAAAAAAAGAAGCGCTGATGCTCAAGAGAAAGAAAGAGAAACTCAACTCTTACCTCGAAGGTTTCAGACATATGAAAAAACTGCCTGACATGCTGTTTGTCATCGATGCAGTCAAAGAGCACATCGCGGTTAAAGAGGCAAGAAGACTCGGTATGAAAGTTATCGCGCCACTCGATACCAACTGTGACCCTGATATGGTAGATTATCCTATTCCGGGTAACGACGATGCAATCCGTTCTATCAACCTCTTCTGTAGAGAGATTGCTGATGCGATCATCGAAGGTAAAGCGGCATACGCGGAAGCAAACGGTGAAGCGGTAGAGGAAGCACCATCTTCAGCGGAAGTTGAAGAGGTAGTAAGCGAAGCGAAAGAGGAAGCGGCAGCTGCACCTGAAGCAGAAGCGGCACCGGCAGCAGAGAAAAAAGGCGATGACCTGACAAAGCTCAAGGGTGTAGGCAAAGTCTACGCTGAAAAGCTCAACAACGAAGGGTTCCACACATTCGCGGACGTTGCAAATATGACTGATGAGCAGATTCAGGTAATGGAAGAGAAGTACAGCTTCAAAGGCGACTTCAAAGAGACTGTAGCACACGCAAAAGAACTGGCGGAGGCGTAATATGGCAAATTTCGGACCAAAAGATATCAAAAAACTTCGTGAAATGACTGATGCGGGAATGATGGACTGTAAAAAAGCCCTCACTGCCGCAGACGGTGATATGGACAAAGCGGTCGAGTGGCTCAGAGACCAGGGTATCGGTGCTGCTGCAAAGAAAGCAAGCAAAACCGCTGCTGAAGGTGCTATCGGTGTCAAAGTCGAAGGACCAAAAGCGGTCATTGTCGAGATCAACTCACAGACTGACTTCGTTGCACAAAACGACAAGTTCAAGAACCTGATGAACGAAGTGATCGAGCATGCGTTTGCAAACGATCTTGAGGATGCAGAAGCGATCAACGCTTCCGAGATCAACGGACAGCCGTTCAGCGAATTCCTTGCACAGAACATCGCCATTATTGGTGAGAACCTCGTTGTAAGACGTGCCGATCTCATCAAGGGTGACGAAAAGACTGCCGTAAGCGGTTACGTACACTCTAACGGTCAGAACGGTGTTATCATCGCGGCTGAGTGTGACGATGCAGAGACTTGCGAAAAGATCACTCCGGTACTCAGAGAGATCGCAATGCACGCAGCTGCAATGGCGCCTAAGACGCTGACTTACAAAGATTTCGATCCTGAGTATGTCGCTGAAGAGACCAAAGGTAGAATCGAAGCGATCAAAAAAGAGAACGAAGAGCTTGAAAGACTCGGCAAGCCGCTGAAGAATATTCCTCAGTATATCTCCAGAGCGCAGCTGACCGACGAAGTGATCGCTGCAGCTGAAGAGGCGATCAAAGAGGAGCTCAAAGCTGAAGGCAAGCCTGAGAAGATCTGGGACAGAATTCTGCCTGGTAAACTGGAAAGATTCATCTCCGACAACACAACGCTCGATCAGGAGCAGTGTCTGCTTGACCAGAAGTTCGTCATGGATGACAGCAAAACCGTAGGTGAGTACTTCGAAGAGAAGTCTGGCGGCAAAGCGAAGATCACCAAGTTCACTCGTCTTGAAGTGGGTGAGGGGATTGAAGTGGAAGAGGAAGACTTTGCAGCCGAAGTAGCCAAACAAATGGCATAAAATTCCTGCTTCACAGCATCTTTGAGGGAGTTTGTTCGGTCACATACTTGATCGTATGCTCCCTCTCAACAACCCTCAAATTTACTGCAAATCAGAAATTTTCTACACTTTCTACAATTTTTTAATTTTTAACTTTTAATTTTTAACTTTTGTGACCTACGACAAACTAAAAGGTTTGAAGCTTCTGCTTCACAGCATCTTTGAGGGAGTTTGTTCGGTTCTGGCACTAAATGCCGATACCCCCGGCGCTAAAGCGCAAGTGGGGTGCACATACTTGACCGTATGCTCCCTCTCAACAACCCTCCTTGTGCTTGCACTCTCTGTGAGGAATCTACTGCAAATCAGAAATTTTCTACAATTTTTAATTTTTAACTTTTAATTTTTCCCTTCCAATAACCAATACACCAATATACCAATAACAACACTCCCAATTTATGCTAAAATACCCCAAACCCAATAAAAAGGTGCACCTATGTCCCAACCTCTCCTTGAAGCCAAAGGGATTTCCCACAGTTTCGATACGCTGCTCTTTTCCGGTGTCGATGTGACGCTGCATCCAGGGCAGAGCCTCTCCATTGTCGGACGCAGCGGGTCGGGGAAATCGACGCTGCTGCACATCTGTTCGACGTTCATTAAGCCAAACGAGGGGAGTGTGGCGCTCTTTGGCGAAGATGTTTACGGTAAAAGCGAGAGTGACATAGAGGCCATACGGCGTTACGATATCGGTATCGTCTTTCAGTTTCACTACCTCTTCAAGGGGATGACAGCGATGGAGAACATCGAAGTTGCCACACTGCTTGCCCAGGAGCAAGTCGATATGGCTCTGCTTGAGAAGCTGGAGATCGCAGAGCTGATGGAGCAGAAGATAGGCGAACTCTCCGGCGGGCAGCAGCAGCGTGTCTCCATTGCAAGGGTACTTAGCAAGAAGCCGCGCATTATCTTTGCAGATGAACCTACCGGCAACCTCGACAATGAAACGGCATCGCTGGTGATGGAGGTGCTCTTTGACTATATTCAGAGCCACGATGCCGCGCTGCTGCTGGTAACACACGATCTGCAGATCGCTGCACGCTGCGATGAGGTCTACCGTCTTGAATCGCGCACTTTACATAAAAATAGCACAAGTTTAGCACATGTATGACATTAGGATGACATTTTTTTGGATATAGCCACTTTCCCCAAAATTACTTGACTCATATGTATTTTTTATATAAAATATAACTGTTGATTAATTTAAAACTGAGGAGTTTACAATGAAAAAGTTAACACTTTCAATCGCTGCAATTGCAGCAATGGGTACCTTTGCGGTAGCGGGAGGCGATATTGCGCCAGTAGTGGAGGAGCCGGTAGCACCAGTGGTTGATGTCAGCGGATTCTATATGGGTATCGGTTATGCCGCTTCATCAGCAGATTTCGATAATTTTGTAATAGGCGGAGCGGCGCAGGATGCAAACCTGGAAACAGATGAGAGTGCAGGTGTGTTCATTGCCGGATATCAGTACAATGAGTATCTCTCTTTTGAAGCACGCTGGACACACTACCTGACAGAAGGAGATCTGTCTGTTGGAACAAATACTATTTCGTTTGATGTAGATGGAGACAATATCGGTCTTTACATCAAGCCCCAATATTCGTTTAACAATATCACCGCATACGGTCTTCTCGGATACGGCTGGACAGACTATAAAGCATCGTTAAGTATTGGTGGTACGGATTATAAAGTTTCAGATGTTGACGGTGATTTCCAGTGGGGGCTTGGGCTCTCCTATGCACTCTCTGAGCATACAAGCATTTTTGTAGACTATACCCAGCTGCATAATGGCGGAAGCTTCAGCGATACCGTATCGGGAACACCTGTTTCATTTGACAGTGACCTGTCAACATGGAACTTTGGTATGACATACAAGTTTTAATGGCTTGATGTCTTGACTGTCTGCCTGTTCCCGCTTTGTAAGCGGGAATGGCAGCAACTTTTTAATACACTTTCTTCCAATTACCAATACATTAGTTACCAATAACAAATTCCCCAATTTATGCTAAAATACCTTGAAACATAAAAGGTACACTCATGTCAATATTTCTCTTTGGAGGCATATATGCTCCCTGCAACTTTTATGTACAGTACAATGATGTAGTTTGTTTTGAAGCTCAAATACTGCTGAAGGAGAGTATATGAAAATCAACCTGATGCAGATACTCTATACGGTCGTTATGGTCATACTGGCATTCTTGGCAGCTGTTGTCGTAACAAAAACGATGTCGAAGTGGCTGAAGCTTGATGAAAAAGAGGAAGAAGAACTGTAAGGTGCATAAGAACGCACCTTGCTAAAAGTTATTTGGCCTGCGCGATAAGCACGCCCTCTAATAGCTTGTCTATGTCCCCATCGAGGATGGCATCGACATTGGTGAACGCCTGACCGCTTCGGGTGTCTTTGACCTGCTGGTAGGGCTGCAGAACGTAGGAGCGTATCTGGTGGCCCCAGCCTATTTCACTCTTCTCCACGCCGTCAATCTCCGCCTGCTTCTTCTCCATTTCGTACTCATAGAGACGCGATTTGAGCATCTTCATTGCCGAAGCCTTGTTCTTGTGCTGGCTTCTGTCGTTCTGGCACTGTACGACGATGCCCGTGGGGATGTGGGTGATACGGATGGCTGAATCGGTGGTGTTGACATGCTGTCCTCCCGCGCCGCTGGAGCGGTAGGTGTCGATGCGGATGTCTTTCTCTTCAATTTCAATATCAATATCGTCATCGATCTCCGGAGAAACCATGACTGATGTAAAGGAGGTGTGGCGCTTTGCGTTGGAGTCGAATGGGCTGATACGCACCAGACGGTGGATGCCGTTTTCGACCTTGAGGTAGCCGTAGGCGTTCTCGCCTTTGATAATGAAGGAGACATCCTTGATGCCTGCCTCTTCCCCCGGCTGGTAGTCGAGTACCTCAGTTTTGAAGCCGTGGCGCTCCGCCCAGCGCAGGTACATACGGTAGAGCATGCTCGCCCAGTCCTGACTTTCGGTACCGCCCGCACCGGGGTGGATGGAGACAATGGCGTTCTTGCTGTCGTGCTCGCCGCTCAGCATCATCTGTACTTCCAGCGCCTTGATGTGCTCTTCGAGATTCTCGGCATCCTCAAAGAGCATCTCAAGCGTCTCTTCATCCTTTTCGGCTTTGGCTAGTTCGAAGTACTCCTTGGCATCGGCGAGCGCGTCGTTGGCGTTGTTATAGGTCTCCAGAATACGCTCTGTTCTGGTCTTCTCCTGGGAGATCTTACCGGCTTTAGCGGCGTCGTTCCAGAAGTTGGGGTCTTGCTGCATCTGCTCTATCTCGTCCAGACGTTTTTGCAGTTCGTCGGGTTTGACGATGTTGGTGATGTTCTCCATCTTGGTGGTCAGTGATTTGAGCAGTTCGCTGTATTCGTAGGTATCCATGGGTGAAAAAGTTCCTTTTTCAAGAGGGTAGAGGGTAGCAGGTAGCAGGTAGGGGGGATTGCCCATCTTCTGCTGACAGCTACACTGTAATCAGGCGTATTTTATCAAAAAAGTAACAAAATATAGCACATTTTGACCATATTCTACCTGCTACATTCTACCCTCTACCCTCTTTTTTGATAGAATATCAAAAATTTCAAAGGTTAGGTATGGTTATCGCACGCACGATACAAGAGCTGAAAGAGGCCAGGGCATCACTGAAGGGAAGTGTAGGGTTCGTTCCGACAATGGGGGCGCTGCACCAGGGGCATCTCTCGCTCATACAGAGAGCCAAAGAGGAGAATGATGGTGTTGTTGTTTCCGTCTTTGTCAACCCGACACAGTTTTTGGAGGGTGAGGACCTGGATGCCTACCCCAGGCGTGAGGAGGCTGACAGGCTTATTTGTGAACGTGCGGGTGTGGATATTCTGTTCATGCCGACGATAGATCAGATGTATGAAAAGGATGAGCTCTGTATCGGGGCACCTGCCATTCGCGGATACATTTTAGAGGGAGAGAAGCGTCCCGGACACTTCGACGGGATGCTGCAGATCGTGATGAAACTGCTCAATCTGACACAGACGACACGGGCCTATTTCGGCAAGAAGGATGCGCAGCAGTTGGCGCTGGTGATGCAGATGGTGCGTAACTACTTCCTGAATGTCGAGATCGTCCCCTGCGAGATTGTACGTGATGAGAAGGGACTGGCGCTCAGTTCGCGCAATGCCTATTTGAGTTCGGAAGAGAAAGAGCGTGCGCTCTGCCTTTCGCGGTCGCTGAAGCGGGCTACAAAAATGGTGATGGCGGGTGAACTCGATGCCCAAAAGATCAGATCAGAAATGCTTGAGGTGCTCAAAGAGGCGGATGAGGTGGAGTACGTGGCCATTGTCGATCGTGCCTTCAGGGCCATTGAGAAGGTAGAGATCGGCGATACGATCATTCTTGTCGCTGCGTGGGTCGGCAAACCGAGGCTTATTGACAATATCTGGATTTAAAAAAGATCTTCTGCTTCTTCTATCTGGCGTTTACGCACCTTTGGCAGCACCTTGGGTTTGCGTTTTGGTACGGGAACAACCTTTTGCGGTTTTTCAACTACCGGTCCCTGCGGTTCTTTTGGTTTTGGCGGCGGCGGAAGAATCGGCGCGGAGACTTCTGTTTCATTGCCTTTTTCACCGTAGAGCGGTGTGTCACAGGCTACTTTTTCTTCGGCGTTTGGATCGGGCTTGAGGTAGCCCTGGTCGACCAGAATGCGCACAGCATTCTTGAAGGTGGGCACGGCAGACTGTGACGCGAAGTATTTGTGGTACTTCTTGGCGCGGATCACCAGTACGCCGATAGTGTATTTGTGCCCCTCTTTGTCATTGGCAAAGCCGTAGAAACTGCTGTGGTACTCCCTGACGTAATGGCCGTGTTTGGCAATGTGCGCCGTTCCAGTCTTTCCGCCGATCTCCAGTCCCGGATACTGTGCTTTGACACCGGTACCGCGTTTGACGACCTCCTTGAGAATTTCGTGAATCTCTCTGGCTGCCTTTTTGCCGATGGGGTGCAGGTCTCCACGCGTAGGCGGCAGGATGTAGTGGTCTCCCTTTGCGTCCTCAAGGTAGTCGGCAATACGCGGTGTGACAGCCACGCCGTCGTTATTGAATGCGGAGTAGGCTTTGAAGAGCTGCGCGAAGGTCACCACCATACCGTAACCGTAGGAGCTGTTGGCCCGGTGCATCTGGTTATTGAGAAGATGCAGTGATTTGATACGTCCTGGAAGGTCGCGCGAGAGGTCGATTCCCGAAGGCTGGGAGAGACCGAATGCCAGCAGTCCGTCGCGGAACTCTTTCCCTGTCAGTCTCCAGGAGATTTGCGAAATACCGACGTTGGAGGAGTGAACTATGATGTCTGTAGCATCGAGCGATTCAAACTTTTCATCGTCGCTGATGGTGCGCCGTTTTCCGATTTTCAATTTTCCGTTATAGGTATTGAACACCGTATGTGGGGTGACCACACCTTTGTTGAGAGCGATGGCAAGTGTCAGGGGCTTGATGACCGATCCCGCTTCGTAAGGGTACTCGGCAAACTTCGGGCTGAGTGCGGCAATATCCTTTTGAGTGATATGTGAAGGATCATAGCGCTCCGTAGTTGCAAGTGAGAGGACATTACCTGTGTCACTCTCCATAATACCTATGAGAATCTCATCAGCATCGATACGCGCTTTCATGCTGTCTATCATCTTTTCGATACGGCGCTGCAGTGCCAGCGGAATATTGAGGTGAAGGTTCATTCCGTCTACACGCTGTTTCTCAATGCTGTTCTTGTCGTGGATGATGTTTCCGCCTACGTCACGCTTGCCCCGGAAATAGCCGTCCTTTTTGGAAGTGATGTGCTTTTCGTACTTGCGCTCCAGTCCTTTTTTCCCCTCGGGGCGGGTGTAGCGACCGTCATACTTTTTGCCTACATATCCGACAATAGGGCTGAGTACATCATGCAGCGGGAAGCGGCGGCTTTCACCGATCTCGGTGATGTCAAGGCCGTAAAGTACCTCAATGCCCGAATGGGTTTTGACCGAACGGAATACCTTCATCTGACGCAGTTTGTAGGAGAGTGATTTGAGCTGCATCGCCTGTTTGGCATTGAGACGTTTTGAAAGTGTGACGTTTCCCTTTTTCAGGCGGCCTTTTTTGTCGTAAAAGCGTTTTTTGATTTCATCTTCCGGAATACTGCTGTAGATACTGAAAAGCTTGACAAAAAGCGCTTTCTTGTCAGGATCGATACTTTCGGCACGTACGACTGCCTGGTAGGTTTTGAACGAAGAAGCGAGAGTGTAGTTGTCTGCCGAGAGAATTGCACCTCTGAAAGAGCGGTCATGAATCGTGGCGTTCTGGCTGGGAATACGACGGTCCGAGGAGGCAGTATTGAGTATGGAAGCGAGGAAGATAACCATGCCGACGACCAGCAGTACGAAAAGCCCCGTAATCTTGCTGGTACGCTGCTGCATGGCCTGGTTTTTTATCTCTCTGTTCATCATTCCCCCGGTTTGTGTAGAATTTTATCAAAGATATCTGTTATATCTGATAAAATACGGCATTAACCCTGTAAAGTGATGTTTCAATGATAGACAAACCGCTTCTTGCCGCTGTTGTGATACTGCTGACACTGTCTCTGGTGATGGACTATTCGCTTTCAGCCTATACGGTACAGCATTTCGGGTATAACGAGTTTCACTTTTTTATTCGTCAGAGTATTGCTGTTTTTGCCGGTCTTTTGATGATAACTGTGCTCAGCTGGCTCGATCCGGACAAGTGGATTGCACGTATAGGCATTGGGTTATTTATAGTCTTTTTTCTATTGATGATTGTCATGCCTTTTTTGCCGCACTCACTGGTAACGGCAGTCGGCGGGGCAAAACGGTGGATTCATCTTGGACCCGTCTCCATCGCTCCGGTAGAGTTTTTCAAAGTAGGTTTCATTGCCTTTCTTGCCTGGAGCTTCAAGCGGAAACTGGGTGACAAGGGGCATATGACGTTTGGTGAAGAGATACGGCTCTTTGCCCCCTACCTTTTCATCTTTATGGCGGTAGTGGTGCTGGTTGCGATATTCCAGAAAGATCTGGGGCAGGTGGTTGTGCTCGGTGCGGCACTGCTGACACTCTTTCTGTTTGTCGGAAGTTCCTACAAATTTTTTCTGATGCTGCTCTCTTCCGCCTTTGCGGCCATCATCGCACTGATCTTCCTCGCTCCCCATAGAATGGCACGTATCAAGAGCTGGTGGGTCAGTGTACAGGACAGTATTCTTGAATGGTTCCCGTTCGAGCCGCTCCAGGAGCTTCGGGTGGAGGCGACGGTGAAGGAGCCCTGGCAGATCTCCAACTCGCTTAACGCTATCCACAACGGAGGATTTTTCGGGCAGGGGCTTGGCAACGGCCAGTTCAAGCTGGGCTACCTCTCAGAAGTCCATACCGACTTCATTCTTGCAGGGATTGCCGAAGAGCTCGGTTTTGTCGGTATTGTTTTTGTGGTGCTGACGCTGCTTTTTATCATCTTCCGTATCTTCAAGATCGCTTCCAAGGTCAAAGACCCGATGTACTACCTTTTCAGCATTGGTGTAGGGCTGCTGATTGCATACGCTTTTTTACTCAATGCATTCGGAATTGCCGGTATCACGCCCATCAAGGGGATTGCCGTGCCGTTTTTGAGTTACGGAGGGTCGCATATTATGGCGATGTCGATTGCAATTGGGATGGTGTTGATGATCTCCAAAAAGGTGCCAAGAGATATTCACGGACGTATGTTATAGCATGAACCGGAAAAAGGGGGAATGAGAAATGAGCATTGTGATGACAGGGGGAGGCACGGGCGGCCATTTGGCGATCATTCGTGCGGTGAAAGAGGCGATCGTAGCAGGTGACAGGGAGCAGGGAGCAGGGAAGAATGGAGAGGTAGCAGGTAGTAGGAAGCAGGGAGATGGCAGTGGTCTGGTTTACATTGGCTCTGAAAAGGGGCAGGACAGGCAGTGGTTCGAAGATGATAGCGATTTTGATGCGAAATATTTTCTGGAAACCAAGGGGGTGGTCAACCAGAAAGGACTGGGTAAAGTGCAGTCACTCTGGATGATGTTCAAAGCCTATCTGCAGGCGCGAAAACTGCTCAAAGAGCACGATGCTAAAGTGGTCTTTTCCGTAGGCGGGTTCTCTTCGGCGGCCACGGCCTTTGCTGCAAAGACAAGCGGGGTGCCGCTGGTGATACACGAACAGAATGCCGCGCTGGGTTCGCTCAACAGACTGCTCAAACCCTACGCCGATGTCTTCATCAGCTCCTATCTTGACGAGAGTCCCATCAAAGCTTATCCCGTCAAAGAGGTCTTTTTCAACAATGCCCGTATCCGTGAAAAAGTGGAAACTGTCATATTCCTTGGCGGTTCACAGGGGGCGCGTGCGATCAACGAGCTGGCGCTCTCCATCGCCCCCGAACTCAAAGCGCGCGGTATCCGCATCATCCACCAGGCAGGGGCGAACAACATCGAAGCGGTGGAGGAGGCGTACCGTGATCTTGGCATTGATGCGGAGGTCTTCGGTTTTACGACAAAACTTGCCGACTATATGAAGGAGGCTGACTTCGCCATTGCAAGGGCAGGGGCATCGACACTCTGGGAGCTTGCAGCCACGGCACTGCCGACACTCTTCATTCCCTACCCCTACGCCGCAAGCGACCACCAGTACCACAATGCCAAATTCCTCGTTGAGAAAGAGCTGGCGTGGGTGATGCGTGAAAACGAAATAGAGAAAGAGAAAGTCCTTGCGTTGCTCGATGAAGATCTTTCACAAAAGAGCAAAGGGCTGATGGAGAGCATCGAACGTGACGGCAGCCGCCAGATTGCGGCACTTTTACAAAACTACCTTTGAGCACTTCACGATTTACCAACAATTTTTCTCTATAGTTCCTTTCAGAAACTCTGTTTTTTGAAAGGAATGGATATGAAAAAACGATGGATGATGTTACTGCTTGTCGGTGTAGCCGCAGTGACGATGACAGGCTGTGGTGGAGGCGGCGGTTATGATGCCGGTTATGAAGACGGGTATGATGATGGATTTTACGATGGAGCAAGAGTGCCGGCAGACGGTATGACAACCCTTTTTCTGATAGATTTGAACGGTTTTTCGGCTGCCGGGGTGCACTACACCTGTGTCGACCCATCCGGTGTCGTGACAGCCGATGCCATCACGGCACCCAACGGCGAGTTTTCATTCTACCCGGGCGAGCAGTGTACGTTTGATCTGCTTGGATTTGGCGGCACACCGGATGATCCGCTTTTCATCGAAGATGATATCGGTCAGGGGAAAAACAATATTGCTTATGTGTGTGATGGCGGCGATGCCGGGATGACAGGATATAACATAAGTTTTGACAGAGACGGTTTCTTTAACTATATTCCCGATGATATCTGTACGTTCTCTTTTTAAACAATGCAATCTTCTGCAAAGCCCCTGAAGCGGGGCTTTACCTCCCAATAACCACAAATTGGCTAAAATATCCCAATTTTTAACGCAGGATATATGCAATGATGGATATTAGACAATCTTTTTTGGACTACTTCGAGAGCAAAGGGCACAAAGTGGTGGAGAGTTCGCCGCTGGTCCCTGACGACCCGACACTGCTTTTTACAAACGCAGGTATGGTGCAGTTCAAGAACATCTTCACAGGCGATGCGCCCATTCCCAACCCGCCAAGGGCGACCAGTTCACAGACCTGTATCCGTGCAGGCGGAAAGCACAACGACCTGGACAATGTCGGATACACCGCACGCCACCACACCTTCTTCGAGATGCTGGGCAACTTCAGCTTCGGTGACTACTTCAAAAAAGAGGCGATCGCCTATGCATGGGAGTTTGTCACAGGCAAGGAGTATCTTGCGCTTCCTGTAGAGAAAATCTGGGTAACTGTCCATGACAGTGATGATGAAGCCTACGAACTCTGGAAAGAACACATTGCCGAAGAGCGCATCATGCACTTTGGCGACAAGGATAACTTCTGGCAGATGGGTGACACCGGTCCGTGCGGGCCATGTTCGGAGATCTTCTACGACCAGGGAGAGGAGCACTTCAACTCTCCAGAGGATGTGATGGGCGGCGAGGGTGACCGCTTCCTTGAGATCTGGAACCTTGTTTTCATGCAGTACGAGCGCGATGAGAAAGGCGAGCTACACCCGCTGCCAAAACCAAGTATCGATACCGGTATGGGGCTGGAGCGTGTGGTTGCCATCAAAGAGGGGAAGTTCAACAACTTCCACTCTTCGCTCTTTATGCCGCTGCTTGATGCCATTGGCAAACTGGTTGGAACTCCGTATGATTATGATGCACCAAACTCCGCAAGCTACCGTGTCATCGCCGACCACCTGCGTGCGGTCAGCTTCCTGCTGGCACAGGGGGTAAACTTCGACAAAGAGGGGCGCGGTTACGTGCTGCGCCGTATCATGCGTCGTGCCATCCGTCACGGTTATCTGCTGGGACTGAGAGAACCGTTCATGCATAAGCTGGTCGATGACCTTGTGGCGGTTATGGGCGGACACTACACCTACCTGCAGACCAAATCCGAAGCAATCAAAACCTCAATGAAGCTTGAAGAGGAGCGCTTCTTCGACACGATCGAAGCGGGGATCAAACTCTTCAATCAGGAGCTTGAAAATACCAAAGATGTCTTTAGCGGCGAAGTGGCGTTCAAACTCTACGATACCTACGGGTTCCCGCTCGATCTGACCGAAGATATGCTTAGAGAAAAGGGTATAAAACTTGATATCGACGGTTTCAACGCCAAGATGGAAGCGCAGAAGGCGCAGTCCAAAGCCAACTGGAAGGGCAGCGGCGATGCTGCTGCGACCGGAGATTTCAAGCAGCTCAAGGAGCGTTTCGGAGAGAACGAGTTTGTCGGTTATGAAACCACCAAAGTGCAGACCAAAGTACTGGCACTGCTCGATGAGAACTTCAAAGAGGTTGAGAGCATCGACGGCAAGGGCTGGGTGATGCTGGAGAAGACACCGTTCTATGCGGAGTCGGGCGGACAGGTCGGCGACAAAGGCGAATTAGGAATTAGGAATGAGGAATTAGGAATTAAGGTATTGGATACCAAGAAATTTCTTGATATGAACTTGTCTGAAGTGGAAGGGAAACTTTCTGTGGGTGATGAGGTTGAAGCGATCGTCGATCAGAGCCGTGCGGAGATCGAGAAGCACCACTCGGCAACCCACCTGCTGCATACAGCACTCAGAGCGATTTTGGGAGACCACATCTCACAGGCGGGATCACTCAACGACGACAAGCGTCTGCGTTTTGACTTCTCCCACCCAAAAGCGCTTACCAAAGAGGAGCTTCAGAAGGTCGAAGACTGGGTCAACGACAAGGTACAGCGTGCGATTCCTCGCAAAACGGAGATCATGAGTATCGAAGAGGCGAAAAACTCCGGTGCCATGGCGCTCTTTGGTGAAAAGTACGGTGACAAGGTGCGTGTGGTAAGTATGGGCGACGCTTCCGTAGAACTGTGTGGTGGTACCCATGTGGAGAACACGGCACAGATCGGGCTTTTCATGATCACCAAAGAGAGCGGTGTGAGTGCGGGTGTACGGCGTATTGAAGCGATCTGCGGCCGCGCGGCTGTGGATAAGGTCAAAGGACTCAGAGAAGAGATCGAACAGATCAAAGAGGAGGTGAAAAATCAGAATCCTCTTGCGGGTATTGCCAAGCTCAAAGAGGAGGTCAAGACCCTCAAAGGCGAACTCAAAGCTGCGCTCAATGCGACCAGAAAAGAGCTGACGCCTGTTGATGTCAACGGTGTCAATGTCATCGTCGAAGAGGTTGATGCCGGCGACATCAAAGAGATGATCGACGAAGCGAAGAATAAATACGACAACATCGCCATTATGCTCTTCCAGAAAAAGGGCGAGAAGGTACTGCTGGCAGCTGGCTCCAAAAATACCCCTGTCAAGGCGGGTGACTGGATCAAAACCATCGCGCCGATTGTCGGTGGCGGCGGCGGCGGACGCCCAGACTTTGCCCAGGCGGGCGGAAAGGATGCCAGCAAGATAGCCACTGCGATTGAAGAGGCGAAAACCTATCTTGCCGAACTGCTTGAGGGGGGCAACTGATGAAACAGGCTATGGTGGAGCTTTTCGGTACCTATGCACATGAGATCGTCTTTACCCATGTGCTTTCGGCTTTTGTCTGGGTGGGCGGCATGATCGCGATCCGCTTTGCGGTACATCCGGTGATGCAGAGTATTGAAGACCCCAAGATAAGACTGGGGAAAACACTGCAAATCACCAAAAACCTCTTTCATCTGGTCATTCCGTTCATCATCGCCATCATTGTCACGGCAGTGCTGATGGCGGTAGGGCTTGGTTTCCGTGCGGCAGCGGTCGATGAGAGCGGCAACATCATCAGCCAGACAGCCTACAGTATCTACCAGATCGTGCACATCAAAGAGGTGGTCTGGATGGTGATGGCGGCCAATTTCACCTGGATGTACTTCAAGCGGAGAAAGGCGCAGAAGCTTTTCGATGCCGGCGACCTGCCCGCGGCAAAAGCGGCGGTGGCGATCGTACCAAAATACCTTTTGCCCATAAACATCGCCCTTGGTGTGCTGGCACTCTGGCTTGGTGTTACGCTGCGGGGCTTTTGATGCTCTATCTCTGCTCCCAGTCTCAAAGCCGTGCGCTGCTTCTAAAGAAGTTCGGCATTGCATTCGAACAGAAGCCGGTTGATTTTGACGAAGATGCCATTACAACGACTGTGGCCAAAGAGTTCGTCTACCTGGCCAGCAAGGGAAAACTTGAAGCGGCAGTGCAGCGCTACGGGCTTGAGACCCCGCTTCTGACAGCGGACAGCGTCATCGCGACCCAAAGCGGCGAAATTTTGAGAAAACCCAAAGATATCGACGATGCCAGACGCATTCTGAAGCTGCAAAGCGGTGCGCAGATCAGCATTGTCTCTTCACTGCACTACAAAACAAGAAACCTGCTCTTTATCGACACTTCGGCGACACACTATGTGTTCGCTTCCTTTGACGAAGCGGATCTCGATGCCTACCTTGAAAGCGGTGAGTGGCAGGGGAAAGCCGGCGGCTGTATGGTAGAGGGATTCTGTAAAAAGTACATTCAAGAGGTTAAAGGCTATGAGAGCACGGCGATGGGCTTACAGGTTGAAGCGCTGCTGCCGTGGATAAGGAGAGACAATGTACACTAAAGAACTCGAAGCCCTCAAAAAAGCGGGGCGTTTCAGGCAGCGCCACCTCTACTCGGACATGCTCGATGACTTCGCCTCCAATGACTACCTCGGGCTCTCATCCAAAAAGAAGCAGTTCAAAAAGGCGTGCAAACTGGTCGATGAGTACAGTACCGTCAGCTCCAAGGCGAGTATGCTGGTTAACGGCTACCACCCCATTCACAAGATTTTTGAGATGGAGATGGCCGAGCTAAACGGTTTTGAAGAGGGGCTTGTAGTCGGCAGCGGTTTTCTGGCCAACCTCGCACTCATCGAATCGCTGGTACGCAAAGGGGACAGGCTCTTTATGGATGAGGAGTACCATGCAAGCGGTGTGATGGCGGCAGAGCTGCTGGGTGACCGCGTGACAACCTTTCGCCACAATGACGCGGAGGATTTGAAGCAGAAGTTGCAGGAGAACCCCGCAAACCGGCAGATCGTCGCAGTGGAGGGGGTCTACTCGATGGGAGGTGACCTCTGTGCCAGAAAGATCTTCGATACGGTAGAAGAGAGCGGTGCGCTGCTCATTGTCGATGAGGCACACAGTGCAGGGGTGCTTGGCAAGAAACTGCTTGGCATTTTCGAACACTACGGCATTGTACCAAACGAGCGTCACATCAAGATGGGAACGCTTGGCAAAGCCTACGGCAGCTACGGCGCCTACATTCTCGCTTCCAAAAGTATTATCAGCTTTCTTGAAAACCGCGCCAAACCGGTCATCTATACGACGGCTCCCTCCGTTTTCGATACGGCACTTGCCTATGTGAATATGAAGTACATACGAAAGAACGCCAAGAAGATTCGCGAAAAGATCAAAGCGCGTCAACAGGTGGCGGAAGAGGAGATTGGCAAAAAGACGGAGAGTCTCATTTTGCCCATAGAAGTACCCGACAACGACTTCGCGCTCTTTATGCAAGAGGGGCTGATGGAGCAGAACTACCTTGTGGGCGCCATTCGCCAGCCAACCGTACAAAAGCCCATTTTGCGCGTGATCCTCAATACCGAAGTTTCGACCGAGAAACTTCGTCACCTGTTAAGACTCATTAGGCTTAACTTGGTACAATAGAGCTAAAAACAGGTGGGTTTGTGTTCAGTCTAATCAAGGGTTCCATTATCTTGGCGATGATCTTCGCCGCTGCGCTTATTGCAGCGTTCATCTACGCCTATGAGGAGATCTCTCTCGATGCGGAGAAGCTGATCAACTACAAACCCGAAATCTCTTCGGTGGTCTATGACCGTAATGGAGAGAAGCTCGCCTACGTCTTCAAAAAGCAGCACCGTCTCTACGCGCGTTACGATGAGATCCCAAGCTATCTTGTCGAGGGGCTCATTGCGATGGAGGATACCAAGTTCTTCGAACACAAAGGTGTCAACCCAGATGCGATATTGCGTGCGATGATCAAAGATATCAAAGCGGGCAAGTTCGTAGAGGGCGGCAGTACGCTGACCCAGCAGCTGATCAAGAATAAGGTGCTGAGCAACGAAAAGAAGCTTGCACGTAAGATCAAAGAGGCGATTCTGGCGATCAAGATCGAAGAGGTGCTCACCAAAGAGCAGATCATCGAGCGCTACCTCAACGAGATCAGCTACGGCAACAACTACTTCGGCGTCAAAACCGCAGCCGACGGCTACTTCCACAAAGACCTCGATCAGCTCACCCTCAAAGAGGCAGCAATGCTGGTGGGACTGCCCAACGCGCCAAGCTACTACAACCCCCTCAAGCACTACAAACGTGCGCTCAACCGTGCCAACAACGTTCTTTACAGAATGAAGAGTCTGGGATGGATCGGTGAAGCGGAGTACCTCAAGGCGGTCAAGGAGGCTCCCAAGGTCTACAAGACCTCTCTGCGCCAGAATATCGCGCCCTACATCGTCGATGAGGTGGTGCGCCGCTTCAAGAACAAGCTGGGCGATGTGCGAACGGGCGGCTACCAGATCTACACCACGATCGATATGAATCAGCAGCGCATTGCGCGTGAAGCGGTGAAGTATGCCTACGAAAAGGTACTCAAGCGCTACAAGGAAGACCCCAAAACATCGACACTCAACGCTGCATTCGTTTCGGTCGACAACGCCACGGGAGACATTTTGACGATGGTGGGCGGTGTGGATTACAAAAA
The DNA here is from genome assembly GCA_027049035.1 of Sulfurovum sp. Classification (GTDB taxonomy): domain Bacteria; phylum Campylobacterota; class Campylobacteria; order Campylobacterales; family Sulfurovaceae; genus Sulfurovum. The sequence continues at coordinate 40,105 of JALTVI010000090.1, read as the reverse complement.
GTCTGCGTTCAACCGCGTCACGCAGGCAGAACGCCAGCCAGGATCTGCGTTCAAGCCCTTCATCTACCAGACAGCGCTCGATATGGGGTACAACCCGGCAAGTCCGCTCACAGACCTGGCGCGTACTTTCCAGTACTATCAAAACGGTAAACCCAAAGTGTGGTCGCCCAAGAACTACGAACGCAACTTCAAGGGCTTCATTTCGCTGCGTGAAGCGCTGGTGCATTCGCGCAACCTGGCAACGATCAACCTTGTCTCAGACATTGGGGTAAAGACGATCATCAGACGTCTTGCGTTTCTGGATGTGCCGCACATTCCGCACGATATGTCCATTGCGCTGGGGAACCTGGGCGCAAGCCCTCTGAAGATGGCGCAGATCTATACGGTCTTCTCTAACAAGGGGCATATGATCGAGCCGAGACTGGTCAGCAAGATCGTCTCAAAAGAGGGGGCGGTCATTTACGAGACCAGACCCAAGGAGATCGCCAACTTTACTACGCCCGAGCAGGCGTACCTGATGACAAGTATTCTCGAGGATGTCATCAAGCGCGGTACGGGACGTAATGCACGCGTCAAGGGCATAGAGCTGGCAGGAAAGACGGGAACGACCAACAAGAATGTCGATGCCTGGTTCTGCGGCTATTCGCCGACCATTGAAACCATTGCCTGGTTCGGGCGTGACAATAACCGTCCCATTGGGCGCGGAGCTACCGGCGGTGCGGTGGCTGCACCGGCCTTTGCCTACTACTATAAACATCTGCTTGAACTCTATCCGAAGCTCAAGCGCACTTTCGATATTCCAGAAGGGGTCTTCATCGGCGAGTACGAAGGAAAGAGAGAGTACTACACCAAAACCTCACCCCTGCCAAAGGCCAAAAAGAGCGACAGTCTGTTCGATATGCAGGAAGCCGACGGGCCGGGCTACCGTGTGGATGATGACGGCTATCAGATTATGGACGATCCGGAGGAGGATATCGCTACGGAGAAGGATACGCCAATCCTCGAGAGTGACAGTGATGACATCGGTTATGCACAGCCGATCAATATCGACGAGGACCCCAACGAAGAGAGTATCGATGATGCCGATCCTCTTCATCCGCCGCGTATCGCGCCGGAGCAGCCGGCTTCTGACGACAGCGGGACACTCTTCTGATGCCGACACTCTATTTTGTCGTCGACCCTATGTGTTCGTGGTGCTGGGGATTCGCGCCGGTCATCGAAGAGGTACGAACAAAACTCTCAGGCAGCTATGAGATCGACCTTGTTATGGGCGGTCTGCGTACCAAAGGGGAGATGCCGTGGGATGAGAGGGCAAAGGGGTATCTGCGCTACCAGTGGCGCCAGGTGGCTGAAAAGACAGGGCAGCCTTTCGATGAGAGCCTTTTTGAAAACCCCGTTTTCGAGTACGATACCTATCCCGCCTGCAAAGCGGTAGTGACGGTGCGTGAACTGCTGGGCAGAGATGCCGCCTTTACCTACCTGCACAAGCTGCAGCACGCCTTCTATGCACAGGGTATCGACATCACCAAGCCCAGGCTGCTTCAGGGCTTTTACGAGCAGCTCTTTGGCAACAGCGGGAAGTTCGCGTTTTTCTTCCTGAGCGAACGTGCCGAAACACTTACCGAACACGATTTTGCCAAAGCACGTTCGATGGGAGCGACATCGTTTCCCTCCGTCGTAGTGGTCGATGATGCCGGCCATATGGTCTGCCAGAAGGGGTACCGAAGCTACCTCGAAATTGAACAGCTTTTAAAGGATGCCGACAATGCATAGTTTTGCCCCCGAAATCATGCTCATTACCATTTTGAGCCTTGTGATACTCTCCGATACCCTGGCCGAGCGATTGAAGATACCATCTGTCTTTTTACTGCTGACAGGCTCCTATCTGGTCTACACCTACTTCAAGGCTGCCGTCCCCATTGACCTTAGCGAACACTTCGATACGCTCATTCTCTTCTGTATCCCTCTCATATTTATGGGAGACGCGCTCCATCTGCACTTTTCGGACATCAAAAAGCACGGTTGGAGTATCTTCTACCTTGCCGTTGTCGCTGTGGCGCTTTCCATCGCTGCCGGGGCAAGCCTTTCCTACTTCGGTGTGTTTGAAGGGCTCTCTCTGGGGGCATATGTATCGCTTTTTGCCATCAATATGGCAACCGATGCGGTCAGTGTGCAGTCGGTGCTTTCTCGCTTTAAGGGGATAGGACACGACATTAAGGTGCTTATCGAGGGTGAATCACTTGGCAACGACGCTACAGCGGTCATCGCCTTCTTCTTCATCGGTCTGCCGTGGATGATGAGTGGCCATATCGATGCGGGACATGCGGTAACGGAGGCGCTGCGCGTCTTTGTTGTCAGTATGGGAATGGGGCTTGCGCTTGGGTATGGTTTTTATATGCTGATGAAACTCTTCTCCGACCGTAGAGGCGAGCTCTTTGCTTTTATCATCGAGGGGTATGCAGCCTATCTGCTTGGCGAACACTTTCACGCCAGCGGTATTCTGACACTCATTACCGCCATTATCGCCACCAAGGCGTGGATCGATATGGACCTTGAGGTACTGGAGGAAAAAGAGGGCAAAAAACGCAAGAGCTTTTTCAGGAAACTGCGTGCAAGCTCTGTGGTGGCAACGACCAAGGAGCGGCTGGAGTACATTTACGAGATGGCCAAGGAGTTTGGTTACATCGCTGCGGTGCTCATCTTCTTCGCCCTTGCGGAGATGGTCGATGTTGAGAAGCTCTGGCAGTACCGGAATGAAATTCTCATTATGTTTTTGGTTACCACGCTGATACGGGCACTCTCCATGGCGAAGTTCGCCTATTTCGGCAAGCGCGTCGGCTCCATCAAACCCGTCGGTACGGAGGGTTGGTTCATTCTGACCTTTTCGGGGATGAAAGGAGCGCTCTCTATCATTCTGGTGCATATGATCCCTGCAGACTTCGCCTACAAGGCGATGTTCGAAGCGGTGACGACAGGTGTGGTGGTACTCTCCATCTTTGTCTACGGAACCGTGCTCTGGAGCTACTTTACCTTCTTCAAAAAAGAGAAAGAGCCGAAGCTGTTTGTCTCATAAAACCTCACATCCCTTTGGCATAATAATTTTGGAAGCGAGGATTTATCCTCGCCCTTGCCGAAAATGCATTTAAAGGTATACACTTCGTTAAATTTCCGGTTTCGATATAAAGGGCAAAGAGACATCCTTTCAATGCACTCTCCCAACCAATATAAGATCCCGCATCAAGTGCGGGATGATAAAGATAGTGAACTCGATTCAGTCATTCCTGCGAAAGCAGGAATCTTGACGCTGTACATGGATGATGTTTATTTTCTGTAGGGTGCGTAATCACGCACCATGCATACAAATGATCTATGAGGTGCGTGGCTACGCATATATACATAGGTATCTGTATTAAAAAGAGCATAATATCATTGAGAAAAGAAAAATAGAAAGAGAAGAAAGGAGAGTTCCGGGCTTCCGCCCGGAGAGGTTTTAGCAAGAGTAAGTAGAGATATACTCGTATGCTGTCGGTCTACCTTCGACAGGGATAACGTGTCTTTCGAACTGGTAGTCGATGTATGTTTTGATGAACTCTTCGTTCATGACCGGAGTCAGGAAGTCGTGATCTTCACCAAGACCCTCGAGTGCGTCTCTGAAGCTGTTTGGCAGTTCAGGGATACCTCTCTCTTTCAGCTCGTCTCTTGACCATTCAAAGAGGTCTTCGTTGATCGGTCCGACAAGCTCGTAACCGCCATTCTTGATACCGTCGATACCCGCCATCATCAGTACAGTGAAGGCGAGGTATGGGCATGAAGTTGAATCAGGGAAACGTGTTTCGATTCTGGTTGACTTCTCACCCGCTCCGTAAGGGATACGACATGCAGCAGATCTGTTCTGTGCAGAGTATGTAAGGATTCTTGGTGCTTCAAATCCTGGCAGGAGTCTCTTGTAAGAGTTGGTAGAGGCGTTGGTGAACGCTGCAACCGCATCTTTGTGCTTGAAGATACCGCTGAGGTAGTCAAGTGCTGTTTTGGAGAGGTTTGCGTATTCGCCCTCTTTGTAGAAGAGGTTTTTACCGTCTTTCCAGATAGACTGGTGAACGTGCATACCGTTACCGTTGTCGTTGTAGATAGGCTTAGGCATGAATGTTGCAGTCTTGCCGTTGAGGTGTGCTACCATTTTGACGACATACTTGTACTTCTGTACGTTGTCGGCAGCTGTGATGATGTCACCGAAGACTACACCGATTTCACCCTGTCCCTGTGCCACTTCGTGGTGTCCGAGAACGACTTCAAGACCTACCTCTTCAAGAAGCAGCATCATTTCCGCTCTGAGGTCTACCATAGAGTCAGTAGGCATTACCGGGAAGTAACCACCCTTAATTCTTGGTCTGTGACCCATGTTTCCGATATCGTCGTACTCAGCAGTATCCGCCCAGTGACCTTCGTCTGTCTCTACTTTGAAAGACTGGTGGTTGTCGTGGTCGTGGATCTTTACATCGTCGAAGATGAAGAACTCGTTCTCAGGTCCGAAGTATGCCGCATCACCGATACCTTGTTCGTCAAGGTACTGCAGTGCTTTTTTCGCGATTGATCTTGGACACTTCGCGTAAAGCTCGTTTTTGTAGATATCGTAGACGTCACAGATGACCACTACGGTAGGATCTGCAGTGAACGGGTCCATAAATGCTGTCGGGATGTCCGGCTTGAGAAGCATGTCAGACTCGTTGATCGGCTGCCAGTTTTCGATGGAAGAGCCGTCAAACGGAAGACCCGCTTCGAGCATTTCGTCTGTGACGGCGCTCATTCTGTATGAAATGTGGTGCCATGCACCTTTGATGTCTGTAAAACGGAAGTCTACGAATTCTACTTCGTTCTCTTCACAGTATTTCTTGAACTCTGCAAGGTTGTTCACGAATTTACCCATGTTGTATCGCTCCTAATTGAAATTTAAGTCCAGTCATTATAACCACTCTAAAATAAATTGTTTCCCATTTTCTGATTAAAATTTGACCATTTGCCGATCTCTGCCTTTAAAGGTAACGGCAGTGTCGTACCCGACCTCTTTTGCAAGGGCAACGGCTTCTTCGTATCCGAACCCTACCTGTTCGGGACTGTGGGCATCCGAGCCAAAGGTGATGGGGATCTCAAGCGCATAGGCTTCCTCGAGCAGTGCTTTTGAGGGGTAGATCTCCCCGACGGGTTTGCGCAGTCCTGCGGCATTGAGCTCCAGTACCATACCGCTCTTTTTAATAGCTTTGAAGGATGCCTGTGCCATGAGGCGTACATCCTGCTTTGGCAGGTATTTGAATACCTTGATGAGGTCAAGATGCCCGACGATGTCGAACTGTCCTGATTTTGCCATCGCTTCGGTCGCTTCGAAGTATGCCTTCCAGATCTCGTCGATGTCTCGCTCTTTCCAGCCGCCGATGAATTCGGGGTTGTCGAAGCTCCATTTGTCTATGAAGTGTACCGAGCCGATGAGGTAGTCCACATCGGCACCCAGTACTCTTTCGTCCATATATCCAGGTAGCCAGTCTACTTCGTACCCGAGCAGAATTTCGATATCGTCTTTGTATTTCTCTTTTGCTGTGAGAATATCCTGTTCGTAGGCACCCATCTCCTCAAAAGCGAGGCGATACCCCTCATCGAAATCCATTGGCGCGTGTTCACTGAAGCCGTAGATGTCGATGCCGAGTGCGATGGCTTTTTGGATGTACTCGTCTACGGTGCCTTCGGCGTGGTTGCAGCGGGTGGTGTGGTTGTGCAGGTCTATACGTGTTCTTTTCATAGGGCTGATTATAGCACAATCCTTTTAGCAAAGTTTAAGTAGAATGACTGATGCAAAAAACAGTACTTATCTTCATCATCCTGATTTTGACACAGCTTGGCGCAAAAGAGGCGATCGGCTCTCTGGGCGAACTTCGTGCTTTTATGGAAAAAGGGCAGCAGGAGGGGTACTTTCCCAAAACCGTTCCTATTGACGATCCGCTTGGCAGGGCGTTCAAACTAGAAACGGTGGATCTGCTCTTTCGCAAACTGATACGATGGAACTCCGGCAGCCGTTGTCCGGTCGATCGTGACGAGATCATTCTTGCTACAGGCAATGAGGGGCATTACATCGTCTGCAATCGCGGACGTGCAGCTGTAGTGCTTGGCAGCGGCAATGATGAGGTTGAGGATGCCACAGGCAACGACATCTACTACCCCGGCGGCGGTGACGACACGCTTTCGCTTGGCAGCGGGAGCGACATTATTATTCTCGGACCGCACTGGGGGCATGACCGTGTAAAGATGCGTACGTCAAGGGTTGATACGTCGAATATCCTTGGCTACGACGGATCCTTTCCATACCGGTACGGTGACTTTGTCATCTTTACCAAAGAGGTGGCGCGCGAAGATATTGTCTGGAGAGGCAACGCGCTGTGCCACAGAAAAACGGGCGACTGCCTGTATCTGCCAAACAGGAAAATCAATGTGCTCTTTGCTTCCCACCCAAAAGAGAGCAACTACACCGTTGCTGAAGAGAAGATCGTTCCTCTGAGTCAGCTTCGTGCAGAGGGAATCTGGAAAGAGGGCAACCTGCTCTATGTTGCCAGGGGTGACAAGGGAGTGGAGATCGTTGATGTCACCAATCCGGATACCCCGGTGGTGCTCTCTGAAACGGTACTGCCCGGACGGGCACTCTCTGTGACGGTGAAGAAGGGTATCGCCTATGTGGCTCAGGGAGACTATATGCTCGAGGGTAAACGCGGCTGGGTCAGTGTGGTCGATGTGCATGACGCGAAATATCCAAAGGTGCTTGGGAATCTGGTGTTCGGAAACATTATACGCACAGTTGCCGTCAAAGAGGGAGTGCTCTACGTACCGGTCAACCATAAGGGCAGAGAGAAGAGCGAACTCTATCTTTATTTAACAGGGGCGGACAGAAAGCCGGTGATGCTTAAACAGGTACCGCTTTCGCTGAGACATGTCGATGACATTGCCGCCTTTGGCAGCAGGCTCTATGTGCTGGATCGGCATGCAAGAGTGGAAGTGTTCAATATCCGTGATCCCAAACGACCGCAGCCTGTTATGCGTGATCCGCTCTTTGGAAAGGAAGGGTATACCCTGCATGTTCAAAACGGGATGCTTGCCTTTGTCGATGCAAAGCATCGGATACACCTCTACCGCACTGCACCCAACGGTTCACTAAAGGAAATATGTGTACTTTCCGGCGCAAAAGGTCAAATGTTCGACAGTGCGCCCGGAGAGAATAAACTCTTCATTGACGCGAAGCGTCTCTACAGGGCACAGGGTGCGGCGGGCATAGCCGTGTACGACCTCAAGGGCTGCAAAGAACGTGAGGGAATGGCGGCAGGGACACAAGAACCTTCAGTGTCGGCCATTGTCAGAGTCGGTTCGTGTCTGCTGAGTTTTCAGCCGCTGAGAAATGCCCGCTGTTATCCGCTTGAGACACATCAATCTGCTGCGTCAAAGGCTGTAAAAGGGCCTGGAAAAAAAGAAAAACCCATAAGCCGTGGAAAGCTGCAGCAGCGAATCTACAAGGCGGCACTGTACGATAAAGCCGCCGAAGTGAAGCGGCTTCTGAAGCTGGGTGCCAACCCCAATCTCAAGGGGCACGAGAATGCCACGCCGATGCAGATCGCGGCACGGGTCGGCAGTCTTGGGGCACTCAAAGCGATGCTTGAAGCGGGAGGAAAAGCCGATGACGAGAGTATGATACTGGCGGCACTGACCGAACAGGTCGAGGCGATGAAGCTGCTTGAGAGGTACGGCGGCAACATTCGGGCAAAAGACAGAGATGGCTGTACGACGCTGCACTATATCGCTTCGGACGGGCCGCTTGAAATGGTGAAGTACCTCATTGAAAAAGGGGTTCCCTACAATGCAACCTGCCGAAAGAACGAAGCCCCCATTCACTGGGCAAATGCCCAGAGCAACTGTCCGGTCATCCGTTACCTTGAGAGCCTCTACCCCAAAGGGACGATGAAGATTGTAAACGGACCGTGTGAAGGCAAGGAGCAGAGTGATGCGATGCGAAGAAGAATGGAGGTGAAGCGACTGGAAGCGGGCGACTATTCACAGCTCTATCAGAAGATAAAGGCACGCCAGCAGGCTGCGATGCAGCAAAGCAGAGCTTCAAAGCCTCCGATGCTCCGAAATCCCGTTAAGATCAAAGCCAAACAGAAAGGTGATATGCTCCATGTGAAGTTTATGATCAAGCATCCGATGATCTCCCCAACGCAGGCGATGAAAAAAAATCTCTATCCACGCTATATCGAACATATCGATTTGCGTCTGGGCAAACGGCTTATTGCTGATATATCGATGGGCTACAACATCAGCAGTAATCCAATATTCAAATTCAAAAATATTAAAAACAGTGACACTAAATCACAGGTACACGTGACGGCACGGGAGAATACGGGAAAGCGTTACAGCGGAAGCGCTGCCGTAAAAATAAAAGAGGTATCGGCTATGCTTGGTACGGCAGGTGACAGCCATGAAAATACCGTTGACTATCACCGCACAAACCCCGGTCTTTTCGATGCAGATACTGTCGATGCCGCGCTTGAAACACTCTACGGCAAGGTACATTACGAAGAGGGTGGCATGGAAGTGACAGTACCCAAAGTCGTTTCCAATCCGGGGGCCGTACCCGTTACACTCAAGTCCGACCTCGACCTTGAATCGGTTGCGGTACTGACAGACGGAAATGCACATCCGGCAGTCGCTGTTTTTCACATTCCCAAAGGTGTCAAGGTCGATATTGCATTGAAAATGAGAGTCCTGACGCGTTTTAATGATGTACATCTCATTGTGGTAGGCAAGGGCAGGGACGGGCGGTACCACATTGTCAAAAAGCCCTTTGTCGTCGCCTATGGCGAAGCGACATAGGTGCGCTAAATCTCTTCTTTACTGCAAATAGGGTAAAATTGAAGCCATTTTAGAGGGCGTGCACGCCTGTTACAATACGGTTTGGAGAGATATGGCAACGAAAAAAGTGGAACTTTTGGCCCCGGCGGGCAACCTTGAGAAGATGAAGATCGCCCTCAACTACGGGGCGGATGCCGTCTATGGCGGTACGAGTACCTTTTCGCTGCGTATCCGTTCGGGCAAGGAGTTCGATATGGACTCTTTCAAAGAGGGGATCGACTATGCCCATGCACGCGGCAAGAAGGTTTACGCGACGGTCAACTCCTTTCCGTTCAACTCACAGATCAAGCTTTACGAAAATCACATTGCCAAGATCGCCGAGCTTAATCCTGATGCGCTGATTGTCTCAAGTCCGGGTGTCGTCAAGATCGCCCACCGTATCGCGCCGGATATTCCCGTACACCTCTCCACGCAGGCGAACGTGATGAACGCGATGGATGCGGAGGTATACTACGACCTTGGTGTCAAGCGTATCATTGTAGCTCGCGAGATCAGCCTCAAGGACTGTGAAGCGATCAAAACCCACCTGCCGGACCTGGAGCTGGAAGTTTTCGTGCACGGTTCGATGTGTTTTGCCTACTCGGGGCGCTGCCTCATCTCTGCACTGCAGACAGGGCGTGTACCCAACCGCGGCAGCTGCGCGAACGACTGCCGTTTCCCGTATGAGGTCTATGCGCACAACCCCGAAACAGGTACGACGTTTAGGCTTGATGAAGAGCCCGATGTGGGCACCTACATCATGAATGCCAAAGATATGAATATGGCGTCACATATTGACGAAATTCTTGAAAGCGGCGTCATCGATTCGCTGAAGATCGAAGGGCGTACCAAGTCGCCTTACTATGCGGGCGTGGTGACCAAAGCCTACCGTCACGCGATCGATGACTTCTACGCGAACGATTTTGACCCCGCGCGCTATCAGAGGGAACTCAACACGACGCAAAACCGCGGTTTTACCGACGCATATCTTATCTCCCGTCCTTTCGAACGTAACGATACGGAATCGCACGGCTTCTCCATTCAGTACGGGACACATCAGGTGGCGGGACTGGTAAGCGAAGACGGTTTCAGCTGGAAGTGCAAGGACAAGACCTGCGCGGGCGACAGTGTGGAGATTGTGCTGCCTGTAGGCGCTACAGTCGAACTGGTTGACAATGAGATCGGCAAGATAGACGAGGTAAACGGACAGTACTGGCTGACGTTCAAAAAGATCGAAACAGTCGACGGCAAGGAGCGTGAATGCGTTCACAGCGGCTACCTTGAGCCGATCAAGCTTCCGACCAAACTGCCGGGCTACACCATTTTGCGCCGCAAGATAGACGAAGCGCTGGAGAAGAAAGGGCTGACCGAAAACTCCACTCCGATGAAGATGGAGCCAAAAGAGGGGTAAAATCTATAGATGAATGCAGGCTTCGGCGTTGTGTTGATCTATAGGTTTTTGCAGACAATGAGGCTTTGAGTGACTATAAGTGAAAAAAAGGAAAAGAGTATGAAATTTGTATCGATTGTAATGGGAAGCAAGAGTGACTACGCGATTATGGAAGAGTGTGCCAAGACACTGGAGAAGTTCGGGGTGCCTTACGAGCTGATCATCTCTTCAGCACACAGAAGCCCGGAGCGAACCAAGAACTACATCAAGACAGCCGAAGAGAAGGGTGCGCAGGTCTTCATCGCGGCTGCGGGAATGGCAGCACACCTTGCAGGTGCTGTAGCGGCAAGCACGACAAAGCCGGTACTGGGGGTTCCTATGGAGAGCGGACCGCTCAAGGGTGAAGATGCACTGCTGAGTACCGTGATGATGCCGGCAGGCATGCCGGTAGGTACGCTTGCCATCGGCAAAGCCGGCGCGGTCAACGCTGCCTACCTTGCCATTCAGATTATGGCGTTGCAGGATGACGAACTCAAAGTCAAACTTCAGGAAGACAGAATCAGCAAAGCCAAAAAGGTGGAGCTGGATTCGAGTGAGATTGAAGTCATTCTTTAAATTGGTGAAGAGTGAATAGATAATAGTGAATAGCTTAGGTAAGCGGTGCATGGCTCCGCTTCTATTTTAGTACAAAGAGAGAGATATGAACAACGATGCAATTACGTTTAGCGAGCTGCTGCTGAAACTTCAGCAATTCTGGGCCCAGCAGGGGTGTAACATAGTACAGCCCTACGACATTCCGGCAGGAGCGGGAACATTCCACCCGGCTACGCTGCTTCGAAGCCTGGACTCCAAGCCGTGGAGTACGGCGTATGTGGCACCAAGCCGCCGTCCGACAGACGGGCGTTACGGAGAGAACCCCAACCGTCTGGGAGCCTACTACCAGTTTCAGGTACTCATCAAGCCAAGCCCGGATAACATTCAGGAGCTCTATCTGAAATCTCTGGAGTACTTGGGGCTCAACCTCAAAGAGCACGACATCCGCTTTGTCGAGGACAACTGGGAGTCACCGACGCTTGGTGCCTGGGGGCTTGGCTGGGAAGTATGGCTTGACGGGATGGAGGTAACGCAGTTTACCTACTTCCAGCAGGTTGGCGGTATTGCCTGTGATCCAGTAGCGGTGGAGATTACCTACGGTACGGAGCGTCTGGCAATGTATCTGCAGGGTGTCGAGAGTGTCTTTGACATCGTCTGGAACCAAAACGGCGATGAGGTGACCACCTATGCCGATGTGCACAAAGAGAGCGAGTATGAGTTCTCCAAATACCACTTTGAAGTGGCGACAGTAGAGAAGCTCTTCAGGCACTTCGACGATGCCAGCGACGAGTGCCGTCTCTGTCTTGAGAAGGGGCTGCCGCTGCCGGCATATGACGAGTGTATGAAAGCCTCTCACGCATTCAATGTGCTCGATGCCAGAAAGGCGATCTCCCAGGCGCAGCGCCAGAACTACATCCTCAAGGTGCGTGAACTTGCCATTGAGTGTGCGCAGTTGTATAAAGCGCAAGAGGAAGAGCGCAACGCACGCGTTGCCGGTAATTCGTAACTGGTAATTGGTTATTGGGGTTTGATAACTGCCAATATACCAATAACCAATACACCAATATACAAAAAAGGTGTGTCAATGATTCTGCAAGAAATCTACAACCACTTAAACACTATAAGCCCTTTCGAACTTCAGGAAAAGTGGGACAACTCCGGCCTTATTGTCGGGGATTTGCGAAGAGAGGTGTCGCAGATCGTCGTTTCGCTTGATATCGACGAAGCGATGATAGAGGAGGCCAAAGAGGGAACGCTTTTTGTAGTACACCACCCGCTCATTTTTGGCAAACTCTCCGAACTTGACTTTGCCGCTTACCCTGCCAACCTCATCGAGAAGCTCATTCTTAAACGCCAGTCGCTTATTGCGATGCATACCAACTTCGACCAGACACACCTGAACCGCTATGTGTTTGAAAAGGTGCTGGGGTTTGAGCTGGAGCGTCAGGAGCCCTTTTTGTGCTATGCACGCGGGGAGTGGCACAAAGAGGCACTCTACGCGCATCTGCAGGAGAAGTTGGGACTGGAGTGTATCAAAAGCGTCGCCCCCAAAGAGAAGATAACAAGCATTGCCCTCTGTACCGGTGCGGGGGCATCGCTGATGGATGAGGTGGATGCCGACTGTTTCCTGACCGGCGACATCAAGTACCACGATGCGATGAAGGCCGAGAGTCTGGGCTTGATGATGGTCGATGTGGGACACTACGAGAGCGAGCGCTTTTTTGCGGAGATTATGGCCGAAGAATTGAAAGTTTTACCAATTTTGGCTATAATTGCGAATTCTAAAAATCCGTTTCATTTTGAAACACTTTGAAACACCCCTCAAAACCTTAAAGGATAGAGATTGAACAAACATCTTAAAGAGCTGATAGAGCTTTCACAAATCGACAAAGCGATCGACAGTTACAACCCGCAGATTGAAGCGGCAGACAAAAAAGTCGCCAAGGTACAGCGCAAGATCGATGCGGTGCAGGCGGAGCTGGACAAGCTCAACAGAGAGATCGAAGAGAACGAAGAGAAGATCAAGGCTTTCGAAGAGCAGATAAAGGTACTCAACGACCAGCTTGCAGACAATGCGAAGAAGGCCAAAGAGATCTCTACCGAAAAAGAGATGAAGGCGCTCCAGCTTGAAGAGGAGATCGCCAAAGAGAAGCTGACCTTCGCAAACGAAGAGATCGAGAGACTTCAGGGTATCAACGAGACCAAACGCGAACTTGCCAAAGAGGAAGAGGCGAAGCTTGCCGAACTTCAGGCGACGTTCGATGAGGTAAACAAAGAGGTTTCTGCCGAAAAAGCGGAGATCGAAGCTTCCAAAGCGGACCTCTTCACCAAGCGACAGGAGCTTAGCCGTGACATCGAGCAGAAGGTCCTTGCATTTTACGAAAAGATCCGTGTATGGGCAGGCAACACGGCAGTGGTACCTGTGAAGAAACAGGCGTGCTACGGCTGTTATATGAAGCTCAACGACAAGACTTACGCAGAGGTGATCAAAGCCGACGAAATCGTCAACTGCCCGCACTGCGGCAGAATTCTCTACATCGAGAGCGTTACCGAAGAGGCGTAACAAGAAGCGTTCAGCGTTGAGCGCTGAGCGTTCAGATGGGGGCTTCGCCCTCAATTTGGGGGCAGTGTGAATAGATTCTTTTTTTTCTTTTATTCCCTTGTTTCCATTCTCCTTTATATTATTGCACTTCCCTTTCTTTTTCTTTTTTCATTTAAAAAAAAATATAGACAATCCATTCCGGCACGCTTCTTTTTGTGGAAAAATCCGCCCTTGAAGCCCGGCGGCATATGGTTTCATTCGTGCAGTTTCGGCGAGGCCAGAGCCATTGCACCGCTTGTAGCGATGCTTCCCAAAGAGGTGCTGCGTATGAGTACGACCACACAGACGGGCAAAAGCGTTATCGACAGCTACACAAACCAGAGCCGCTACCTGCCGTTCGAGCCGCTGCTCTTTGGATGGCTAAGGCCGCAGAAAGCGCTGGTGGTGATGGAGGCGGAGTTCTGGTACCTGCTCTTTGCCCTGGCAAAAGGGCGCGGAGCAAGAACCCTGCTGATCAATGCGCGCATGAGTGACCGCTCCTTTCCAAAGTACCTCAAAATGGCATGGCTCTACAGGCATATCTTCCGATATGTCGACGTAGTCTATGCCCAGACACCCAAGGACAAGGCACGCCTCGAGCAGCTTGGTGCGAAGAATGTCACGGTGACGGGGAACATCAAGCTTGCCGCGCTTCCAAAGCCTACGAAAGCGCTTGCCAAACCGGAGGGTCTCTTTATATGTGCCGCAAGTACGCACAAGGGAGAGGAAGAGATGGTGCTGGGTGCATTTGATATGTTTTTGCAGGAGCACCCGGAGGCGAAACTGGCGGTAGTACCGCGCCACCCGGAGCGTTTCGATGAAGTGGCAGAGCTTGTCGAAGCCTTTGCTGCCAAAAGAAGCGTAAGCTGGCACCGCTATTCACAGCATGAAGATTTTGAAAGTACCGTCACGCTTGTGGATGCACTGGGCGAACTGGTCAACATCTATGCCGTCAGCGATATCGTCATACTGGGCGGCGCCTTTGTGCCTGTAGGAGGCCACAACGCTGCGGAGGCGGCGCAGTTTGGCTGCCGCATTCTCTCAGGACCGCACTACTTCAACCAGAAAGATATCTTCGAAGCGGTGGAGGGGATTGCCGTAGTCGAACCCGCCAACCTTGGGCGCAGGCTGCTGCAGTACGGGCAGATCAAGCCGGCAAGCCTGCGCTGGCGTACCGACCTTTCTCCGATCGTAAATGAGCTTGAGGCGCTGCTTTAGTCCGCTTCTTTTTTTAGACAGATGGCACTGTCTGGCGGGATGTCTGCCGCAAGCACCTTTTGTGCTTTTGTCGTACCGATCGCGGCAAGAAGACAGAGCAGCAGACATACAAGGGCAAAGACCGCTTCCACATCAAGGGTTGAACTGAATGTGTGTATCATCGCGCCGGTCAGTGCTGAGCCTGCTGCCGAAGCGGCAAAGAGGGTGCTTGTCTGCACGGCGGCAGCCATACCCGAAACGGTGCGAAAGGCAGTGAGCGAACTCTTCATCCCCAAAGGTGCCACCATCCCGAAAAGCAGCGCGAAGATGCCTGCGATGATCAAAAAGGCCCATAACCCCGAAAACCATCCCACGGCGATGCCGGCAAAGAGCAGTGCGACACCGACAGAGAGCAGCGTGGCGTAGCGGTAGAGTTTCTGCGGCGTGTGGTGTTTTAAAATGAACATCCCGAGATATCTGCCGCTAAAAAGTCCGATGACGATATTGAGGTTGCTGATGCCAAAGAGTACCGGCGAGAGGCCGTACTGCTCCATAAGAATAAAGGGAGCAGAAGCCAGAAAGGCACCCTGCACGGCATAAAAGGTGACAACGGGAGAGAGGACGAGCATAAAGGCGGGGGATTTCAGCATCGCTGCGGTGTACTTCAGCGTCTCTCTGGGCGCAAAGGGTACTCTGGCGTGCAGGGGGTGGGTTTCGTGCATTCTGAATATGCCAAGCCCCAGTACGGCAAGGGTAAAAAACACCAGAAACCAGAAGTTGGCACTCCAGCCGAAAAAGTGGGTCAGCACCCCGCCGATGATGGGGGCTGCAACCAAAAAGAGGCCGCTGAGCACCGTCAGCCACCCCATCAGGGAGACGACGCGCATATCGTCACACGCATCGCGTATCATCGCCATCAGCGTGCCCGGCACCATACTGGCTCCCAGCGCCTGGATAACACGGCCGGTCATCAGCATTTCGTAACTCTCCGACACTGCGCATACAGCTGCCCCGAGACTGAAGAGCGCCATGCCTGCAAGCAGGATGTGCCGTCGACCGTATGCGTCACTGAGCATTCCCGAAACGAGGGTGAAGAGGGCGAAGACGACAAAGTAGACGCTCAGCGTGTTGCTCATCATCGCCTTGGAGATATGCATCGCTTCGGAGATCTCCGGCATGGCAGGCAGGTAGATGGAGGCACCGATACGTACGATGGCGCCGGTGAAGAGTACCATAAAGGCAAACATTGCCGAATCGCCGTAGATATGCTGTTTTGGCACGCTTACATCTCCTCTTTGAGACGCCGGTATTGCGTCTGTATGTAATCGCGCAGCGCTTTGGCGTTTGGTTCGTGCAGCTGCATCGCTTCAAAGTCGAAACGCTGGCCCTGCAGCAGGGTGTAGACAAGCTCCCATTTTTCGAGGGTCTTGATGACTGCGCCGCTGTAGAGAAGCTCCAGGTCAAAGAGAATCTCATCGAGGTTTTCGGGCAGCGGCGCGTGGGCGGGCAGATGCAGGTGTACGGTGATGACCCCCTGGGTATCCAGCCGGTGGAGGGTTTGGCGAAGCGTTTTTGCCCAGTCTTGCCCAAAGGTCTTTATGGTCACGGATGCATAGCGCTCCTCCTCGTCGCTCTTTACATCGATGGCTGTCTGTGCTGTCTGCGGTGCCCGGCTCTGTGTAGAGAGTGTAATGCTCTTTAGCGGAGCAAGAAGCGTCTGGGTGATCTCAAGATGGTTTTGCGGTACAAAGAGTGTGGCCGGTGCAAAGCCGTTGGGGGCGGTGAGTGCATAGAGCAGGCTTTCGCGATGCTCCTCGTCGGTTTCAAGCCCCACGAACTCCGCCTGGTCGTGCACGGAGAGTTTCAGTGCGGTGGGAGTGAAGCGGTAGGCCGCCAGCAGACGCTGTGAGCGGGTGTGACTGGTGACGAGTTTGGAGTAGAGTACGCGCAGCCCCTCCTTTCCCTCTGTGACAAAGTCATACTGCATACGTGTCAAGCGCAGCAGTGCGCGGTTCATACGGTACTCCGGACGGCTCATCAGCATACCTGCTTCAGCGATGGCGTCACACGCATCGGAGCGGAAAAAGGCGGAGTTTATGACCACTTCGCCGTGCGGATTCTTCCCGACAAAGGCGATGATCTGTCTGCTTTGCAAGGCCTCTTCAAGCGCCTTTCGGTAGTAGAATATCTCCTTGACATAGGAGTAGCGGTAGGTGAAGTAGGTCAGTTTGACAAGGCTGTAGGCATCTTCTGGGGCGGCGATATCCAGCACCAGCTTCTCTTTGGCGCAGGCTTTGAGTATCTCGGGATCTATATCGTTTGCTGTCTCAAGTGAACGGAATGTCTGCAGCCGCTTTTCAAACTCCAGCACCCACCCCTCATTGCCCCGGTTTCGAAAGCGTACGGAGTCGGTGACATTCTCAATAAGAAAGAAAGGCAGTCCCTCCATAGAGTCGCCGGGGTTTTTGCTGTCGTAGACGGGAAGGTTCTCCTCATCGACGGGGAGTCCGCGGTTTTCAAAGAGAAAACGAAGCCCGTGGGAGAAGGGCTGGCAGACAATTTTGAACGCTTCGTCCGCATCGGGAAGCAGGGCGTTGATGATGAAAGAAGACGCCTTTTCTGCAGCGAGTTCAAGCTGTGAGATCTCTGTGTCGTTGGCACCGAAAAAGCGGGCGGTCTGTGCGACGAAAGCGCGGATGATACCGATGGCGCGGATGTCGTGGTAGGTGGAGAGTTCCGAAATCACAGCAGTCCTTGTTGGTGTAAGTCAGGCTTCAATACTACAAAAAAATGTGTTCCAACCCACTTAAGCCAAAAGATAATACAATGACAAAATATCACCAAAAGGAAGAAGATGCAGACCAAGATCAGTACGCAGGAGGGGGTATTGGTACTTGCTCCCTCAGGCAAACTCGACACACTCAACGCTCCGGAGTTTCTCAAGCAGCTGCAGGAGGCACTGGCGCAACACCCCGATGTGTGTCTGCTTGATCTCTCGGATGTCACCTTTCTCTCCAGTTCCGGGCTTCAGGCACTGCTTGGCGGCGCAAAGATATCCCAAAAAGAGAATATCGGTTTTGGGGTCTGCTGTATGGCGGCGATGGTCGCCGATGTTTTCAAAATGTCCGGTTTTGCACGCTTCATTCAGAGCTACGATTCCAGAGAGGATGCGCTTGCGCAGCTGAAGCGATGAGAGTCCAGCTTGATGCTCTGGCCTGCAGCCTTGAAGAGGCCGAAAAGGCCATTGCGACACTGGATGGTGCGACAGACGAAGTGCAGCGCTACCGGGCCAACTTTATCTGTGAAGAGATACTGACCAATCTTGCCAGGCACGCCGACTTTGCCGAAAAAATCCCAGAAGTGACGCTTGAGATCGAAGCGGGCGGCAACGGGCTCTGTCTGCACTTCAGAGACAACGCCGCCCCTTTCAACCTGCTTGAATTTCCCGACCCCGATATGGAGAGTGCACTTGAGGAGACGGAAGCGGGCGGGCTTGGCATCTTTCTGACCAGGCAGTATGCCAGAAGTATCGACTACCGTTACGAAGCAGGCTGCAACCTGCTGGATGTCTGCCTATGAGAAGCATTTCGGTACGCTTTGCCATTGCTGCGGTGGCGGGTGCGCTTTTCATCCTTGCCATGATAGGGATGATGAATTACCACTTTCTCAAAGCGGAGCTGCTCAAAGATGCCAGCATCAAGGCAAAGCTCATTGAAGAGAATGCCGTTAACCGCATAGAGGAGATCCTCGCAAAGACCAGAGAGAGCTCAGCGTCGATGAAGCAGCAACTGCTTGCAGAGGGGTTCGATAAGGCACACATCGCTTCGGTGCTCAGGGAGGCACTGGAAAAAACCCCTTACTATTACGGTATGACGATGGCATTCGAGCCCGGAGTGCTCAGCTCCATACCGTTCTCCCCTTACTACTACAAACACGACGGGAAGATTCTCTACAAGGATGTGGCAAAAAGCAAGGGGTACGACTATCTGCATATGGAGTGGTATACCACTCCCAAAAGCGCGGGGAGAGCGAAGTGGAGTGAACCCTACTTCGACGAGGGCGGCGGGGATATCCTGATGGCGACATACGGCAACCCTGTCTATGTGGACGGAAAGTTCGCCGGCATATTGACCATCGATCTTTCGCTTGCGCAGATGGAGCATATCATCTCCTCCATACATATTCTAAAAAGCGGCTATGCCTTTTTACTCTCCAAGGAGCATAAAATTTTGGTACATCCCGATATCAAACGTATTATGCAGCCTTATGGGGCCGATAAAAGGGTAGTGTTTGACAAAATCACCAAAGAGGGAGAGAACTGGCTCTATTTCAGTCAAGCGGGGAAGACAGGATTGATTATCGGAGTTGTTCTGCCCGAAAACGAGCTTTTCGCTTCGCTCAACCGTATTTCACTTATTTCGATCATTCTGGCGATCACCGGGAGTATACTGTTGATTATTGTGATGTTCCTTATCAGCAGACGTATCACAAAGCCGCTCAAAGAGGTGATCGCGGTCACGCAGGAGATATCGCTGGGCAATTTCGACAAGAAGATCACGCTGCCAAAGCAGAAAGACGAGATTTACGAACTGGCCCTCTCCATCAACCGGATGCAGGATGCGATCAAGCGTTATATCAGCGACCTTAAAAGGGCGACAGCCAAGGAGGAGCGTGCGCAGAGTGAGCTGCATGTCGCGCGCCAGATTCAGATGGGGATGCTTCCCGAACCGCTTGAAGCAAATCCCTTCGTACAGATTGCCGCAACGCTCAAACCCGCACGGGCAGTCGGCGGAGACTTCTACGACTACTTCTATATCGACGGGAAACATCTGGCATTTGTGGTGGCGGATGTTTCGGGCAAGGGGGTGCCTGCGGCAATGTTTATGGCGGTTACGATGTCCTACATCCGTGCGTACGGAAGCAGCAAAAAAGATCCGGCACAGATCGTCAAAAGACTCAACGACACACTTGCAGAGAACAACGACGCCTTTATGTTCGTAACCCTCTTTTTGGGTGTGATGGAGGTAGAAAGCGGAAAGGTTACCTATGTCAATGCCGGACACACCAGCCCCTACATCGTCTCTCCCTCAACCGGTGTGCAGAAGCTGCCTGAGAGCAAAGATCCGGTCGTGGGGGCGTTTGAGGGGGTAGTTTACAGTAATGAAACTCTTACGCTGGCAAAAGGGGAGACGCTGGTAGCCTATACAGACGGTGTGACGGAAGCTTTTTCAAACGGCGACGAGCAGTTTGGCGAGGCGCGTCTGGAGAGACTGCTTGCGCAGCATAAAGATGCGCCGGCTTCAGCGTTGCCTGCGCTGGTCGAGGAGGAGGTGGCACGCTTCTGCACCGACGCGGAGCAGAGTGACGATATCACCCTGCTGGCAGTGACAAAAGCGTAGCGGCTACTTCTTTTCACTCGCTTTCTGCATTGCATCGTAGCCGTAAATATCGTCAAAGAAATAGACGGTGTTGTCTTTGCCCACAAGGGTGGTGAGGTAGACAATGTCGACGGGAATGGACCGGCTGAGACGGTAGGCGGTCTTTTTGTTCTTCTTGAGAATCTCCTGCGCCTTTGCATAGTCGATGCGCGGGTCGATCTCGGCAAGACGCTCGAGCAGTTCGAACGGTTTGGCGAGGCGTACACAGCCGTGGCTGAGCGCACGGTAGTCCTTGACAAAGAGGTTGCGTTCGTTGGTGTCGTGCATATAGACCGAGTACTGGTTGGGGAAGAGGTACTTGACCTTGCCCAGCGCGTTATGTTCTCCCGGAGACTGCATAAACTTGTAGGGCGGCAGTTTTTTGCCGTACTTGTGCCAGTTGACTTTGTAGGGGTTAACCCGTGGAGAGTGCTCCGAATAGCCGGTGTGGATTTCGATCTTCTTTTTGTTCGCATAGCCCGGATCGCGCTTGAGTTTGGGTACCGTTTCGTGGCGGATAATACTTGGCGGAATGCGCCAGTAGGGGTTGAGTACCATGGTTCTTACACGCCCGTAGAAGATGGGTGTCTCGTGCCCTTTACGACCGGTGATGACACGCATCTGTTCGATGACCTGGGGACCTTTGTAGAGAAAGAGGGTAAAGGAGGGTATGTTGATGTAGAAGTGGTAGGTGTCGTCTCCGCGCTTGATCCACTTGATACGGTCGAGGTTGAGTTTGAGCTTGGCGATTTTGGAGTCGACACTCTCTGAGAGCGCTTTGCGGGTGAGTTTGCCCACATAGCCCTCAGGTGTGAGTCCGTGGCGTACCTGAAAGTGCTTGACCGCTTCGAGTACGCAGCCGTCGTATCGGTTGCCCGTTTCGTTATGGTCGCAGCTGTAGTCTCCCTCTGCAGCAAGGCGTTTGCGAAGCAGGAGTACAACGGGGCTGATGGCGCCCGGTTTGAGGTCTTTGAACTCCGGCAGCGGCTCCCATCCGCCTTTGGCGGCGATCTCCTGATACTTTTTCAACGCTTCAAGCATACGGTCGTAGTGGTGGAAAGGCGGTTTTGCCTTGTCGAAAGCGTACCGGAGCGATTTGTGCGATAGGGACTCTATCAGCAGCGATTCGGGAGTGTAGAGAATCTTGTGTACCGTCCATACGCCGTGTTTTTTGGTCTGGTGCAGTTTGCGCTGAAATTTTTTCCAGTCGATGTCGCCGTAGAGGACGTGAGCCATATAGCGCTGGTAGAGTTTGGCAATGGCGAATTCGCGTTTGGCCGTCTCCTCTTTTGTCGTCGGAAGCGGTGCATTTTTGAGTGACAGATAATTCTGGTAGATGGTGCCGCTCTTTTCAAGGGTGATGTCGTTTTCAATCTGTGAGAAGAGCGTGTCGGTGTAGTCGGTCAGCCCCTTTTGGGTAACCCACAGCGGTTTGTAGCCTATCAGTTCGTACATCGCTTTGAGGCGATCCTCTTTGTCTTCCCCCATCAGACGGTTGGCAAGGATGCGGTATTTGGCCTGTTTGGCCTCCTCTTTGGAGATGTTGAGGTCCTTGTTGAAGACCGCATCGATGATCCGGATATTGGCGATATCGTCGATGGCGGAGAGCAGGCTCTTTTCACGTACCGCTTTTTTAAGCAGGGTTTCGGCAGTGTACTTGCTCTGCTTCTCTTCCAAAATGGCATCGATACTGTCGGCATAGAGCTGCATAAAGGCAAGCTCCATATCGGCTTTCTCCTCAAGCGTGCCGGAGGTGAAGCTGCCGTTTGTGTCCGGAAGCAGCTTGAGGTAACGCTCTTTTAGTTCGGGGTGCAGCCCCTTGGCAAAGTCGTTTTTGAGCTCTGTCAGCAGCATTTCGGCATGGACACTGAGAAAGTCCTTGTCGACCCATACCGGCTGGTAATCGATGGCGCTGTAGAGTTTGCGTACCTCTTTGGAAGCCTTTTTGACTCTTTGTTTGATGAGGTAGCGCATCTGTTTTGCGTATGCCTGCTGCTCTTCTTTGGCTACTTCCTGAAAGCCTTCTGCGGCTGTGGCGAGTGTCGCGCCAAAGACCGAGAGCATCAGGAGGGCTATGAGAAAACGGTGTAGATTCATAGGTATTTTCCTTGGGGTATTTGGGGTGTAATGGTATCATAAAGGAGTGAAAAAAGGGGTAAATACAAATTTATGGTATCCTTTCACTATTGGAAGGCAGATAATGTTTTACGAAATCAACGATAATGAAGTAAGTTTGCGTATCAAGGCGCAGCCTGCAGCGAGCAGGAACGAATTTTGCGGTCTGTACGGCGACGAGGCGGTCAAGGTGCGCATCAAGGCACCGGCGGTCGAAGGGGCGGCGAACAAAGAGCTTGCGAAGTTCCTTGCGAAGAGCTTCAAAGTGCCCAAAAGTGCGGTCGTGTTTAAAAGCGGGCAGAACAGCAAGATTAAAATTGTGGCGTTTCCGTTGACACCGCAGTTTGCAGCGTGGGCCGAGACGGTAGCCTAAAACCCTAAGCGCCACATACACAATAGAAGAATTAAAGAAAGAGAACAATGGCAAGAGATAAAGCGTACAAAGTACTGGCCCGGCAAAAAGGGCTTTCGAACAACAAGGCAAAAGAGCTCATTGACCGGGGACTGGTCTATGTGGGTGACAAGAAGGTCAAGATAGCGCGTGCGGAGATCTCCGAAGATACGAAGTTTCGCATCGAATATCCCGAAGATATCGAGATCCTCTATGAAGATGAAGATATCGTCGCGGTGAACAAGCCCGCACAGGTAGATAGCTACGACATTCAGGATGCTATCGAGGGGGCGCAGCTGCTGCATCGGCTTGACCGTGAGACATCCGGCGTACTGCTGCTGGGGCGCAACGAAGCCTTTATTGAAAAGGCGGTCAACGAGTTCAAGAACAGACGGGTGAAGAAAGAGTATGTCGCGTGGGTCGAGGGAGTGGTGTACGAGCCTATCGAGATCGACGAGCCCATCCATACGGTAAAAAAAGGAAAAGCCTTTTCCATCATTGACCCGCTTCGTGGCAAGAAAGCGCATACACTGGTGAAACCCGAAGAGGTGCAGGGAAAGAAATCGAAGGTATATATCGAAATCACCACGGGAAGGACGCACCAGATCCGTGTGCATCTGGCACACGTAGGCCACCCTGTCGTCGGGGACGAACAATACGGCAGCCGCACACAGAGCAAACGCATTTTGCTGCATTCGGCAAAGATGGAGATCTTCGATTATGTTTTCGAAGCCAAAGAGCCCAAAGACATCGCACGCTACAAATAGTCCCCAAAAGCAATATTTTGGTAAAATCCATTTTGATATTTGCGTAACATAACGGTTATGGAGAGGGGCCACCTGATACTCCGGCAGGTGCAAACGGCGGAGCCGCCCTTCGGGTTGGGTGCACCTTTGTCGCATCAGGCACCCCCTCTCTGGTCGATTTACAATTCATTTTACAGGGTAGAAGATGTTCGATACACTCACAGACAGTTTTAAAAATGCCATAGGCAAGATCCGTTTTCACGATGACGAGAAGGCGCTCAAAAAAGCAACAGCCGAGCTGAAGAAATCACTGCTCAAAGCCGATGTCCACCACAAGGTGGTCAAGGATCTCATCAGCTCCGTGGAGCTTGAGACCAAGAAGAACGGTGTGGGCAAGGACAACTTCCTACGCGCACTGCAGAACAAGCTGACTGACATTCTGACCATCGAGGGTGCACCAAAGGGCTTTACATTCGCCTCCAAGCCGCCGACCGTGGTGCTGATGATCGGTCTGCAGGGATCGGGTAAGACAACTACGACAGGAAAGCTTGCCTACTTCCTCAAAGAACAGAAGAAGAAAAAGGTGCTTGTTGTCGCAGCCGACCTGCAGCGTCTGGCTGCCGTAGAGCAGCTGCGCCAGATCACGTCGCAGATCGAGGTGGACCTGGTAGCGGACGAGAATGCCAAGCCAGAAGAGATTGTCAAGCGCGGTCTTGAGAAAGCGGAAAAAGAGCTGTATGATGTCGTACTCATCGATACCGCCGGACGCCTTGCGATCGACGATGAGCTGATGGATGAGCTTGCGCGTGTCAAAGAGGTGGCACAGCCGGACGAACTCTTCTATGTCGCCGATGCGATGACGGGCCAGGATGCGGTCAGAACGGCACAGACTTTCAAAGAGAAGATCGGCATTACCGGTGTGATTCTTACCAAGTTCGACGGTGACTCCAAAGGGGGTGTGGCGCTCGGTCTGACACAGCAGGTGGGTGTACCGCTGCGCTTTATCGGTGCGGGTGAAAAGATGCCGGACCTCGAGCAGTTCATCTCCGACCGTATCGTCAGCCGTCTGATGGGTGCGGGAGATGTCGAGTCGCTTGCAGAAAAAGCGGCTGCTGCCATCGACCCCAAAGAGGCCAAGCGTATGACGCAGAAGATCAAGAAGGGACAGTTCAACTTCAATGACTTCCTCGAGCAGATGGAGCAGATGAAGAAGCTTGGAAGCATGAAGTCGCTGCTTGGGATGATCCCGGGGATGGGCAATATGGCCAAGCAGATCGGCGACCTGGATATGGAGAACTCCGAAGAGGTGCGAACGATAAAGGCGATGGTTGCCTCCATGACACCCAAAGAGCGCGAAAACCCCGATCTGCTCAACAACACCAGAAAGCGCCGTATCGCTGCGGGTGCGGGGCTTGACCAGGTGCAGGTCAACCGTGTGCTAAAGCAGTTCAAGAATGCCGCGAAGATAGCAAAGAAGCTCTCAGGCAAGGGCGGAATGAAGCAGATGCAGGATATGATGAAGCAGATGCAGGGCGGGGGAGGCTTCCCCGGCATGCCGCGCTAAAAGCACTTTTGGTTTGAGTGTCCTAACCAACATTTGATCGTCACTGTGCAATTTCTCCCCAAACTTTGTGTCAGACGGCTACGCAGCCGTCAGCTTTGATTTGAGCAAGATGCCTGTTTTTTTCAAAGCACTTCATGGCGGATTCCATCACATTTTTACCTTTAATAGATTCGTTTCATGCATTGTTATAGTGAAATAGGTATTTGCTTTTTTAGCTGTTATTATTATCACCTGACCCCTAAAGTCCTAAAGTCCGGTATGCCGCGCTAAAAGCACTTTTGGTTTGAGTGTACTCACCAACACTTGATCGTCACTCTGTAATTTCTCCCAAACTTTGTGTCAGACGGCTATGCACCGTCACCTTTAGATTTGAGCAAGATATCTCGAAATATGCATTTTCTTCTTAGTTATTATTATCACCTGACCCCTTATTCCCCCATTCCTGACTCTGACTCTTCCGCCTCTTTTTTGTTAAAAACTTATTTTACTTACCAAAAGGCTCAATCGGTTTAAATATACCAGTAGCCGTCATTTTCTTTCTATGTTCAAAAACATCTAAAGCATGAATAGGATTTACTTTTTCTAAATCTTCAAAGTTGATTTCCAAAAAATTATTTCTATCAATGTTATAACTATAAAGATATTCATCTTTAACTTTCCCTATTGCAGTATCTAACCTTTGAGAATATCCGCTATAGGGGCTATAGGGGTCAGGTGATAATAATAACTTAATGGAGTTTCTACTATAATACTCCATCAAGGAGCGATCATGCCAAGGAAACCACGCATAGAGATACCAGGATATTATCATATCGTCAACAGAGGGGTAGAGCAAAGGGTTGTCTTTAAAGAGGCGTGCGATTATGAATATTTTGAAGAATTGATGTGTTCTTATATGAAGAGTTACGACATAACACTTCACAACTACTGCCTGATGAGCAACCACTATCATCTTCTCATAGAGATCACACAACCCAATCTCTCCAAATTTATGCGACAACTCAATATGAACTACGCCATCTACTTCAATAAAAAATACAACAGAACAGGACACCTTTGGCAAGGCAGGTTCAAATCTTGGTATATCACTAATGAAGCGTATCTCTATACCCTCATGCGATACATAGAACAAAATCCGCTTAAAGCCAATATGGTACAAGATATCAAAGAGTACCCCTACAGCTCTTACCACTATTTTTTGGATTATGAAACTATACCCGAATGCCTACAGAACGCATGGATAGCACAAAAGCATCAAAACGACTGCGAAGCGATACGGGCAATGCTTAACGGCAATGTAGATACTTCCGAGCTGCAAGAGCTTAAAAACGCCTCTTCTTTGGTAGAGGCATCCACTATTGACAAAAAACAGGATATTGAAAAACTCACAAAAATGCTAACCGATCACAAAGACCTGAAAGAGCGTAATGATACAATCGTCAAAGCATATGAGCAAGGCTATTCACAGCATATGATTGCTAAAGTACTGGGCATATCGCAACCTGCCGTGCATGGGGTAATAAAGAGGAGTAAAAAATGAATTATCATTATCACCTGACCCTAATTATCCTACTTTCTGCAGCGCTTCAGGGCGGTTTTCTTGAAGAGAAAGAGGCGTGCCAAAAGGGTGACGGTGCGGCGTGTACCCAGGCGGCCAACTACCTGATGGAGACCAAGCAGCGCTATGAGGCCGGCGTGGAGAGCGGTCTTGCAAAGGCGCTTGTATATGCCAAACGCGGCTGCGCGCTTGAGGATGCCGACGGCTGTCTATTTGCGGCGATGGTGCTCTACTACGGGGATGACTGGGAGAAGATTCCTGCAGACAAAGAGGCGGGTAGGCGTTACCTCAAACGGGCCTGCGACCTTGGCAAAGAGGATATTTGCAGTTATCTTCCCTCATTTTAGACTCCTTTAAAATTGATTTGGGTATAATCGCGTTCCAAAAGTCTTGATGAGTGCTTTGGGTCATTAAAAAGCAGTTGTCAGGACTTGCAAGCGATGGTGCACCGATCCTCCGGTGCGACGCTTCACAAAGCACATAACAAAAAGGAAAAGAATATGACAGTAATCAGACTGACAAGAATGGGTAGAAAGAAGAAGCCGTTTTACAGAATCGTAGTAACAGACAGCAGAAAGAGAAGAGACGGTGGCTGGATCGAGTCTATCGGCTACTACAACCCAGTAAGCGAAAACAAAGACCTTAAAATCGATGAAGAGAGACTCAACTACTGGGTCGGCGTCGGTGCACAGATGAGCCCGACTGTCAAGAGACTTGCAGGCAAAAAATAAGCCAAATGGTCAAAGATTTCCTCTACGCCTACGCCACACTGCTGGTGAACCATCCCGACGATATTTCGGTCGAGATCACGGAGATGGATGAGGGATTCGATGAGATCACGATCTTCGCCAACAGTGAAGATATGGGAAAGCTCATCGGAAAAGAGGGCAAAATGATCAATGCGATCAAAACCGTCATCTCCGGCTGCAAGGCCAAGGGTGGCAAGAACTACCGCGTCAACGTCAAAGCGGTAAACTGACACAATGTCAAAAGAGAAATTCTTCATCGCCCAGATAGGGCGTACGGTCGGTCTTCACGGCGACCTCAAACTTCATCTTCATACCGATTTCCCCGAACAGTTCAAAAAAGGGAGCACCTTTCAGAGTTCACGCGGTCCGCTGACAATTGCGGCGGTCAATGCCAAACGCGGCACCATCCGCTTTGTCGGACACGAGAACATCGATGAGGCAAAGAAGCTTACCAATGTCAAGCTCTATGCCGACGAGGCGCAGACCAAGGCCAACTGCGAACTGGATGCTGGGCAGCACTTCTGGTTCGAGATCATCGGCTGTGATGTGATGGAGGAGGATGAGAAGCTCGGGCACGTAACGGACATACAGCGTATGGCAGACGTGGACTACCTTGCCATAGATACGGACGAAGCGCTTGTCAAGGCAGGGATGCCAAAGCAGTTCCTGCTTCCCTACATCGACCGCTACATCGTTGGAGCAGATACCGATGCAAAACGCATCGATGTCAAAGATGCCAAAGATGTCTTAGAGGCGAGTTAGGCGTATGCGCTTTACATTCGTAACCCTCTTTCCCCAGCTGATCGAGGGGTACTTCTCCGCAAGTATCCTCGGGCGTGCGATCGAAGAGGAGAAGCTCTCCATCGATTTTCGCAATCCGCGTGAATACACCAAAGACAAGTTCAACCGTGTCGATGCGCCGATGATAGGCGGAGGTGCCGGTATGCTGATGACACCCCAGCCACTGATGGATACGCTCGATACCCTCAAGGCAACTTCTCCCGATGCGCACATCATCTTTCTTACTCCCGTAGCCAAACGCTTTACCCAGAACGATGCGAAGCGTCTTGCCAAAAAGTCGCATATCGTACTGGTCAGCGGCCGCTACGAGGGGATAGACGAACGAGTCATCGAAGCGCAGGCGGATGAGGTATTCTCCATAGGAGACTACATCCTTACCGGCGGAGAACTGGCTAGTATGGTACTGTGTGATGCCATCAGCCGAAACGTGGAGGGAGTGCTTGGAAATAGCGAATCGCTACAGGTGGAGAGCTTCGAAGCGCCCCTATTGGAGGCGCCTTCATTTACAAAGCCCACGGTCTATGAAGAAAATGCAGTTGTTTCAGAGTTCTTAAAGGGTAATCATAGTAAAATCACGGACTTAAAAAGAGGGTTGGCTTTGTGCAAAACGAAGTATTTCCGGCCAGACTTATACAAAAAAGGTATAACAGATGAGAAATAAATACATTGAAAGCTTTGAAAAAGCGCAGTTGGAAGGTAAAAACGTTCCTGAATTCAAAGCCGGCGACACTGTCAAAGTAGCGGTAAGAATCAAAGAGGGCGACAAGACAAGAGTCCAGAACTTCGAAGGTCTCTGTATCGCGATCAGAGGTCAGGGCACAGGCAGAAGCTTCATCGTCAGAAAGATCGGTGCAAACTCTGTAGGTGTCGAGAGAATCTTCCCGCTCTACTCAGAGTCTATCGAGAGCATCGAAGTGCTCAGACGCGGTAGAGTAAGACGTGCGAAGCTCTTCTACCTGAGAGAACTCAAGGGTAAGGCTGCCCGTATCAAAGAACTCCGCAGAAAGTAACCTCTCTTTCTGCTTTCCTGCATCTTTGCGGGAATTATTCAGTCACTTACTAATCCGTAAGCTCCTTCATAATAACCCACAAACCTACAGAAAATCAAAAAGAGATCTTTACTTTCTGTGTATTGTAAGCTCCTTTACCCAAACCCGAAAATCCAAGTACAACTCAAACAAAATAATTTACTTTCCAAAATACTCATAATAATCCACACATAGACATTTAAGATTCATTTCAAGTAAGCTATGAAAAATTGCTACCCGTTACCCGTTACCCGTTACCCGTTACCCGTTACCCGTTACCCGCTACCCGCTAGTTAACCCTTTGCCGCTATAATATCACTTTAAAATCACCAAAGGTCATACCTATGCTCTCTACCATCAAGCACAAACTCCTTACCCTGCTGCAGCTGCTGCTGGTTATTACGTTTATTGTCTTCGAAGAAGTGATATGGGAGGGGATCGCATATCCCGTCTACAGGTATGTCCATTCGCTGAAAATCCTGCAGAAAGTGGAAGCGAAGCTGCATGCGGTCAACCGCTATGTGATACTGGTTATTTTTATGGTGATGCTGGTATTCGTGGAGGCCTTCGGGCTATATGCCGGATATATGTTTGTCAGCGGCCATGTGCTTACAGGGCTTGCCCTTTACCTTTCCAAAATTCCCATTGCCGCTTTTACCTTCTGGATGTTCCGTGTTACGGAGAG
Organism: Sulfurovum sp.; assembly: GCA_027049035.1. Classification (GTDB taxonomy): domain Bacteria; phylum Campylobacterota; class Campylobacteria; order Campylobacterales; family Sulfurovaceae; genus Sulfurovum. Next base: position 10,373 of record JALTVI010000090.1, on the reverse strand, counting down.
CAAGCTGATGCGTTTTGGATGGTTCCGGTGGCTCTATGGGAAGATTATGGCATTCATCGACTGGCTCAAAGCGCTGGAGATATACCAGAAGACGATGGAACGCATTAAAGCGCTGAAGCATAGGACAAAAGCCTTTATCAGAGCGGTGAAGATACACTACTTCTCCAAAGAGTCCCCCTTTGTGCAGCGTTTGAAGAGGTTGTATAGAACGATCAAAGCGGCGTTGAAGAGGGGCTGATGGGCAAGCATCCGAAGTGGTTTTGGATATTCAACGGGGTTTTTCTTTTTCTGCTGCTGCTCTCTGTAGCGGTGGAGCCGGTGCGGCACCTGCTGCTGCACTGGATCAAAGAGGGTGTCGAATTTGTAAAGTCCTACTCCGTCGCGCTTTTTACCGCTTTCTTTCTGGTCAAGGGGAAGTTCATCCTGAAGCTTTTTCTAAAGAAAATAGCGCTGCTTTCAGCCACTGGGCTTGGCAAGCGCTACCTGATAGAGAAGGTTTTCACCCACCACCTCAAGGTGCACTTTCTTGACCATGTCGCCAAAGATATCAAGCTGCTTCTGGAACATATCAAAAAGAACTTCATGAAGTTTCCGTTGACAAAGAAGCTCATTGCCGCCTTCGCCTTTCTGGGCTCGCTTGGGTATGTCAGCAAATTCATGGGAGTGATGCTGGCGTTCAAGATATTTCTGGCGAAGATGTGGAGTTTTCTGCTCGCCCTCGTACTCAAAACAGGAAGTGCGGTGGTTTACTTCTTTACCGACTACCTGTGGGGAAGTTGGCTTGGGCCCATTCTGGAAGTGGTGCTCTTTTCTTGGCTGCTGGCACTGCTGGAGAAGGTGCCGTTTCTTACATCGAGCATTCGATGGATATACGACCGCTTTTTGTGGGTGGCAAAGCAGTTTGACTGGGTACTGGAAAAGGTGCTGCATATTCCGCTTCGAAGAGGGTTTCGGTGGCTTGTCGGGTGGACGCGGCGGCTGATATACCGCTTTATCGGCTACAAGCCTATTTCGGCCTACTATCAGCTCAAAGCGCTACGCAGCTACCAGCCAAACAGGTACCGAAAACTGATAACAAAGAGAGAGGCGCACCATCTACAGCGAAGAGGAGAGAGGGTATCACGCTACAAAAGGCTGCGTGAGGGGCGCAGGCGTCAGTAGGAGCGGTTTTTCATTGCCGCCCGGGCTTCCCTGTCGAGCGTCTTTGCCTTGAGGTCCGCACGCTTGTCGTGGAGTTTCTTTCCTTTGGCTACGGCGATGCTGACCTTTGCGATGTTACGTTCGTTGAAGTAGAGCATCAGCGGCACGATGGTCAGTCCCTCTTTGTGGACCTTGTTGTGGAGTTTGAGCAGCTCTTTTTTGTGCAGCAGCAGCTTGCGCGGCGTACGGCTGTCACGTGCGAAGTGGCGGTTGGTGGTCTCAAGCTCAGCAATGTGGGCATTCATCAGGTAGAGCTCCCCCTGAATGAAGCGGCAGTAGGCGTCACTGAGGTTGGCGCGTTTCGCACGCAGCGCCTTGACCTCGCTGCCCTGCAGCACGATACCTGCTTCGAGTTTTTCGAGTATCTCATAGTCGTGTCTGGCTTTTTTGTTCTGTGCTACGATATTGATGGCCACACCATTCCTTTTTTCTCGGCATTATAGCATAGTTGCATATGCATCAGAGGGAATTACCCGAAAGATTTTGGTCTATCCAGCGGGCACGGTCAAGCAGCCACTGCTTCAAGTGTTCGTTAACGGCACTGTCAAATGTCGGACAATAGATTGCGCTTCCCTCTCCATCCCGGCAGGCAGCCCTGTTGGGCCAGACATACTGGCCAAGGACTCCGGGCCATCGCTCAAAGTTGCGCACTGCGGCTTCATCAAGCAAGGTTTTTGTCTCATCGATAAATGTGCTCAGGTTGGCGTCGGACCATACGGTATTTCTGAGAGAAGCCCATTTGTCGGCAACATGTGCCCTGAAAGTCGGATCGCTCATCAGTCTGTCGATCCATTTTCTGAGTGCAGTATCAGGGAACTCCGTACGGAGCAGTTCATAGGCCCATCCGTCCGTTCTGCCGTAGAAAAGAAAATCGTTATTCCCCATACCGGCATTGAAGTCCCATACGGTACTCAGAGCCAGTGTGCCTCCTCTATCTTTATGCAGGTATTCACTGAACAGCCAGGTATCGACATCCATGAAGAATTCCCGTGAGAGGAAATGGACAATGAAATCCTTTTCACTGATATAGTTTCCATAATAATTGCTTGAAGCGGTTGCATTGAAATCATTCTGGTTCAGGGCTTCTTCAAATGTCTGGACATAGTTCTCAATATAGTATTTTTGGTCATCAGTAATTTTGCTGCTTTTGGGGTAGACATAGATAAACGGTGTACCTGTGATTCCTGCAAACGCCTCCTCATCTGGATCCGGTTCTCCATCCTGCTTGAAAATATAACCGCCTGTAACCTCAGGTTCCGCATTGTCTTCTGCTGTCAGTTTTGCGATATCGAGCCGGTTGCTGTCACGTTTGATCTTTTCCATCAATACATAGACGCCGTCATAACGGTATGTCTCCCCGTTACGCACGAGCAGTTCCACATAGTGTGACCGTACTGCATAATAGTGTGTTTGGTCGATTTCCCTGGTTTTATGGTATGCCAGATAGTTCCGCATCAGTGACTTGTCTGCATAGGGAGCATACAGAACCCATTTATGTTCAGGCGGCATTCCGAGCAGAGGAACATCCGCATCCTCTCCATTTTCGGTTTCTGTATCGACACTGTACTGTTTCTTGGGGTAAATCTGTGACGAGCTGCCTCGAATCTCTATGGCAATATAGCCAACATACCGGGGAAGCATGGTGGTATCAGCCCTGTGTGTTGTCGTGTCAGGTTCAATAATTGCCATTGCCCCTTTGATTTTAGGCTCGTCCGGGATCGGTTCATTTCCTGTATCAATGATTACCAGGGGGAGGTTGGAGCTGAAGTTGTTATCTTCCATTCCGTTTATCACTGCAGAGAGTGCTTCTATCGTAAGCTCTACGGTGACAAGAATTTCACTGGTGCCGCTCTTTACACGGTAGAGAAAGCGGTCTGTAGTATTGGATCTATTGGCGGTTTGATAGGAAGCAAGACCGGTATGTGCATCCAGAATCTTCAAGTCGCCTTCTGTCGGAGCTGTTTCAATAGAGTATTGCAGTGTTCCGGAGAGTTCAAAGTGAGGCAGGTAAACGACCTTCAGCAGGTTAGCAGGTGCCTTGATCTGGATCGTTTCTTTCCTCTCTGTTGTTGTGTTTTCAGAATTTCCGCCTCCGCCTCCGCCGCCACAACCGGCAATAAAAAGAGAGGCAATAGCAATGAGTAGATATTTCATCATGTATCCTTTCTGCACTAGGGTAAGGTTTGACTTACCTTTATAGTTCTACCCTAACAGAAAGTATCTTGCTTATTTATTAAGCATATGAATAATCTTTGTCAAAAAAACTGATTAATTATGTTACAATAATTATAAAGAAGGAGTGAACATGCAGAGATGTAAAGCACAGAGTATTATTCCTCACCGGTCCTACAGGCGATTGAAGATAAACAGAGCCTATTTTTTGACGGAGGTGGCTTTCTATGTGCTCTTCGCGGTAGGGGCAGTCTATCTTTATATTACATATCTGTTCAATCAGTATGTTTTCTATTTCAAAAAGATACTTCAGGATGTGCATGTGGATGTTTCAACAGCCGCAGTCGATATAGCAGGATTTCCTGTTATGCTTCTGGATAGTGCTTTTGCGCACAGTCAGCCTCTGACTCTCTTTTTTGTACTGGTGGGGATGATAGTGCTCTTTTTGATTTTAAAGATGCAGCGGGTCATACCCTACAATATTGCAATGTGGATCAACTTTTTTCTACTGATGTTCATGGTGATCCTGCTCTATTTCCTGTTTTGGGGAGACCATTTTCCCTATTCGTTTGTCTCTTATTTCGAACTCTATCTGACTGCATTGATAGGTATGATGCTCTTCTCTTTCATCATTACCGGTCTGGCGATTGCATTGACCCCCGCGCCATACTGGATGAAACTGACGACATTTTTCATCATGGTATTCTACTACATCGGGTACAGTCTTGTACGGTATGGTCTTGCCGTTCTTCTGACATCCCAGGTTTCTATTGTCATGGCACCGATTATGTTTTTTACGCTCTACTTTGACTTTATTTTCTTTGTCTCCATCTATAGCTATTTCCTTTATAGAAGTGCAGTTTTATTTAAAAAGAAGGACACATCATGGAAGTGGTAATGTTTCTGCTCAAGGCTTACCTGTTGGTCTTCATTGCCATAGTAACACTCTATATGATAAGACATTTTGTATTTACCTTCAATCGGCTGTTTGGTGAACAGAAACTGTACTATCAGGATATTATGGATAATGAGGTACCGTTTGTTACCGTTATTATCCCGATGAAGAATGAAGAGCTTGTTGCCGGTCAGATCCTGGAGAGACTTGTCTCAAGTGATTATCCTGTGGAGAGACTGGAGATCATTCCGGTCAATGACCACTCCGAAGATGCGACGCAGGAGATTATTGAAAAGTATGCAGCAGCATATAGGCATGTCAAGCCTTTTCATCGTTTGGACAAGGAGGATAAACCTGGCAAAGCGCACAGCCTGAACGATGCCATGGAGATCGCAGAAGGTGAGATTATTGTGGTATTTGATGCGGACTATCAGCCGCCGGATGGCATTATCAGGGAACTTGCCATCGGATTCAAGGATCCTGAAGTCGGCGCAGTGATGGGACGGGTCCTGGTTGAAAACTGTGCAACAAATATGCTGACAATGATGCTGGAGCTGGAGCGTTCTGGAGGGTACCAGGTAGATCAGCAGGCAAGATACAACCTCGATCTGATCCCTCAGTATGGCGGTACAGTTGGTGCCTATCGAAAAGAAGCTGTTTTGAAAATGGGCGGTTTTGATCCACAGGTACTTGCAGAAGATACCGAACTGACCTATAAAATGTATCTGAACGGATGGCATGTCGCCTATGCCAACCGGGCGGAGTGTTATGAAGAGATGCCTGAGAACTGGCTGGACAGGGCAAAGCAGATACGCCGGTGGGCGAGAGGCCATAACCAGGTAATGTTCCGCTACCTTGTTCCGCTGCTGACATCACGCTATCTCAACTTCAAACAGAAACTTGACGGGTTGCTTCTGATCTTTATCTATATGATGCCGACACTGCTCTTCTTCGGTATTTTAAGTTCACTTATCCTCTTTTTGGTTGGAGATGTGGAAATCGTTGCAGGACTCTTCTTTTTGATTTTTGTTGTGTCGCTGGGGGCATTCGGAAACTTCGCTCCCTTCTTTCAGATCGGTGCTGCCAATTTCATTGACGGCAGAACGAGAGCATTGCGCCTGATTCCTCTTTTTGCCTTCAATTTTGTGTTCTATATGCTCTATGTAAGTCTCGGTTTTTGGGATGCGGTGAAAGATGTTTTCCGCAAAGCCGAACCTTACTGGGAAAAGACAAAACGACACCAGAGAGGAGCCAATCATGCATAGTGTAGATATGTTGATATGGCAGTATGCAATCGGAACTATCGTTCTGATTATACTTCCAATGATTCCTGTCATTCAGGCAGTATGGGATAAAGAGGGATATGCACCGCTGCCTGTGAACCTCAAATATACGAAGGATCCCAGAGCGATTGCCAAACAGTTTGACCGGTATTTTACCGATGCATATGATATAGATGTTCTGGAGCCCGGAGCGCGTATTGAAAGTGACAAACTTGGTACGTTGGAAGTACTTGGTCCGGTATTCGAAAAAAACGTATACAGAGAGATGGTCTATCTTCCGCACAAGTCGGTGGTACCTCCGGAGACAAAGTTTGAAAGGGAAGTTGTCGCCCGTGACGAGGTAGTCTTTGGAGACCACTGCTATGCAAGGGTAATCAAAACAGGAAAGAAGCTGATACTTGGTGAAGAGAACTGTATTATACGGTGGATAGATGCGGAGGGGGCTATCTATGTAGGGAAAAACTCCCATATCAATATTGCCAGCACTCCGAGTACGATGCACCTGGAAAGAGGCGTTACGTTTCATCGTCTTTATGCCTATCCTATTCTGACATCCCATACGTTTGCTTTCAAAAAGAGTCTGCAGCATATCAGAGATGAACACCTGGATGAAGCGATGATCGACAAAAACCTTCTGTACATATCGGAACGTACTCATACATTGTCTCAAAACAGTATACTCTTCAGGTCTATGGTGACACAGGGTGACCTGAAAATGGAGAGAGGGGCAAAAGTTTTCGGAAATATCAAAGTAAATGGGGATGTGACGCTGGCAGAGGACTGTTTTGTAGATGGCAATATCATTGCGGAAGGAAGCATAACGATCGGGGAAAACTGTTTTATCGCAGGTGACCTCTTCTCAAGAGAGAGTATCGAGATCGCTTCCTATTCCCAGATTGGAACAAGTGAACATACCAAGTCAGTTGTAGCAAAAAAACGGATTAGACTGGCAGAGCATATTGCGATTTTCAATTATCTGTTGACCGATGAGGTTGGAGAGGTAGGATGATTCGGAAAACGGTGCTGGGTACCCTTCTGGTTACGGGGATTCTTCTGATAGGGTTGTATGCCTTTAGGCTTCAGCAGAAGATCAATACCCTGACAAATGACCGGGTGGAGGTACTTTTGGTGCATGGAGCCGAGGGGAACAAAACTTTGGGTATTCGGGCATTTGCCAGTGTGTTGGAGGAAGAGGGGGTTCCCTATAGCGTTATTCCGAACGGACAACTTATTGCCACTGCGCCAAAGAAGGTTGCTGCACACAAACCTGCCATTGTCTATCCGGATGGGTCAGCTACAATGCTCAGCAGTGATACAGCTGACTGGGTAGCCTCCTATCTTCAGGAAGGAGGTGCTGTACTGCTCTCTTCCGATGCAGGCAGCAAAAACAGTAAGGGAGCGTATCGTAACCCGGGAGCCTTGTTTGATGTGTTGGCTGGGGTTGAGAGAGCGACAGGAGAGACGAAATCTTTTGCCTATGGCAAGATGGTATTCAGAAGCAGACAAGATGCCGACTATTTCGGCATACCGTCAGGAAAATGTGACGCCAACAATACAATTACCGGCTATAAATATGGCGCTCTGACTTACCCCTATACAGTGCTGCATTTTGTAAAAGAAAAAAAAGTTCATCTGTTTGCCTTTGGCAGAAGCAACAGTGACACAAATAGAGAAGTTCCACTGCTTGCCGGCAAAAGTGTTGGAAAGGGAATGCTCCTGTTTGTGAACCTCCCTTTGGCCGCGTTGAAAGGAAACAGTGATGACCTGCTTCTCAGAAGCACATTGCGGACATTTCTGTTCAAAATGGTCAAAATACCGCACCTGGTCTCCTCTCCCTATGCAAAAGGAGGGATTGTACTGAATCTTCATATCGATTCCAACGCAGAGCACAAATCCCTTCCCTGGTTTATTGCACAGGGGTATGTCGACCCGCAACTGAAATACTCTTTTCATATCACTGCCGGACCGGATTGCTATAAAATAGGAGACAATGCCGGTTTTAATGCAGCGGGAAAGGGACGTAAGATTGTTGAAGCACTCCTTCCGTTCGGGATTGTCGGTTCCCATGGCGGATGGGCCCATAACTGGTTTTCAGACGGGATTGAAAACGGTACGTTGGACAAGGAGGGGATTCGCAAGAGTATTGAAAGGAACAATCATATACTCGAGTCCATTACGGGGTATCCTATCCGGGAATACTCCGCACCTAATGGAGTTTTTCCGCAGCCGGAATCCACTGAAATTCTCGCTTCTCTTGGTATGAAGAGTTACTACTATACAGGGGACAGCGGATCCTCACCGAACAGAACGTTCTACCAGGGCCGTATGCTTTCGGAAAACCTGATTGCTTTTCCTGTTCTTCCCTATGGTAACAAGATATCTCTGCACGAGTTCGCCAAAGAGAATATTCGGGACGAAAATGTTGCCAAAATGCTGAAAGAGGTTGTGGACTTTACCATTCGAAACCGTGTGGTAAGACTTGTCTATACCCATCCTTATGACATCTATCTTGGACCTTACAAACATGCAGCCAAAGTGTTTATTGACTACTGTGTTTTGCAGCAGAATAGCGGAAACCTGAAAGTGGAGACAATGAGCTATTTTCGGGATTTTCTGATACGCCTCATTCACACGGACAAGCAGATCAAGTGGCATGATGGTGTGCTTGAAATAACACTGCATGCAAAACAGGGTTTGAAGGCAATGGTAGTTGCTATTCCGAAAACCTTTCAGGGAAGAAGAGTAGTGGTCTCTGAAAGTTTGCAGAAAGATGACACTTTCTATTATGTTCCGATTGAGGGCAATCGTACCGAATATCACAAGGTGTTTAGGTATGAATAGGGATAGGTTCGCTCCGACGGGAGTGCCATTGCGAACAAGGGATAGATACTGTTGGCAAGAGATCAAAAGCAGAAGCAGTTACTGGCTTGATACTATCGGGTATCTTTATTACAAAATGAGTTTAAAAGTGTTATACTCAATCAAAATGGCCTTAGCAGGAATATCTGTATGTACTTTTTGTGTTGCTTGGTCTGTGGCAAGGTTGGGACTATAGGATGAAACAGGTGATACAATATAAAAGGTCAGAAAGGTGTTAGCGATGCAGCAGAAAGGTGAGAAGAGTTTTGGTATAGTCGGAGTGAAAACCGTTGCATGGATGGTGATGTGTACTATTGGGACAGAGGCATATCAGGGCGGAGCCCTCTACAGAAATGCAGTGAAAACCCAAAGAGATGCACTCGCTTCCCAGATAAGCAGTCAGAAGAGTCCTGAAGAGATCGATTTCGGGTTTCCAAACGATAGACTGGAAGTGGATATCTCCTACGACTATCTAGACCCCTACAGCATTTATGAAGACTGGACGGCACTCAACTTCAGTTACTACGACAAAATTTCGAACGATTTGACACTGCTCTATCAGGGCAGTGCCGTAACGCGTGTGGAGGGGAACGGGTTTCTCGGTGCGATTGGTGTCTACAAGGGGTGGATGGATCGCTTCTATACCTTCACGCAGGTTTCTGCAGGTACTAATGTGGAGTATCTTCCCGCCTTCAGGATCGACCATGAGTTCAATTATATATTTGGGAAAGATAAAAACATAGTGGGGCTGTTAGGGTTCACCTATATCAATCAGCATGACGAACATGAGGACTTTATCGGCTCTGTAGGGGTGACCTACTATTCCGAAGACTACAATATCGGATACAGGGTCTTTTTCAACCAAAGCGATCCGGGCTCTGTCAACTCCACTTCCCATATCATCAGTCTTGGTATCGGACACGAAAAAGACCAGTGGATCTATATCGATGTTGCCTTTGGAAACCCGGCATACCTCTCCACGGTCACCCCCGACTATGAAACGGTACAAAACGATACCGCTGCAGTTTATCTGAAATATCGTAAATGGCTGGATGAAGACAGGGGATTCTATGCAGAAACCGGATTTTTCAATCTTGGCAGCGAATATGACAAATACAATTTCCGTCTTGGATATTTTCAGGAATTTTAAAGAAAGGTCTGTGTGAAGCGAATACTCGTGACGTTCGGGACACGTCCCGAGGCGATCAAAATGGTTCCTGTGCTCAAGGCATTACAGGGTATTGAACGTTTTGAGGTAAAGCTCTGTGTAACGGCACAGCATAGAGAGATGCTCGACCAGGTGCTTGCGCTTTTTGGCATTGAACCCGATTTTGACCTTGATATTATGCAGTCAAACCAGGACCTGTATGATATCTCTTCACGTATTTTGCTGGAGATGAAGAGGGTGCTCTCCCGGTATCAACCCGACCTTGTGCTGGTGCATGGTGATACGACAACAACCTCAATGACGGCACTGGCTGCATTCTATAAGAAAATTGCGGTGGGACATGTCGAAGCAGGATTGCGCACCTGGGATATCTACAACCCATGGCCCGAAGAGGCGAACAGGAGAATGGTGGCTATATTTGCTGCATACCATTTTGCTCCGACAAAAGAGGCAGAAGCGAACCTTCTCAAAGAGGGAGTGGATGCCAGGAAGATTACGGTAACGGGCAATACGGTTATAGATACCCTCTTTTTAACGCTGGAGCATATCAAGAAAGATGAAACACGGCAAAAGGACATCACTCACAAAATTCAGGCGAACTATCCCCCTTTCCCGAAGCGGAAATTCATTCTCGTCACAGGACACAGGAGGGAAAATTTCGGAGAAGGCTTTATTGTCCCAAATACGCTAGTCCAAAACTATGCACTTTCAGTGCAAGGCTTTAGCTTCTACAAATGTGTTAGAATGTTTGAATGAGAAGAAGTGGACATACAGTAAGTCAAATGCAAGCCCATAT
>JALTVI010000089.1 GCA_027049035.1 Sulfurovum sp. | reverse complement strand
CTTCTTGCTTCTTTATTTGGAGGTATTCTTCTTCGCTGAGGAGTTTAAGTTGTCCGTTTTCAAGGGTGAGTTTTTCTAGATTTCCGTCAAAGCCTTCTGGGGCTGGTAAGACTTTATAACCTTCTAACTCTTTAAAAATTGTAGTTCCTACTACTTTGTTATTTTCTACTATTACATATGTTTGCATTTTTGTTTACCTCCTTTTTAGGTTAATAGTTGTTTGTATGCGTCGTAGTCGTATTCAACGCCTTCTGGGAGATTGAATCTGACCCATTGCCTTAAAGCGTAGTAATATGTATTTCCGTAGTTTGTCCAATAATATGCCGCATTGTGTATGTAGATAACTTTGGAAGACTTTGCAGGTATTTTTACAGAATTATCTCCTGTAAATGAAGGTGAATATGTTGAGTTTCCTGTTGTATTCCATATTAGAGTTCCATCTACAATAATATATGCACCTCTCCATCCAGAAGAACCGCCACTTGTTAAATATGTATACATAGGAACTTTTTTGTCTTCATCTGTCGTATTTTTCAGAATATAAAGTCCATATGCTTGAGGCGGACAACTATTACAATTGTAATATGTTTCTATTTCCTGATAATCAAATGTGTTTTCTGTTGAAATTTCTAGATTCATAGAACCTGAAGAATTTTTAACAATATAATTCTTAATCCAATCTAAGTTTTCATATTTAATGTTTTGCACATAACTTGAGTTTCCAGTAATAGGCACAGTGTTAAAAAAGTATGTTATTTTCTTAAACAACCTAACTGCAGGTTTACCAAGCTTAGTCAATCCATCCTTAACATTTAAAATCTCTTCTTTAGCTTGAATCAGCTCTTTAGCTGTATTCTCATATTTGGGAAGTAACAACAACGCATCTGCTATCTGCTTTTGGCTGTCTGCTTCTTCTAGCTTTCTGTAGGCTTCGGCTAAAAAGGCAGCTTGGGATTTGTCTACATTCTCTTGAATTTGTTTTGCAAGCTCTGCTAAGGCTTGCTGTTTGACTGTTTTTAGGTCTACACTCATATTAGTTTACCTCCTACTAGTTTTTCGTATTTGTATACTTGATAAAAATTCTGGGTGTCTGGAATATCGTTTAGTCTTTTGTTTATTTGTTGTTTTAAATCCTCTACTGTTTGGTCTGTCTTAGTTAATAGCTTTTGTAGCTCTTGTTTAAAAAATGCTGATACTTCGGCTATTATTTTGATTTTGGCATCTTGTAGGGTTTCTATTAAAACTGTTCTATCTGCTTCTTCTTTTTCTAATACTTCTTTTAGCATTTTTAAGCCTGCAGCTGCTTCTGCTATTGTTTCTGGTGTTAAATCTCCTGTAAGTAGTGTGTTTAGGGCTTTTTCGTATACTTGTAGTGCTTTTTTGGCTGTGTCTATAGTCTCCATATTTTTCCTCCGTATGCGTATTCTATGAGTTTTCTCCTTTTTGCTTTTTTAAGCTCTTTGTCTTGCTGGTTTTGCTCGTTGTTTATCTTTTGTAATGTGTGTTGTAGCATTGGTAGGCTATCTTCTAAGCTGTCGTTTATCTGAGGTATCTGGTAATTCCTGTCTGTTTTTATCATTGGTCTACTCCTTAGGTTACTATTGCTCTTAGGTTTTTAACTTGTGGTCTTTGCATTTGGTCTGTGCTTGTTAGCTCTATTTTTATCTGGGTTTTGTCTATTCCTGTTATGTCTGCTTCAAATGGGATTTCTATGTATCCATCGTCTTTTGGTTTTGCATTTTGGAAGTTTCTTGTTAGTTTTATCCAGTTTGAGCCTGAGCGGTAGTATACATTTGCTTTTGCTTGCGTTGTTTCTTTTACATCTAGGTAGACTGATAGTTTGTTGCCGTTTGCTTGGAAGTATCTTGAGATGTATGTGGATGGAAGTTGAACTGTTCCTACTGCTAGCTGAATGTTACCATCTAACACTGGTGAGACTTCTGGGTTATTTGTTTGTAGCACTGCTTGGAGTTTTATTTTTCCTGTGTATTTTGGAATGGATACTGGGATGTATGGGGATAGTGTTATTTGCTGGTTATTTTTGTCTTGTAGTGTGGCTATTATTTGGATATTTGTGTCTGGATAAATTAGTGTATCTGCAAGGATTGCTAAATCTGTTATGTTTTCTACTTCTATAGTTCCTAAATCTATTGTTTTTTGATGTTTGAAAGTTGCTTTGTTTAGCTTTAGGGTTAAGTCTTCATCTTGAATTGGTGTCCATGTTGATTTGTTTGCTGAGGTGAGCAGAACTCCCTCTAATGCTTGTTTTGTTATCCATCTTTTGCTTGCTTCGTCCCATTTGCCTAGTTTTGCAGTAGAAATTGTATCTCCATAGTGCTGGCTTTCTACTATGAGGGCGTATTCTTCGTCTGATTTTATTAATACTGGAGTGTTTAGTTTTAGTTTTTGCCATCCACTTGATAGGTTTTCAAATCTTTGGGTGTAGACTACTTTGTTTAGGTCTGGTAGTCCTACTGTTGTTTTTACAATTGTTAGCTGTATCCATCCTCTTGGTGCTTTTGGAAAATGTAGGTCTATTGATGATAGGTAAAAGTCTTTATCTGTTTTAAATGTTTGGGCTATTGGGTCTCTTCTCCATATCCAGCATCCGCAGCAGCTGCAAGGTGGTCTGTATCTAACTTCTTGTAGGGCTATTGCTTCAAATATTGCTTTTGCTTTTATGTTTGTTTCAAGTCCTTGTAGCTCTACAAGTTTTCTTCCTGTGAGTAAGCCTGATGGTAGTTTTACATTTGTGTTTACATAGCCTTCGCTGTTTGCTGATACTGTTGTTATTGCTTTGCCGTCAATTGTTATTCTTACATTTTCATTTGCGTTAAATTTACCTGCTGATATGTGTATTGTTATTCTTGGAACTGGATAGTTTGATACTCTTTGTATTGTGGTGCTTCCCCAGCCTGTTTTCCATACAGTTCCTACTGAAAATCTGTAAACTGATGGGGATATTCTTATGTTTGCTGGAGGTGGCTCGTCATATTCAAACTGGTTTATTAGGCGTTCTTGGCTAATTGAGTTGTTTTGTATTTGTGGTGTTTCTTTTTCTATGTCTAGTGTTATTG
>JALTVI010000088.1 GCA_027049035.1 Sulfurovum sp. | reverse complement strand
ATCCCATTGCATACAGTGTATAGCGCTTTCCCTCTTTCAGATGCGCTTTTTGCTTCTGACGCTGCAGCGCCAACTCCTTTCGCTTGCTGTTTTCATAAAGTCCAAAAGAGAGCTTCTCCGCCCACTCTTTGGCTTTGTAGGCTGCCAGCGCTTTGGGGTCCATCTGTGCTACCAGCGAAGCGGTGACCGCTTCATACGCTGCCGCTTCTTTCGACGCTTTCATACCAAACCATCCGATGCCAGCCAGCAATGCACTCATAATGATATAAAGGACTATCCGTTTCACTCTTTCACCTCAAAGTAGACCAACAGTGTTTTCTGGAAGAAGTTGTCGTTGTCGTCGCTGACCATGACATAACGGTGTTTCCCAACCCTTGTCAGCCCCTCGAAGTTGTCCACATCCCACCCTTTGTGGCTGTCCATCTTCAACAGCACCCTTGAGGGGCACCACCCCTTTTTGCAGCGGTCAATGTAGACCTTTTTGAGCGTTACGACAAAAGGGTCCAGCAGCCCAGTAAAGGAGCGCTCGATCACCAGCAGGTTGCCCTCATCGGTCACTTCGATGGCAGATACCGCACTTCTTGGCTCCGGCTCGGCCTTGAAATGCCAGCGCTTGTCGCTTAAGGCATAGATGGTCTGGCGTTTTTTGTCATCACGCTTCAGCGGCCACTCTGCCACAGTCAGCACCCCATAACGCGGATGCCACGCCAGCGCTTCAAGCGACTTGTTTTTGCTGCGGTACTGTTTAGGGTTTCGCAGAACTTTGGGAAGCGTGTACTTTTTGATGCGCCGGCCAATCTTGTCGGAGTTTTTGTGAAACCAGCCGATCTTCGGTTTCCCCTCGAATGAAATCAGCAGCCGTTTTCTGCCGTCAAGTGTCATTCCCTCGCTGTCTCTGCGCCACTTTTTGAACGCCTTGCCGCCCTTTTTGCGAAGCTCTACCGCTTTGACAGGCTCCAATGCTTCAATCTTTTGGCCAAAACGCGCATCAAAGACAAACAGTATCCCCTCGTCGCTAATCATGTAGAGACGGTGTGCCGAAGCATCATAGGCGAGGTCTGAAATCTCCGAAAACTTCAAACTGTCAATCTGGGTATAGTTTAGCGCTTTCTGGTCCAGAAAACGTATCGGTGTTTTGGAGAGATCAAAAGAGGATGGAACAATATTGATATCGGACACACCTGCATACAACCAAAGTGTTGCAGCAAGCCAGCCAAACAGAAGCTTTTTCATCTATCCGAAGATGCTTTGGGAAAGAGGTAAGCCGCAACGACAATCCAGGCAACGGCAAGATCGATCGCAACATCGGCAAAGTTGAAGACCGCAAAATCAAACCCGCAGTGCCAGGCGACATAGTCCACCACACCGTCATGTATGAAACGGTCGTAGAGATTCCCCAGCGCACCGCCGATCAGCAGCCCCACAGGAAAAGCGTAGCGTTTGAGGTACCCCTCTTTGAGTACGAAGTACAAAATGGCTCCGATCAGCAGCAGCTGTATCCACTTTAGATAGGGCCCCAGAAAGGCGAACATCGAAAAGGCGACTCCCTTGTTGAAATGCAGGGAAAGATCAATACAGCTTCCCGGACGGTAGTACCCTTCCAGAAAGAGTGCCTTGATCCCCTGGTCGACGATGAAAGTCCCGACAGCAGCGAGTAGAAATACAGCAAATATCCGCATCAGACTAGAGCACTTTTGAAAAATGTCGTACAGCGATCCATCATTGCTTCAAGTGCCTTTTCATTCTTGCCTTCAAGCAGCAGTCTGATCTTGTTCTCCGTTCCGGAGTATCTGAAGAGATGGCGCATCCCCTGCGCTTCCACCTCCGCTTTCAATGCATCAAGCCCATCAATCTCTTCAAAGGGACGCTTCTCTTCAACAAGCAGGTTGACCAGCATTTGGGGGTAGGAGTCGTACGGGTTGAAGGCTTCACTGGCCTTCTTTCCTGTTGTCACCAGGTAGGCAAGCGCCTGAAGGGCGCTGGAAATCCCGTCACCCGTTTTGGCATAGTCGTAGAAGATAATGTGCCCGCTCTGCTCACCGCCGAAGTTGATCCCCTTTTCACGCATCAACTCAACGACATTCTTGTCGCCGACTGCAGACCGGTAGAGATTAAGTCCATGCGCTGACAGATACTCCTCGAGCCCCTGGTTGCTCATAACCGTTGCTACCATACCGTCACCCTTGAGCGTCCCCTGCTCTTTCATATAGACAGCCAGTACCCCCATCAGCTTGTCGCCGTCGATAACGTCACCCTTTTCATCGACCAGCACCAGTCTGTCCGCATCGCCATCCAGTGCAATACCAAGGTCCGCACGCTTGTCCAGTACCACTTTTGCAAGGTTCTCCGGATGCATTGCGCCGCACCCTTCATTGATATTGAAACCGTTTGGCTCGTCACCGATGACAAAGACTTCCGCACCAAGCTCCTGCAGAATGGTTGGTCCGACTATGTAGCCTGCCCCGTTGGCACAGTCAATGACGATGCGCATTCCCGAGAGCGTCAGAGACTTTGGAAAGGAGTTCTTGATATGTACAATGTAGCGCCCGATCACATCATCGATACGCTTGGACTTCCCGATATGCTTGCCGGTCTCCTGTGCCGCTTCCACCTGCGCATCATCGGCGAAGATCGCCTCTATCTTCTCCTCCTCCTCACGGCTCAGCTTATTACCCTCCGCATCAAAAAACTTGATTCCGTTGTCGTAGTAGGGGTTGTGGCTGGCCGAGATCATGATCCCCGCATCACAGCGCATATTTTCAGTCAGAAACGCCACTGCCGGTGTTGGCATGGGACCGATCTGAATGACATCAAAGCCCACCGCCGTCAATCCGGAAACCAGTGCATTCTCGATCATATAGCCGCTTCGGCGTGTATCTTTGCCTACCAGAATTTTGTTGGTTCTTGCACTCTCTTTAAAGTAGATGCCCGTCGCCATCGCCAGCTTCATCGTACCGATCGCCGTTACCTTCTTGCCTGCCTTGCCGCGCACACCGTCTGTTCCAAAAAGTCTCACACCTCACTCCTTGCGTTACTATTGATCCAATTTTATCGAAATATCATTAACCTCTTCGCACAAACATCCAATAGACGTCGCTTTAATAATCTTTTAATCTTCTTTTCGATATTATTCGCGAACTATTTTCACTCTATACCATATCGAGTGGCAACTAACAAACTCCAAAAAGGAATTCTATGGCACACCATAAGTCAGCAAAAAAGCGTATTTTGCAAACGGCAAAGAGAACGGAAAGAAACAGATACTACAGAACACGTTTCAAGAACATCGTAAAAGCGGTTCACGAAGCAGTTGAAGCAGGTGACAAAGCGGCTGCGACAGAAGCTTTCAAGGTAGCCAACAAGAAGATCCACGCACTGGTAAGCAAAGGTTTCATCAAGAAGCAGACTGCATCCAGAAAAGTAAGCCGTCTTCACAAAATGGTCAACAGTATCGAAGCTGCGTAAGCGGTTTCGAACCCCTTTCAACACTTTTTACAACCCACCTTCAAAATTCATATAAAGAACGCCTATGTTCAAAGAGAAACTTCAACCATTTATCGACAGATATAACGAAATCAGCGAACTGCTGAGTTCACCCGACATCGCAAGCGATATCAACCGCATGACCGAACTGAGCAAAGAGCAGTCAGGGCTGAGCGAACTGGTCGAAAAGGCAGAGCAGTACATCCAGACAGCCGAGGCTATCGAAGAGAACAAAGAGCTGCTTGGCGACCCTGAGCTTGGTGATCTGGCAAAAGAGGAGCTCTCCGAACTTGAACCGATGCTGCCAAAGCTTGAAGAGGAGATCAAAGTCCTGATGATCCCCAAGGACAAGAACGATGACAAGAACATCTTCCTTGAACTGCGTGCAGGTGCAGGCGGGGACGAGAGTGCGCTTTTCGTTGCCGATGTCTTCAGAATGTATACACGCTATGCCGAGCAGATGGGATGGAAAGTCGAAATTGTAAGTACCAGTGACGGTACTGCCGGTGGATACAAGGAACTCATTGCCCAGATCAAAGGTGAGGAAGTCTACTCCAAACTGAAGTATGAAGCGGGCACCCACCGTGTCCAGCGTGTCCCTGACACGGAAACACAGGGGCGTGTCCACACCTCTGCTATCACCGTAGCAGTCATTCCCGAAGTGGACGATGTCGAAGTCGACATCAAACCCAATGAGATCAAGATGGATGTCTACCGCTCCAGCGGATGCGGCGGCCAGTCTGTCAATACCACCGACTCGGCGGTACGCTTGACACATATCCCTACCGGTATCGTCGTCGCCATTCAGGATGAGAAGTCACAGCACAAGAACCGCGACAAGGCAATGAAGGTACTCAAAGCCCGCGTCTATGAAGCGGAGTTGCAAAAGCAGCTCGATGAGACCGCAGGGCAGAGAAAGCTGCAGGTGGGCTCCGGTGATCGTTCGGAGAAGATACGTACCTACAACTACCCGCAAAACCGTATTACCGACCACCGTATCGGGCTGACGCTCTATGCCCTCGATGATGTGATGAACAACGGTAACCTCCAACTTGTCATAGATCCACTCATCGCACACGCACAGGCAGAAGCCATTCAGGAAGCTGGGCTGTAAGCCACCCGTATTCTCCTTTTCCATTGTCATCCCGCACTCGATGCGGGATCTTGAAATCGGTTATTGGTGCAGTGTCATCCCGGACTTGATCCGGGATCTTGACGTTTGTCTCCTGATTGACGTAAAGATCCCGGATCAAGTCAGGAATAATGGTATTGTGGAACCGGAGAGTTTACTCCCGCACAAACGTTTCCATGCAAATTGGGTGAGAATGAATTCTCACTTCCAAGAAATTTGTCATCCCGCACTCGATGCGGGATCTTGACGTTTGTCTACCAATTGATGCAAAGATTCCTGCTTTCGCAGGAATGACAGAAAACCCTACTCCTCCATCTCCTCGATCTCCCCATAGGCTTTGTCCATATGGCGACCTAATGTATACGCTATGCCATCCCATTTTTCATATACCTTCAGACGCGCTTTGACCCTGTCCATCACCTCATAAGCTTCCAGCTCTTCATCATACGCCTGTTTCATCTCTTCGGTAATCACCTGCAGATAGGTCAGATAGGGTTTGACCGTCTCCTCTCTGCTGCCAGACCTTCCGTGACCAGGTACATAGAGTTTCATTTCAGGCTCTTTCATCAGCGCCTCAAGGAGTTTCCGATTGCCGTGAATACTGGAAGATTCATCGAATGCACCGAAACGCCCGCGCATGACATTGTCACCCAAAAAGAGTGTCTTTGAATTGACATGTTCTATGAGCAGGTCGGTATCGGTATGTGCCGTAGCAGGGTGTCTGACAACAAATATCTGACCGTCCACTTCTACCCTGTCACCACTCTTGAGGGCTTTGGTCGGGTAGGCAAACGCTTTGGTACCCTTGAGGTTCCCCGTCAGTCTCTCAAGAATGTTGTACCACTTCTCCGCTTCCCCGGCCTTGGCCTCTTCGATCATATGCGCATCCGCATAGATCAGCACCTTTGGGTAGGTTTCGGCGACTGCCTTATTCGCAAACCAGTGGTCTCCGTGTTTATGGGTATTGAACACCGCCAGTATCGGCTTGGTGCTGACCTTTTGAATCTCTGCCAATACCTCTTTGCCTACATTGTAGCTTCCGCCGGGGTCGACCACTATCAGGCCATGTTCCGACTCAATGATTGCCGGATTGTTCATAAATCCCTTGTTCTCTTTGTTGGGAGCCATGACCGGGCCGCGCATCACATAGAGATTCTCTCCCATCTTCTCGAACTTGAAATCACCATACTTGCCAAGCGAAAAGGCAAAAAGTCCCGTTACCCCGCATAACATCATGACCCCAAAGAAGAACCGTTTCATGCAAACCTCCATCTCTTTTTTAGTTGATTATATTCAATCCGATATAATACTTCACCTAAAGAGCGAAAAAAGAGAAAAAAGGATAAAAACGATGTCACTATTTAAACAGATTCCCTCTGATGAACCCATTTCAGAGGTAATAAAAGCTGCCTTTGATACCGACTTGCCCGTTGAAGGCGGCTGGGGCTACACCCAGGAACTCGCTACCGTATTTACCGGCAATCCGCAGGGACTGCCCGCTGCACAACTGGAGCATATGCTCGCCTCCATGCGCACCTATCTGGAGATGAACATGATCCTTCCGAAAGAGAAGCGCTACGGCAGCATCAACCTTAATGAAAAGAGCAGAGAAGAGATCGTTGAGGGAGAAAAGCTTTACCATAAGGTGATGTATGAGATTACGGCAATGAAAGAGGATACATACGCAGCCTTTATCGATGAATACAAAGAGGGATACGGTAAAGAAGATTTTGATATGGAGGCGCACTTCCAGCGCAGAAAAGAGGCGACACTTACGCGCCTTGAACCCTATTGGTTCGAAGTTTCACAGATAAGCTAAACCGTCCACAGACAGCTTGGCTTGTCTGTCTGCCCGAAGGCAGGCAAGGGCAAAGAAGATTACTTGATCTTCTTGCTCTCTGTTACAGACTTGCCTGAAAGGTCTACCCATGACATGGTCAGCTCGTCACCCTTCTTACCCTTGAACTTGAACTTGATCATAGGGTTTTTTGAAAGGAACTGGCTTGTAGATGCATCATAAACGATCTTGTCACCCACTTTTCCGGTGATGTGCGTAATGAAGTTTGCCTCAGTACCCTTCTTTTTTGCCTGATCGTAAGTCAGCATATCGTGCTTGATCAGTACTTTGACACCGACGACACCGTTTTTCTCTTTCGCTTTGATTTTCATGTTACCCATAGTACTATTCCTTTTTCGTTTTCTCTTAAAATTCAGCGTGTGGAGGCCAATTAACCTTCACAACCACCTTTAGCAACCTGAAGCTTCGTTTTACCGATGTAGAACTTGCCGTCTTTACCTTCAACAACAGCAGTCAGTTCACCGTTACCGCCATTCTCGTCAGTCGCTTTCAGTTTGATCTTAACGAAATAGTCAACGATACCGTCTTCAGGAACATTCCATACCGCTACGGCACTCTCAGGGTTCATGTTCTGGAAGAATGCTACTGTTTTTGCAGGAACATCTGACTTGATTGTAACCGGTACCGCACCACCGTTACTTGCAACTTTTGGTGCTTTTACTTTTACACCGCTCTCTTCCGGCTTGATGTCACCGTAAAGTGCTTTGATCGCATCCTGTACAGTTTTCGCTGTCCATGTGTCCGGCTTCGTTTTTCTAAAATCGATGCTCTCGATCGCGCTCAGTACAGATGGCAGTGTCGCCATAGCCAACACACCAAAACCCATAAAATTTCTTCTGTTCATACTGTTTCCTTTGTTTGAATTGATTCGGTACAAAAGGTTATGAAACCTTGTGCACCATTATACACTAAAAATTGTGAAGCAAACGTGAATTCACTATTTGCTTGCACCTACCATATAGTCTACGATCTCTTTGATCTTGTCATCAGACAGTGAAGTGCCGCCTTTTGGAGGCATACCGTTGATACCGTGAATCGCATTGTCATAGACTTTATCCATACCTTTTTTGACGCGTGCTTCCCAGTCTTTTTTGTTTCCTACAACCGGTGCACCCATAGCGTCAGTTGCATGACATACAGCACATGAAGCCTCATATGCTTTTTTTCCGGGATGTTCAGCTCCTGCACCTTCCTTCTTCTTGGGAAGGTCTTTCTTGTTGGAAATCGGCGGGATGTAGTCACTGATTCCCGAACCGCTGATACGCGCAAGCTCTGGCTTGCCTTTGAAGCAGTTTTTCATACAGCGCTTCTTGGGGTTCTTGAGTGCCGGAATACCGTAGTTGGTAAAGTCGTTGAAGTACTTACGTGTATTTTCAAGACCGTTCTTACCGTCAATGTTCGGCTCGAACCCGTCTTTGTTAGGCATAACAAGCTTCAGGAACTTCTCTCTGTTGAGTTCATAGTCGTCATCGAGCTCTTCACCGTCAATTTTCAGTTCATTGATAGAGATAATGTATGCACACAGCGCATAGACTTCATCATCTGTCAGAGACATTGGGTGCGGATGCGGCATACCCGTCTTGACATACCACCAGAGTGTACTTGCACGCGGCCAGTAGGTACCGAATACTCTGATCGGCCCCTCATCGTTACCGTCAACACGCTGATTTGTCAGTGTCTTCTGCCCTTCATACGCATTACCTTTCTGCAGTGCAGGGTAACCGGCACCACCGGTACCAAAGTCGAAGTGACACGCAGCACACTTCTCTTCATAGATAGAGTCACCCTCTTCTACAGTACCCTTTCCTTCAGGGAGTCCTGTACCATCAGGCATAACGTCAATATCCCACGCTTTGATCTCGTCAGGCGTCGCCTGGCGTCCAATCTTGAATGAAGACTTGTGCGCTTTTGTATTGACATGGTAGAGTGATGTCATACCGTGCTTTACAGGGTATGTTGAACCACCATCGATGACTTTTTTACCGTTTGCATAGGTACGTGACGCGTCACTTCCCGCAAACAGTGTTGTTGAAGCTGCAGCGACAACTACCGCTGACAGCATAATGTTACGATAAGACTTGAACATTGTTCACCTCCCCTTTCGCTGTTACTTCCCAGGTATGGATACCGTTTCTGTGGTATACCGACTCAACACCCATTACATCTCTCTCCTGCTTGACGCTTGGCTGGATATGTCCGGCATCGTCTCTTGCACGGCTTGAGAGCAGCAGCGGCTTGCCTTCATACTTATAGATGTAGCTGAATCTCGTCCACGCTTTAGGCAGGACCAGTCCCTTCAGGCTTGCTTCTACCCAGTTTTTACCGCCGTCAAAGGAGATGTCGACACCTTCAATTGTACCCATTCCGGACCATGCGAGACCTTCAATCTCTACGATGTCACCCTTCTTCAAATCTGTCCATGGCTTCTCAGGACATGGTGAAGTGATGACAGAGTTGACTTCGTTCGCGTAGAAGTGCTGGATCGCTTTACCTGTCTTCTTCAGGGCAGTGTACTTCGCAGTCTCCTCTTTCGCATAGTAAGGCTCAGAGGCAAACTCGAGTCTTCCAAGCCACTTGACACAGAGGTTACCCTCCCAGCCCGGAACGAGCAGTCTGATCGGATATCCCTGCTCAGGCCTGAGTGCTTCACCGTTCTGTGCCCACACGATCATCGCATCATCAAGTACTTTGTCGATAGGCACGGTTCTACCCATGTGAGAGTTGTCCACACCCTCAGCAAGCATCCAGCGGGCATTTGGCTTGAGTCCAAGGTCTTTGAGGATATCTTTGATGTATACCCCTGTCCACTCGGCACAGCTCATCATACCCTTCGCAAACTGCAGTGCTGGGAACTGAGGTCCTCTCCACTCCGGTCCGCCGTTTGCCGGACACTCGATGAAGTGAACACGGCTGACGCTCGGATAGCGCTTGAGCTCATCCATTGTCAGTACGAGGCTCTTCTCTACCAGTCCGTGGATCATCAGTCTGTGCTCATTTGGATCGATCTCAGCAACACCACCGTGGCAGCGGCTGAAGAAGAGTCCGTTTGGCGTGATGATTCCCTCCAGGTCCTGAATCGGACACATTGCAATTGATGCGTACCAGTTACCGGATGAGAGAAGCTTTGTATTTCTTCTTGTTACATTGTGCTCATACGGAGACGGCTGTCCGTAACGGTTGTGTGTAACAGGGTAACCGAATGTTGTACCCCATGGTTTCTCTTCGAGGATCGCAGGATCACCCTTGAGCCCTTTATGCTCTTCGGCATCAATCTTGACCGGTGCCATTACGCTTGCGGCCGCCATAGCACTAACCGAAAATGCTGCCGACTTTCTAAAAAAGTCTCTTCTGCCAGACTGAATTGTCTCAGTTTCAGAAGCTTTACTTATCTTAGTCATATTACCTCCTTATTTTATTACGTAGCACTCCTACCCTCACGAGCGAAGAGACACTATTGTCTCTGATTGTAATCGAAATTAAATTAAAATGTCAAGCGAAAAACAGAATATCAGAGCAACTGTTTCAATATTCACAAAAAATATACATATTATTAGCCGACACAATACAAAATCAATTCAATTTTTGAATATTATCAGGAAAACAGAACAACTCCATGCCTGCCCGGTCAGCCTATTTATGGTAAAATACAAAAAAATAAAGGAGTGCCGCCGTGCAGTCTCTTGGAACAGTAATCAAACTCTTCATTTCCCAAAAGGGTGAGAGTGGTCCCGTTGAAACGTCCCCTATATATGTCGATGGAAAAGGCATAATAGACGACAAGCACTACGGCACTCCTGTAGAGCGTACCGTCCTTATCAGCTCGCTTCAAAGTTATGCAATGGCCCAAGAGCAGCTGGATGTAGAGATGCCGCACGGCTATCTTGGCGAAAATATTCTCATCGACTACAATCCCTACCATCTGCCTGCGGGCAGCCGCCTCAAAATAGGGAGTGCCGTTTTCGAAATCACCCAGAACTGTACGCTCTGCAACCATCTCTCAAAACTCGACAAGCGTATTCCCAAGCTGCTCAAAGATGACCGGGGTATTTTTGCGAAAGTGGTTGAAGCAGGAAAAGTAAATGCGGGAGATGAAATTTATCTGGTAGAGTAAAAGTTACTGGTATATTGGTATATTGGTTATGGGGGAGGCGAAGTACGCCCTACTTCGCTCCCAGCTTTTCAAGGATCTTCTCGAACTTCTTCTGTGCATCGAGCAGCACGTCACGTGACGCTTTGTCCTGAATGTTGAGTGCACTGAACCACTTGTAGACTGTCGGGAAGCCCATGTGAATGACTTTCTCTCCCTTTTTGGTGTAGAGGAAAAGCGTACAGGGACCAAAAGCACCGGCTTCGGGATGCTTTTGTGAAACCGTATAGATGACCGGAATCTTACAGATTGAGTAGGCATCGAAGAACTCATACGCTTCGATATCATGCTCGCCCAAGTCGTAGTTGAGGTCAACGAATACAGGACTGACAAAACCGTTTGGTGCCAGCTCCCCTTCAAATGCCATCTCCAGATCATCTTTGGCCTCTTCCCAGTCATCGCCTTTGATTTTGAAACTTACCTCGTGTACCAGAGGGCCTTCCGGTTTTACCATCTTGTACGGCATCTTTTTGAACGCCCCCTTCGGCATTGCAAGCTTCAGTGCCTTTTCGATCTTCTCTCCCAGTGCTGCCAGTGCTGGCTCGCTTGCAGGGATGCCCGTCATCGCAGCAATGCCTGCCGGGGAGAGAGATGAGACATTGATAGTGCTGTCTCCCTTCATCGTATAGATAGACATACTCAATGGGGTAAAGAGTGCAATTTTAGGATACTTCACCGCCAGCTTACGGAAGGTATCTTTGTCCCAGAGCACCATCAGGTTGTAGACCTTATGGTAGAGCTTGCCGAAGTCACGCTTGTAGGGTACCAGCATATCGTTGTTCGCCTCCACCATAAAGCCAGTCTTCTCGAACGCCTCCTGAATACTCTTTGGCGTCACCTTGCTGTCTTTGTTCTCCATGGAGAATACACGTACATGGTTGGCCTCTGCCGCATAGAGTCCGCTTATGACCAGCAGTGCGATCATCAATCCTTTGATTATTTTCATTGTTTTCCTTTCGTAAAAATGGGGATAGGCATCTATATGCCGTAATGGTTCATTATAACCCAAGTTCAATTAAGAAATATGAATAATAGGTAAAAAGAAATGGTAATTTTATGTAATATGTAGCAATTTGTTATGAAGAAAAGAGGGAGTGACAAAAGCCCTTGGTTGGGCTTTTGCTGTTTGATTAGAATCTGTAACGGATATAGAAACGGAAGTCGTCTGCAGACTCAACAATTGTTGGGAGCAGTTGCTGAGCCTGAGGGTCACCAGCTGCAGCAGCGGCTTTAACATCAGCAATTTTGGCGGCATTACCGGAAATGTTACCAAAGAAGCCGTTGCTACCCATATAATCATAATCAATTTTTGTATATCTTGCCTGCGCAGAAAGAGCATCTGTCAACTGATACGTAAAATAGACCTCCCATGCATCCCCACGTGCGGCAAGCTTGGAGCCGATCATTGTATCTTCCGCATAGGTAAACGGTCTCCAGTACTGTGAACCGTGGTTATATTCAATACCAAATTTTCCGTCTTCTGTAACAGGGAGCTGTGCTCCGAACCAGTATGATGTACCCGTTTTGCTTTCTGTTTCCCCAAGCATTCCTGATAGGTTACCAACCTTAGTATTTCCTAGATATACGCCTACACCTTCACCTTGCGGACGTGTTTTTGACCAAGCAAAAGACCCGAATACTTTCACATCGGAAAAGTAGCCGTCCTCAGTAATACCGTCAATCAGTACAGAGAGCGCAGCGCCATCCATATTTCCAACTTCTGAAAATGTCCCGGTAGGCGTACCCGCTACAGTTATATCCATATCCGGAAGGTCATACGCTCTGAACCAGGTAAACTTTGAAATGATCTGTCCATCATTGTACGGTTCGAAAATGATTCCTGCAAGCTTGATATCTTCATTCACCATACCATCGTTAGAGTACTGCGGCGCACCGTTTGATGCGAACATTGGTGTAGCGTTGGTTGACCCCTGTCCCATACAGACCTTGATGCTCATTCCGGGGATACCGGTGACATTGGAGAGGTCAAGCTTGGAGCTCAGACCGTCGAACTCAACGTTGATGATGTGCCCAAGCGGGGACTGTGCCGGATCATCCTCTCTCAGGTTCGCAAGGAATCCGTTGGTAGAGGGTCGTCTTCCGATAGAGAATGTCCAAGGCATGTCAAGGCCGAACGCTCTGTCTCCAAGATAGAGCCAGTACGCCTGGCGTACCTTCAATGTGTTGTCGCCAAGTGCTTCGTTACCGATCCAGTCAAACGTACTAAAAGATGTTAAAGTACCCTGTGGATCGAAGTTACCACCGAATGCCTTGTTCATAGAGAGCTGTCCCTTAAAGACATTGTGGCTGTCCGGCGCATAGGCCATGTTGAGCCAGAGTCTCATGGACATCAGGTCATTCTTGCCCGCCTTGCTGCCATCCGCCATATCGTAGTTGATGCTGTCAATCGCTGTTCTGAAATCTACACCCCATTTGATGTAGTCATTTGCAGACTGTGCGTTCACCTTGCCGACTTTGACTTTAAGTCTGTCGATCTCTTTCTGCAGCTTTGCGATCTCCTCTTCTGTGGTTGCACCAAGTGCAAAAGTGGCTGCTGTCAGCAGACCCATACCAAACATTTTTTTCATCTTTACTCCTTGTAAAATTCGTCCAAAAAACATAATAGACAGTAGTTTAGAGCATCATAGCTGATTTCATACTTAAATTAACAAAATATTAACAAATTAAACTGTATGTTAATTTTGTCTTATTATAAAGATAACACTATATTGGGCAATATCTGAGTATTATAACAATACATAGTGATTTACATTAGAATCAATAAAAGGTTAATGAATAGGGAGCAGGGAGCAGGGAGCAGGGAGCAGGGAGCAGGGAGCAGGGAGCAGGGAGCAGGGAGCAGGGAGCAGGGAGCAGGGAGCAGGGAGCAGGGAGTAAATTTTGCATGGGTTGATTGAGATAAACCTTAAAAGCCCGGTCATTCCTGCGAAAGCAGGAATCTTTACGTCAATCATCCAAAGATCGTCAAGATCCCGCATCAAGTGCGGGATGACGGGGAGGAGATAATAGTATTAGTTTATTGGTTATTGGTTATTGGTTATTGGTTATTGGTTATTGGTTATTGGTTATTGGTTATTGGTTATTGGTTATTGGTTATTGGTTATTTTGACAGAGAAGGAAGAGGATGTCAAGAGTATTTCCCCAATACACCAATATACTAATACAGCAATAACAAACAGGGTTTGATAGAAAGAGAAACGTAAAATGATAATAAGTGTTTAGATTAAAGTTAAGAGTCGGGATTAAATATGAAAGTAGTAGTAAAACTCAAAGTGGCAGCGACCTACATTCCC
>JALTVI010000087.1 GCA_027049035.1 Sulfurovum sp. | reverse complement strand
TACCGGGCAAACAGTATGATTTCAACTTCTCCTACATTGTATGGGGACCTCACTCGAAATACATCATGCACAGCCATGCAACACCGGAATTTTACTACATACTTTCCGGTAAGACGGCATGGACGTTAGGCGGAACGAAAGGACATACCTATACCGCAACCCCGGGAAATATCTATTTCCATCCTCCCTATGTCGAGCATGAGATGCTCGGACTGGGGGATGCACCGCTTATCGCCATTACCGGATCATGGGCACCTTACGGTGACAGAAGTGTCTTCTCAAAACCTTTTGAGCTCAACGAGCCGCTGCCTATCCAAAAAGCGTCGGCCAAATTTCCAAAAGATTTCAGGTTCAATCACTTCAATGCCTTGAAAAAAGGGTTGAAGTACGGAGCAGAATCTTGACAATGTGAATATTTTTGAATATAATAGAAATAAATATTATTCAAGGATTCTCTTATGAAAACTGTAACAATGAGAGTTGATGATGCAATTTATCACATGATCAAAACGGCGGCGGACGGACAGAGAAGAAATATCTCCAACTTTATCGAATATGCAACACTTCAGTATCTGACTTCATCTCAATATGTGAGTGACAGCGAGATGAATGAAATACTCAATGATAAAGAGCTGGTTAAAAACCTGGAGATTGGCTTGCAAGAAGCAAAAAACGGAGATTACGATCTTGTATGATTTCAAGATAGCTGAGACAAAAAATTTCCAAAAGATCAAAAAAAATATTGACAAAAAAATATATGATAAAATCGTCAATATTGTCTATCCGCAATTAAGATCGAACCCGTTTTATGGAACTAATATAAAAAAGCTCAAAGGAAATTTTGAGGGATATTACAGATATAGAGTGGGAAGCTACAGGCTATTTTATCTTATTGAAAATGAAAAAATTATCGTTGTGGTAACCGATTTTAAACATAGAAAAGATTCATATGACTAAAATTTTACTACAAACAACTTTATCTCTATTGGCACTCTTGCTTGTTGGATGCACTTCAAAGGCAGAGCGTACATTCTATGACAAAAACATTACCAATCAAACCATTCCGTGTATGAAACTGGCAGTAACGCCTCCCGACAAACAGATGGCGCAGACCATGCGTCAGCTCTATCGTTTTACGCAAAGCTGCCCCTACACCCTGACACTGAGTTACAAAAGCGGCATTGTCTGCAACAGCCATTACAATGCACAGACCAAAGCGCTTGGCAAGATGCCAAACAGTTACATGAACCTTGAGCTTAGACGCGGGTTCAAGCTGCTCTACAGCTACTACATCGATCTTGACCATACGCCTGGGAGTGACGATATAGAAACAGGTTTTGCACAGATGAGGGAGGATTTGAAGCTCGAAGAGTAGCGGTGTTAACCATTCTTGCCTATAATTCCCAAAAATCATACACACAAGGAGTTTTATGATGAGACGAAGTTTTGTTGCTGCGGCTGCACTGGCTGCATTTTCGATGACACTGCACGCGGGTGATATGGACACCACAAAAGCCGAAGGCATCAAGTACATCAAGATGCTCGGAAAGGCGCTCAAGACCGAAATGAAAGCGCACATGAAGAAGGACCCCAGCGGACTTGAGGCACTGGCGTTCTGTTCGGGAAGTGCCGACAAGATCACCAATGAGGTCAATGCTAAGCTGCCGGAGTATGCAAAGGTAAGACGTACCGCACTGAAAGTGCGAAATGACAAGGTCAATGTGCCTGATGCGACAGACAAAAAGGTAATGAAGAAGTTTGAGCAGGAGATTGCCGAGAAGAAGCTGAACGACAAGACGATTGAAGTGGTAAAAGTCGGAGACACTACACGCGTTTACAAGCCGCTTGTAACAAAAAAAGTGTGTCTCAAATGTCACGGAACCGATCTTTCACCAAAGATTGCAGAAGCCATCAAAAGTGCCTACCCCAACGACAAGGCAACTGGATTCAAAGAGGGAAGCCTCAGAGGGGTGATCGTCGCTGAGATCAAAAAACACTAAAAGCAGGCTGCTCTGCAGCCTCTCCTATCTGTCATTCTGACACATTTTCAACTACTTTTCCCACGACACGCTATACTTTGCAAAAAAGGTATGCAGCGTGTTTCTTCATATAGACATCGACAGTTTTTTCGCTTCTGCCGAACGGACGGTAGATCCGTCGCTTGATGGCATTCCTATGGCTGTGGGAAGTCGTAGCAATCTGGAGATCTTCGACAAGGAGCGAATCGGGGTCAGGCTGATGGATGACAACAAGGGGGCGTTCGTTGCACCTGTATTCTATTCAGGGCGCGAAAAGACATTTGAAGAGTATTTTGTCGACACAATTGAAGGTGAACGCAAAATACGGGGCATCATCACTTCGGCAAGCTATGAGGCAAGGTCGTGCGGGGTGAAGACTGCGATGCCCATTGCACAGGCGCTGAAACGCTGTCCCGAAATGACCGTGATTCCCTCGCACTATCGGCTGTACCATACACTTTCACAAAGACTCTACCGCTATATGCAGCGCAAAATCCCAAAAGTCGAGCAGTTCAGTATTGACGAATTTTTTGGTGATGTAAGCGGATGGATTGCCGATAAGAATGTAACAGCATTTGCCAAAAACGTGCAGGCGGAAATAAAAGCGGAGTTTGGACTTCCCGTCTCCATAGGTATTGCCAGAGCGAAGTGGATCGCCAAACTGGCTACGGAATCGGCAAAACCTTACGGTATCTACCGTGTCGAGGATATCGATGCCTACATTGAAACCATTCCCATCGAAGCCTTTCCGGGCATAGGAAAAGGGTTCCAACGCCGCCTGAAAGAGCACTACATCACCACACTGGGGGAAGCCAAACGGAACCGGGCACTCTTCTACCGCTGGAAGAAACCGGGCATACAGCTCTACAAACGGATAACCGGTACGGATGGGGAAGGGATTGTCCCGCGTACCGAACGTAAATCCATAGGGATAAGCCGTACGTTTGATGCACTGTACGATACCAATGAAGTCAAGCGGCGCATTATGATTATGGCACGGCATATCGCGCATATGGTGATGGAGAAAGAGGTGAATCCTACAAGCTACTATCTCAAAATCAATTATGCAGAGGGGATGAAGGTGAAACGTACGGAAAACGTCAACCGCATTTTCAGTGAGAGACTCTTCAAAAGTGTGCTGATTGAGATGTACAAAAGCATATCGGTACCGCATGCTGGAGCGGTCAAGCTCAGCATCAATGTATCCGGTTTCTCCCAGACACAGCACAAGACACTTTCACTGCTCTCGTACAATGCCGATACCTATGAAAGACGGCTCAGTACGGAAGTACGGAAACTGCGAGAGAAGTTCGGTCTCGACATCATTAAAACAGCCAATGAACTTTAGTGCTTTTAGAGTATAATAGAGCTATGAATACACTGATTACAAACCTGTTTGGTATCTTTCTTTCTAGTGAACTTAGAAATGATCATATGATAGATCAGCTCTATCAACACTCACGGCGGAGTATGATTGCACTGGTTGCTTTCACGCTTGTCCTGACATACTATCTCTATCCCGCTATCGGTATGCCTATCCTGATGTGGGGAGCCGCATTGACACTGCTGGCTGTTTTCCGGTGGTTTCTGGCAGACTACTACACCCGACACAAAGCATCAAAACCGCTTGTGTGGTGGCATAGACTTTTCCTGCGGGTCACTGTTCTAACTGCACTGCTGATATCTCTTCTTGGGTTATATTTTATCTGGGGTGTCGGAATGGGGGACAAACTCTTTATTCTTGCGACACTGATCGGTCTTACCGGTGGTGCGATGAGTTCGCTCTTTCCCGACATACGCATTATGCTTTTGTATGTGAGTATCATTCTTATCCCTTTGACAGTGTCACTGCTCATCATTGGCGGGGCACTCTTTCCGTTGGCACTACTGCTGATGCTCTATTATTTGACACAACTGGTCATTGCCTACAATACCTATAAGCAGAACCGCGATATTGTTGCGCACCAAGAGGCAATTTCGATGGTCCAGACACAACTCTATAAGGACAGAGAGGCACTCGAGTATTTTTATAAGCAGGCACCTATCGGTATCTACTTTTACGATTTGGATCTTGTCGTAACCGACTGTAACGATGCCTTTTTGGAACTTTTCCATTTGAGCCGTGAGGAGATTGTCGGGGTTGATCTTCACACGCTTCCCGATGAGAGTCCTTTAAAAGTGATGACTAATGCTCTGAATAAGGGGGTGCAGCACTATGTAGGCCCTTACCATTCATTAAAAGGGCTGCACTTTTGGGTTGATGCACAGGCATTCCCACTGCACGACCACAATAACAATGTCATCGGCGGTGTCGTGATGATCGAGAACAAAACAAAAGAGCACGAAGCAAAGGAGATGCTTGAATACCTTGCCATGCATGATTCACTTACCGGACTCTCCAACCGCTATGGATTCAGAGACTACATGGAGTCACTTATTCAAGATGAGAGACATAAAGATGCCTCTTCTCTGCTTTTCTATCTGGATCTCGATCGTTTCAAACAGATCAATGATTCACTCGGACACACCTTTGGCGACCATTTGCTTAAAGCGATCGCCAATCGCTTAAAAGAGGTTGTTCCACCGGATGCAAACCTGACACGTCTTGGCGGTGACGAATTTGTCATTGTACTCCCGTTCATCTCTACCGTGCTGGATGATGCAAAAACAAAAGCAAAAGCCTTTGCAAAGACTATTCATGAAGTCTTTGAAAAACCGTTTCACCTGGAGGGCATACGTCTTTATGTCAAGAGCAGTATCGGTATCGTGCTCATCGAACCGGGATTCGACAACATTGATGAGATCGTCCGGCACGCGGACATCTCTATGTATCAGGCCAAAAAGAAGGGTGAAGAGCATATCTCCTTTTACAACAATGAACTTGATGAAGAGAGAAGGCAGGTATTCGCGCTGCAGCAGGACCTGATTCATGCGCTTGAGAACGATGCTTTCGAACTCTACCTGCAGCCTATCGTGACGATTGACAACAATACGGTAAAAGCAGCAGAAGCACTGATACGTTGGCACCACCCGGAGCATGGATTGATGCAGCCGGTTGAATTCATCCCGCTTGCGATAGAGCTTGGTATCATCAGCGATATAGGGTGGTGGGTACTGGCAAAAGTCTGCGAAACGATCGAAGTGTGGAAAAAGAGCGGTGACTGGGATCTGGAGTACATCTCCATTAACTTCAATGCCAAACAGCTGATAAAAGAGGATTTTATCGAGCACTTTTTTACTGAACTTGAGAAACATGACATAGACCCATCAGATATTAAAGTGGAAATCACGGAAACATCACTCATCGACAATTTTGTACTGACACAGGAGGTGATCCGAGAGATGCAAAACCGAGGTATCAAGTGTGTTATTGATGACTTTGGTACAGGATACTCCTCACTCTCTTACCTGAAAAAACTCTCTTTCTCCGTGCTCAAGATCGATAGGGAGTTCATCTTTGACCTGGAGAACAATGAAGGGAATGAAACGCTGATCCGAACGATTGTGGATATTGCCAGACAGTTTAACTACACTGTTGTCGTAGAAGGTATAGAAAAAGAGGAGCAGCGGGATATCATACGAAAAATAGACGATCGGCTCAGCTACCAGGGGTTCCTGGTCAGCAAACCGATACCGATAGGGCAATTCAAAGAGAAGTTTATCAAAAAGAAGAGATAAAAGAATGCAGCATACCGATCAGAATACGATCTGACCGTCCTGCTGCATTCTCTGTATGATTCCTTTCGCTTTTTCGTGGCCCTGGTAGGCAGCTTTGCGGCACCACTCGATGGCTTTCTCCTTGTCCTCTTCACATCCAAGCCCAAGGTCGTAGAGTGCGCCGAGGTTGAACTGGGCAGAGGGGTTGCCAGCTTCCGCAGCCTTTTTGAAGAGGATGAAGGCCTTGCGGTAATCCTGTACCACACCACGCCCCTCCTTGAACATCGCGCCAAGATTGTTGAAGGCTTCGATATTGCCGCGCTTTGCCGCCTCCTCATACCAGAACGCCGCTTCGGAGAAGTTCTGTTCGCAGCCGTCACCGTTTTCGAGCATCAACGCCACTTCAAACTGTGCCAGGGGCACTTCTCGGGTTGCCGCTTCAAGATAGTTCTCAAAGGCTTTTTTATCATCCTTTTCCACACCAAGACCTCTGAAGTAGAGAAACCCGAGGTAGTAGAAACTGGTAGGCTCTTTTTGTTCTGCCAGAGCAGAGTAGAGTGCGAACGCTTTGTCGTACTCCTTTGCCAGTAGTGTGTTGTAGGCTTCCTGTACTTGTGCTTGCATCTTAGGCACCAAACCCTTTCAGCTCACTCTCGACCTTCTCGAGTTTCGCCTGCGCCTCTTCCAACGCCTTTCTGTTTTCGGCAATGACCTTTTCGGGCGCATTTGCAACGAACTTTTCATTATTCAACATACCGTTTAGTTTGCCTATCTCTTTTTCGAGCTTCTCTTTCTGCTTTGTCAGCTTTCCGATGATGGCACTCATATCGATGTCATCGGTCGAAATCATACTCTCAAGCGAATCGGAGACATCGGTCACACAGTTAGGCAGTTTTGCTTCGACAAATTCCACTTCATCCACTTTCGCCAGCTTTTCGATGAACGGCTTGAGCAGCGCAGCATCGACAGGCTTGTTGAACTTCACTGCCGCTTTTTCGATGCGCTGGTTGCCTTTTTCGATGAGTGTCTTGCAGCGTCTGAGTGAAACGATCGCTTCGATGGCAAGGTTGAACTGCTCTGCGATATCTTCGTCAATTTCCGTTACCTTCGGATAGGGCTTGACCATGATGGAAGTACTCTCGCTCATCTCGGTACCCGAGAGTCTCTGGTAGAGATTTTCGGTAATGAACGGCATGAACGGATGCAGCAGTTTTAGCGACTCTTTGAAGATGCTTCCAAGCTCACCGACACTCTCCTTGCTTGCCTTGCTCAGCTCGATGCCCCAGTCACAGAACTCTCCCCACATGAAGCGGTAGAGGGTGGTTGCCGCATCGTTGAAGCGGTAGACATCCATGAACTCACGGGTCTCTTTGACAGCAAGATTGAAACGTGAGAGCATGTAGCGCCCAAGCGGTGTCTTGATGTTCTCCTGCGTAAGGTCTTCGAACGTATCCTGATTCATCTGCAGGTAGTTGGCGGCATTGAAGAGCTTGTTGGTGAAGTTTCGGCTCTGCTCGAGCTTCTCTTCGCTCAGCTTGATGTCGCGTCCCTGAACGGCAAGGACTGCCAGCGTAAAGCGCAGTGCGTCTGCCGAGTACTTTTCTATCATCACAAGCGGGTCGATGACATTGCCCTTTGACTTGCTCATCTTCTCGCCCTTTTCATCCTTGACGAGCGCGTGCAGATAGATATCTTTAAACGGCAGCTCACCGGTGATGTTATCACCCATCATCAGCATACGGGCCACCCAGAAGAAGAGGATGTCAAATCCGGTAATGAGCAGCTGGTTGGGGTAAAACTCCTCCATATCGCTCTCGAACCACTTGACATTCTTGAATGCATCGCCGTTACCCCAGCCAAGTGTAGAAAACGGCCAGAGTCCGGAGCTGAACCATGTATCGAGCACATCCTGGTCTTGGTGGATGTTGCTGGAGCCGCACTTTTCACACTTTGTAGGCGTCTCACCCTCAAAGGCGAACTCCGCGCCACAGTCGTCACAGTACATTACCGGTATCTGATGCCCCCACCAGAGCTGTCTGGAGATACACCAGTCACGCAGGTCGTTCATCCATGCATTGTAGGAGTTGATCCAGTGGCTTGGGAAGAATTTCGCTTCGCCTGCGTTAACCTTCTCGAT
Source organism: Sulfurovum sp. (assembly GCA_027049035.1). GTDB lineage: Bacteria > Campylobacterota > Campylobacteria > Campylobacterales > Sulfurovaceae > Sulfurovum. The sequence goes on along the minus strand of JALTVI010000087.1, from coordinate 40,245 downwards.
GGAAGACTTAGCAAACTCCTTCTTGACGAACCACTGCTTGGAGATGTAGGGTTCGACAACATTCTTACAGCGGTAGCAGTGGCCTACCTGATGCTGATGCTCCTCGACTTTCTCGACAAAGCCTTCGGCTTCGAGTTTCTCCATGATCTTCTCACGCGCCTCAAGACGCTCCATGCCTGCGAACTCGCCGCACTGCTCGTTGAGGATACCGTTCTCATCAAAGATAGTGATAAATTCAAGGTTATGGCGCTTGCCTACTTCGTAGTCGTTGGGGTCGTGTGCCGGGGTTACCTTAACAAACCCGGTACCAAACTCCATATCGACATGCTCGTCTGCGATGATCTCCACTTCACGGTCGATGAGCGGCAGTTTCACCTTTTTGCCAATGAGATGCTTGTAGCGCTCGTCAGCTGGGTTGACCATGACTGCGGTATCTCCAAAGTAGGTTTCAGGACGTGTGGTAGCTACTACAACCACCCCCGAACCATCCGCAAGCGGATAGCGGATGTGGTAGAGTTTGCCCGCATGGTCTTCATACTCCACTTCGATGTCGGAGAGTGCGCCGTCATGGGTACACCAGTTGATCATATAGTTTCCGCGAACGATGTAGCCGTTGTCGTACATCTGTTTGAAGGCTTTTTTTACTGCGTTGGCAAGCCCCTCATCCATCGTAAAGCGTTCACGGCTCCAGGCTGGCGAGACACCGAGCTTTCTAAGCTGCTTGGTGATGGCGTTACCCGAATTGTCTTTCTGCTGCCATGCACGCTCGAGGAAGGCTTCGCGTCCTATCTCCTCTTTGGTCGTCCCCTCTGCCAGCAGCTGCTTCTCGACGACGTTCTGTGTCGCGATACCCGCATGGTCTGTTCCCGGCTGCCAGAGCGTCTTGTAGCCGTCCATACGCTTGTAGCGCACAATGATATCCTGCAGGGTAAAGGTCAGCCCGTGACCGATGTGCAGATGGCCTGTAACATTTGGCGGCGGCATCATGATACAGAAGTTTTTTCCCGCTTCTTGAATGGCTTCGTTGCCGTCCACTTCGAAATAGCCGCGCTCTTCCCAGAGTTTGTAGTAGTTCTCTTCTATCTCTTTGGGGTTGTAGACGTTCTTTTTGGTTTCACTCACAAATGATCCTTCTCAAAGTCCGCTCACTGCGTGAGGGCACATATAATTGTCGCGATTATAGCGAAATGGTGCTTGGGGTTTTATGGGGAGGGAGTATGGTACATTTTTTGCAGGCAGTTTGAAGGTTCATTCGCCGTAATGTGACCACATTCGTATAATTCTTACAACTTTGTCGCTTTCTCTGACCTGATATACTATTCTGTGTTTAATATTGATCCGTCTTGAATAGGCACCTTTTAAATTGCCTACCAGTTTTTCATAAGGCGGTGGATTCTGAAAAGGGTCTTTTTTGATGGTTTCAATCAGCTTTTTTGCCTTGGCTTCCAAGCCTACACTGGAGAGTTTTTTTGCATCCTTCAATGCAAGCTTGCTGTAGAGTATTTTGTATTCTACCATTCAATTTCTTCACTAAACTCACTGTCTGGTGCGTCCATCGCCTCTTTTATGGAAGATGCCATTCCTGGTATAGCGTTGAGATAAAGTGTCTCTTCTATCGCATTCCAGTCTTCCTGAGAGAGCATCACTACATTACCTCTTTTTCCTGTAATCAAGATAGGTTCATGGGTTTGTGCTGTTTCGTCCATTAAACTATAGATATTTGCTCTTGCCTGACTTACCGGTATAATCTTTGTCATAGTGAAACCTTTATGAAATTTTAAATATTGTACCAATTAGCGTACGCTTTGTCAATAGCCATACAAACAGAAGGGTGAAATTTACGAACCAGACTTCCTCGTAGCGATCTTCAAAACGATATACCCCGCAACCCCGGAAAAGAGCGATCCAAGCAATATGGCAAGCTTGTCGGCATACTTGAAAAGGTCGGTGTCATCGTAGGCAAGGGTGTCGACAAAGAGGCTCATCGTGAATCCTATGCCTGTCAGCAGTGCCACGCCGTAGAGCTGCAGCCAGGTGCTGTCTTTGGGGAGTTTGGCAATGCCCGCTTTGATGGCAATAAAAGAGAATGTAAAGACACCAAGCTGCTTTCCAATGAAGAGACCGGCCATGATCCCAAGGGGTACGCTCTCTCTCATTTCACCCGGAGAGATGCCGGCAAGATCGACTCCTGCGTTAACAAAGGCAAAAAGCGGCAGAATCAGCAGCGCTACCCAGTAGTGCAGATCGTGCTCGAGCTGGTGGGCGATGGAGAAGGTGTTCCCATCTTTGTCCTTTGAGCGTAGCGGAATGAAGAAGGCAAGGGCGACGCCTGCGAGAGTTGCGTGTACACCCGACTTGAGCACGCTCACCCAGAGAATGACCCCGACGATCATATAGGCAGCCTTACGCACCACGCCCATTCTGTTCATAATGAAGAGTATACCCATCGAGACTGCCGCAACCGAGATGGAGAGGGTGGAGAGGTCTTCGGTGTAGAAGAGAGCGATGATGACAATGGCACCCAGGTCGTCGATGATCGCCAGTGCCATCAGGAAAATCTTGAGCGAAACCGGCACCCGTTTTCCAAGCAGGGAGAGGATACCAAGTGCGAACGCGATATCCGTTGCAGTGGGGATCGCCCAGCCCTGCATCGCAAAGGCATCGCCGCGGTTGAATGCGATGAATACCAGAGCCGGTACCAGCATTCCGCCGATAGCGGCGATACCCGGCAGCGCGATCTGCGAGAGAGAGGAGAGGTGCCCCTCTATCACTTCACGCTTTATCTCCAGCCCCACCAGCAGGAAGAAGATGGCCATAAGCCCGTCGTTGACCCACAGCAGCAACGGTTTTGCGATGTGCAGCGCGCCTATGCGTATCTCTACCGGTGTGTGCAGAAAGCTCATATAGTAGTGGGAGAGGGGGCTATTCTGCAGAATAAGTGCGGCAATGGTCACCACAATCAGGACGATGCCCGGAAAGGAGTCCTTTTTGATGAAGTCGTGAATATAGTGTGTCGTTGTCATGGAAACCTCATTTGTAATAATGCCATTATTGTAACAAAAATGGTTGTAAAGGAGCGTATGTGTTGACAAAAGAGGCAGAATGAAATACAATATCCCCAAATTACCCAAGGAACGGTTTATGAAAGAGAAGATCGAAAAAGTCATCAAGAAAGTCGAAGAGTCAGACAAGATCGAGGCGGAACACAAGCCGCTTATCATCGAAAAGATCAAAGAGTGGAAAGAGGAAGACGAGGCTATCAGCGAAGTGGTACTGAAACTGGAGAACTGGTGGCTTGAGCTTGAACCTATTTTTGCGGAGATGGGGCTTGTCTAAAGAGAAACCCATCATCGAAACGCAGTTTCTCAAAGAGAAACGCTGGGTCCCAACGACCCGAAGCGAGGCATTGAAGATTATTCTCGACGAGATGCCCGAAACCGATGCGGGACCGACACTGGACTATCTGCTCTCCGAGACGAAAAAGGGCATTACCGTCACACTTGGTGAGTGCCGATTCAGGGCACTGCAGCAGAAGAGTTAGAGTGCCAGAAAGCGGTTGCCGTCGTCTGCGAACTTTATCTTCCCTTTGTAGTACTTTCTGATCTCTGCTATCGTCTCAAGCTCTTTGCCGATAGTACGCATCATGCGGTGTGAGAGAATAAGTATCTTCGGATTGGCCGCTGCGGCAATTTCCCCAATGGTCTTTGGCGTCATATGCAGCTGTGCAGCGATACCGGTTGCACCCTTGGGTACGGCATTGTGCATCACCAGAATGTCGGTCCCCTTTGCCAGAGCCTCAAGGGTGTGATAGCTGCCGTTCATATCGCCGGAGAATGTGATGCTTCTTTTACCAACATTGATGCGGTAGGCGACAGCCGGAATGGGGCCGTGGTGGACACTGACTGCCTCTACGCTGACGTTGTTCTCAGAAAAGAGTGTCAGCGGCGAACGGCTCTCAGGTATGTCGTTGGGTTTGAGGGCGAATGCCGCACGGCCGTCGAGGAAATCGCCCATATACTCCCACGCTCCCTTGCCGCTTTCAAAGAGCCTGAAAACAAAGCCGGAAGTGGCAGGCATCACATCGTTGCCCTCCGGACCGTAAATGGGCAGGTCGCGTTTTCTATCACTGAAAAAGGCGCCCTTTATCAAAGCAGGCAGGTCTGAAGTGTGGTCGATATGCAGGTGGGTCAGCAGCACCGCATCGAGGTCTTCCACCTTTGCGCCGCTCTCTTCAAATCGCAGTGACGCACCGCCTCCGAAATCGACCAGAAAGCGCGATTTGTCGTCTATCCACACCAGGTAGGAGGCCGAAGCACGTTTGTCGGTAAGCTCAGGACCGCCTGAACCCAGTACCTGCAACGTCACCTTTTTGGGTGCCTGTGCCAGAAGCATCATCGGAAGCCACAAGAGTATCAGTAAGAGTCGGTATCGCATCGTCTATCCTCGCTTTCCATACGGAGTACACATACCAAAGTATATACTAACCTTGTGAAAAGTTTGTGTAACAGGGAGTTGATGTGAAAGATTTTATGGCAGAATTTGCCGTGCTTGCCTCCTATCCGGGCAATGTGGTGCTGCTTCTTGCGCGTTTGGCCGTCGCCTACGGCTTTACGATGCCTGCGATGATGAAGATAGAGCAGATAGAGGCGACACAGCTCTGGTTTGATAGTATCGGCATTCCGTTCGCTTCCCTGACGGCACCGCTTGTCTCATATATCGAACTTGCCGGTATCGTACTGCTGAGCCTTGGCTTGCTTACACGCTTCATCTCTTTGCTGCTGATGTGTGTGATGGCGGGTGCCATTGCATTCGTGCATTTCCAGCACGGCTTTTCGACGGCACAAAACGGATTTGAGATTCCGCTGTACTACTTTTTGTTTCTCTCCCTCTTCGCTACGTTCGGTCCGGGAAAATACAGCATTGACTGTCTGATTTTCAAGGAGGAGTGCCATGCCTAAAGATGCCGTGCTTGCCTACTTTTCAAACTTCAGCATACACTGGAGTACGCTCTTTGGCCTCTTTGCCGCAGTACTGTTGCTGTTGATGGCGGCAACAGCCTTTTACGACCGCTATGTACAGCGCAGTAATCAGCTGCTAATCAACTATCCGCTTGTCGGCAGGCTTCGCTACCTCTTCTATATGCTGCGTGCACCCATGCGGCAGTATTTCGGCGATGAGACATTTTACGACTCTTTCGAAAAACTTCGCTGGATCAACAAGGTAGCAAGAAAAGAGAACCCATATCTCTCCTTTTCCCCCTCCAAACCCTATGCCAATATGCACACACTCTTCAGGCATGCCAATACGGTACTGGAGACTGATGAAGTAGAGAGCCGTTTTGGTGTCACTTTTGGAGAGGCGCGAAAACATCCGTTTGTGACCAGAAGCATCATCGGGCGTTCTGCCATGAGTGACGGCGCTATCTCTCCGGAGGGGACGTGTGCCTTTGCAAGAGGGGCTGCGCTTGCGGGGTTCCCCATCAATACAGGGGAGGGCGGGCTTACATCCAACTTTCTTGCGACACTCAAATGCAGCGACTGCAACGCTGCCTATCTTGAGTTCAAAAGAGGTACGCTCTTTGCCAAAGGCGTCTACCGCACCCTGTGCCTTTTGACCAACGAGGAGGTAGCACAGCGGGTCTACCGTAAGATGGTTGTACGGCAAAAAGAGAGCGGCACGTTTATCTTTGACCCCAACGGTCTGGTCTTCTTCCGTATCGACTGGAATGCGCCGCTATCGCTCTTTCCCGAAAAGGTGCCCGAAGGGCTGCCCGATATCGTCTTTCAGATAGGCAGCGCACTCTACGGAGTCAGAGATGAAAAGGGTGCTTTCGACGAGGAACGCTACAAGAAAGTGATGCGTTTTTGCCGTATGACGGAGGTCAAGATCGCACAGGGTGCGAAACAGACGGGCGGAAAGCTGCTTGCCGCCAAGGTCAGCGACGACATCGCCTACTATCGCGGCGTGGAGGCACACAAGGATCTCATCAGCCCCAACCGCTTCCCCCATGCTCAAACAGAGGAAGAGCTTTTCGATTTCATAGAGCGGCTGCAAACACTCTCCGGCAAACCGGTCGGTTTCAAGATCGTCATCTCCGACCGCTCCCATTTCAAACGCTACGCAGATGTACTGGCTGTACGCAAAAAAGAGGGCAGAGCGCTTCCGGACTTCATCACCATCGACGGCGGTGACGGCGGTTCGGCAACCGCGCCGCTTGAGATGATGAGCCGTATCGGGCTTCCCATACGCGACGCTCTGCAGATTGCCGACAGCACACTGCAAGTGTATGGACTAAGAGACGATATCCGCCTTATCGCCGCCGAAAAGGTGCTCACGGCTGACGATGTCATAGAGCTGCTCTGCTATGGAGCCGATTTTGTCAACATTGCAAGGGGGTTTATGATATCGGCAGGCTGCATCAGGGCACGTGAGTGTTCGGGGGCGGGCGGACGCAACTGTCCTGTAGGACTTGCTACTATGGACGAGGGCAAGCGAAGCAAGTTTCTGGTGATGGAGAAGTCTCGCCATATCGCCAACTATCACAATGCACTCATAGAGAGCATACGCTCCCTCCTTGCCATCATGGGGAAGCGCTCCATAGATGAACTCTCAAAACAAGACCTTCAACCTTTACACACAAAGACTAAAACTTAGTTAGTAAAATTATTTAACTTTAGTTAAACTTCTGTTTCTATAATACTCTTGATAAATGAGTAAAAAGGAGCAGAAAATGCTAAAGAAAAAACTTTCCCTACTGGCACTTCCCCTTCTGGCCGTTGTCTCCCTGCAGGCACAGAACCCAATGAACGATCCGTTCAACGACCCCTTCTTCCAGGATCCGTTCGGAGATGACATCTTCAAGGAGATGATTCAGATGCAGCGTCAGATGGATGAGATGTTCAGACGCATGCAGCAGCGTATCAACCAGCGTTCGGCAAGACTCGTACACCCCTCGATGGGTATGTACAAACTCTCCGCGCAAAGCGAGTTTATGGACAAAGGTAACCATTATGAACTGGTAACCAATATTCCGGAAAGCAAAGAGAACCATATCAATATCCATACGGAAAACGGTATGCTCTCCATTACGGCTAAAATTGTCCATGAGGAGCAGCAGAAGACCAATGGAATGATCAGTACGTCAAAGTCGATCCAGTCCTTCCAGCAGGCGACGTCGCTGCCTGCCGACGCGGATGACTCAAACATCAAAAGCGAATTTAGAAACGGACGGCTGGTGATCATCGTCGGGAAAAAAGCAAAGAGTGCAACACAGAAGGTAAGACCGCTTCAGGCCGCACCTGCTGCAGCGAAACCAACACCGGCACAGCCGGCTGCCCCCAAGGCTGAAAAGGTAGATGTGAGCAAACTTAAAAGAGAGGTGCCCAAGGTCGATGAGAAGCTAAAGACCATTCAGCCTGCGGCACCTGCAAACAAAGAGACAAAGAAAGTCGAAGATACAAGTTCCATGATATAGTAAGAGTGGCTACACATTTTGGTTTCACTCGATAGCTCTGGCAGGTGCAAACGGCAGAGCCGCCCTACGGGTTTGGGTGCACCTTTGTCGCCATCGAGTGAAACCTTGACAGCCAATTACCTATACAAAGAGAGGTTCGCCTCTCTCCTCGTACCATCCGGTAACCGCTTCCCACGCCTCTTCGGCATTCTCCGCATAGACAAAGAGCTCCAGGTCTTCAGGAGAAATGGTTCCCTCCTCCACCAGAAAATCGAAATTGAGTATATTGTCCCAGTGGTAACGTGAAACAAGCACTATGGGAATGTGTGGGTTCTTGCCAGTCTGCACCAGTGTCAGGATATCGAAGAGCTCATCGAGCGTGCCGAATCCGCCGGGAAATACCACCAGCGCTTTGGCTCGCTGCATGAAGTGGAGCTTGCGGATACCGAAGTAGTAGAAGTTGAATGAGAGTTCAGGGGTAATGTACGGATTGGGTTTCTGTTCGTGAGGCAGTTTGATATTGAGGCCAATCGATTTCGCACCCACATCGTGCGCGCCGCGGTTGGCCGCCTCCATAATGCCCGGTCCACCACCGGTACAGAGTGTCACCTTGCAGTCGTGCGGCCCCTTGCCGCTTTTGCCCACAAGTTGACCGAACCTGCGCGCCTCCTCATAGTAGAGGCTCTGACGCAGGGCAACCTGGGCCTTGTTGAGCTCTTTGAGCAGTTTATCGTTTACTTCATCCTCCTTGAGCGCTTTTTCGATGCGCTCTATCTCTTTTTGCGCTTCGCTTGTAGGCTTGATGCGTGCACTGCCGAAAACGACGACGGTGTGTTCTATGCCGGCCTTTTTGATCTTGACTTCCGCTTTTTCATAGTCGAACTGTAAACGAATGCCGCGCGCTTCGTCCGAAGTGAAAAAATCTGCCGACTCTTCGAAAAACCCGTATTTATCCTGCATATTCTCTTCCTGATAGTAGTGATTTTGTGGTTAATTGTAACGTATTTGCATAAAAAGAGCATGTTATCCAACTGACACTTTAGCAGGGGAAAACGTGATATAATAGGAAAAATCGTCGGGTATAAGGAGAAGATATGGCAAAGGTAGTCTCATACGGTGCCGCTGAGGTGGTGACCGGTTCGTGTCATATTCTGCAGATCGAAAAGGGGCCGACAGTCATGATCGACTGCGGGATGTTCCAGGGCAAAGAGGAGGAACGCAACTACGACGCGTTCGACTTCGATCCAAAAAGTGTCGATATATTGCTTGTAACCCATGCCCACCTTGATCATGTGGGGCGTATTCCCAAGCTCGTCAAGGAGGGATACTCCGGGAAAATTTATGCAACTTCCGCAACGCGCGACCTTGCCGAAGTGATACTGCTTGACAGTGCGAAGATTATGGAAGAGGATTACCAGACCCGCTACAAGAAGGCGCAGCGGAAAGGAAAGGAAGAAGAGGAGAGGGCACCGCTCTACAGCGAGGAGGATGTCAAGCAGACGTTTGAACATACCTGGCAGATCGTCGAGTACGACACGACATACAAGCTTAACGATGCCGTCAAAATCACCTACCGCAATGCAGGGCACATCCTGGGGTCGGCTTTCATAGAGGTGGACTACCACGAAAACGGCGTATGGCAGCGTGTCGTCTTCTCCGGCGATATCGGCAACGACACCGATATGGTCATGCCACCGCTTGCGCCCTGCAAAAATGCCGACTATCTCTATGTCGAATCGACCTACGGTGACCGAAACCACCAGAGCATCGATGAGAGTATCGATGAATTCAAGCGAGTCATTATAGAGACGATGCAGCAGTGGGGGAATGTCATCATTCCCTCTTTTGCTGTGGAGCGTACGCAGGAGATCCTCTGTATTCTCAAGCAGATGCATGACCGAAAAGAGCTTCCCCAGTGCAAGATATTCCTTGACTCTCCCATGGCGATGAAGGCAACCGATATCTACCGCAAGTACGCAGAGGAGCTTGGTGAGCACTGCCAGGCGTTCAAGAAAGAGACAGGCACTATCTTCGATTTCGAGGGGCTCACCTACACGCTCGATGTAGAAGCCTCCAAAAAGATAAACGACTACGACCGCCGTGCCATCATCATCGCCGGCAGCGGCATGTGTACGGGCGGACGCATACTGCACCACTTCAAGAACCGCCTCTGGAACCGAAAGAATGCCGTCATCTTCGTGGGCTACCAGGCTGTAGGCACGCTAGGGCGTGATATTGTAGACGGCTCACGCTGGGTGAAGATCTACAATGAAGACATCCTGGTGCGCGCTTCTGTACATACCATTAACGGCTTCTCAGCCCATGCCGACCAGCGCTCCATTCTACGGTGGGTCTCTGGCATCGAGGGACTCAGAAGCATTCACCTGATCCACGGTGAGGAAGACAAGGAGGTGATTCTGCGCAGCGTACTGACCAATGCACTGAACATCAAAACCCACATCGTCGAACCTGAAGAGACGGTCTATCTGGGGTAGCAGTGATGATTGAATACCTGATATCGCATTTTTCCTATACGATTCTTTTCTTCTGGAGCTTTCTGGAGGGTGAGATAGGATTAGCCCTTGCCGGATTCATGATAGAAAAGGGCAAATTCGATTTCCCTACCGTCTTTCTTATCACGTTCAGCGGTGCAATGATCGGTGACCTCCTGCTCTTTACTACCGGACGCCTCTTCAAAAAGAAGACCGAAGCGCTGCTGCACCGATACGAGAAAAAGCTGCAGCGGGTAGAGAAGTGGTTCAGGCGTTTCGGCAGCTGGATCGTCGTCTTCGAGCGTTTCATCTACGGTACCCACATTCCCGCACTGCTGATGCTGGGGGTATCGGGATTCAACTTCTGGAAATTTCTGCTGCTTGAGATTGTCGGTGTGGCGCTCTGGTCGGTCACATTCACTTCGCTTGGGTACTTCTTTGGGCAAACCGTTATCGACCTGCTCACCTTTACGCAGCGACATCTGACCATTGTCTTCCTGGCGCTGCTGTTTTTCTATGGTATCTACCTGTTACAAAAAGAGGAAGAGGAGGAAGAATGAAACCCTTTGCAACCCTGATACTGCTGCGGCACGGGCAGAGTGTCTACAACAAACAGAATCTCTTTACCGGCTGGACCGATGTGGAGCTGAGTGAGCAGGGCAGAAAAGAGGCCCAGGAAGCAGGTAGTGTACTCAAGCGCCTGAAACTTTTCCCCGACATCGCCTTTACCTCCTGGCTCAAGCGGGCCATTCATACCCAGCAGATCGCCCTGGCTGCGATGGAGTGGGAGCATATCGATGTGCAAAGAAGCTGGCGGCTCAACGAGCGCCACTACGGTGCCTGGCAGCAGCGTGACAAAGATGCCGTCAAAGCCGAGGTGGGCGAAACGCACTTTCTTGCGGTACGCCGCGGATGGGATACCCCGCCTCCGCCGCTGCCTGAGAATGACAGACGCTCTGTCGCGAATGATCCAAAATATGTGAACATCGATCCCATACTCCTGCCAAAGAGCGAATCGCTCAAAGATACCCATGCAAGGGTCAAACCCTATTTTGAGGCTGAAATAGTGCCGGAGCTTCAAAAAGGCCGTACCGTACTGGTAAGCGCGCACGGAAACTCCCTGCGTGCACTGGTAAAGGAGATAGAGCAGCTCAGTGACGATGCGGTCACGACACTGGAGATTCCTACCGGCAAGCCGCTTCTTTACCACTACAATGAATCGCTTGAAGTCGTTTCGAAAAAGGGGCAGGTTTGATGAGTGTTTGTGTGTCGGTAAAGTCTTCGAAGATTTTGGATGGGTAGAGAAGAATGGAAAATGCATTGATTGAGACCGAGTGGCTTGTTGTAGGAGGTGGTCCTGCAGGTGCGACAGCAGCGAAATATTTGGCAAAATCGGGCAAAAACGTTTTGCTGCTGCAGCGCGATATGCAATTCAAAAAACCGTGTGGCGGCGGATTGAGAAAAGATGCCTTTGCAACATTCGGTATAGAGAAAAGACTGATTGAATTTGAAGTGGAAAGCATCGATCTTCACTATAAAAACCGACATGTCAGCGTATCTCTCGGAGACAACAGGCTCGCTATCGTTGACCGCATCCGTTTCGACCGAACGCTTCGGCAGTATGCTGCAGATGCGGGAGCGAGACTGGAAGAGGGGAGGTTTCTGTTTTTCAAGCGTCTAGAGAACGGCTTCGAAGTGACAGCAGAAATTGGCGGGAGAAGAAATATCATACATACACGCGGTCTGATAGCGGCCGATGGTGTCAATTCCCAGTTGCGAAAGCAGCTTACCGGCAGCACGCCTCCTGCTTATCTTACGCACTATGCCGATATTGAAGACCGGGGTGACAGGCAAGTCCATTTCCATTTCGGCCACGATATTGCCGGTTCCCTCTATGCATGGGATTTCCTGGAGTCGGGAGGGCGGAATATAGGCACGCTGACCGATGCAAAAAGCTTTGAAAGATTTTACAAAAGATTGAAATGTAAAGTTCCCACAAAAGTAAAAGGCTACAAAATCCCCAAATACGAGTCACCACTATTCGAGCATAGCGGAGTCTATTTTGTAGGTGATGCCGCAGGGCTGGTACTGCCCTTTACATACGAAGGCATCTATTATGCCATGGCATCGGGAGAAATCCTTTCCCGCAGTATCATCACGTCTGAGAAGAGTGAATCGGACACCTATGAAACTCTGTGGGAAAAAGCGTATGGAGAGAAGTTCGATACCCTTAAACGGCTTGAACGCTTTGCACTTGCTTCGGATTGGCGCATTGCCCTTATGATGACGCTTTTTAAACGGGATTCGGTACGCCGTAGAATGATTGCATTGTGGCTAGAGGATACAAAGGTGCCCAAGGGTCTTCGTTTGTGGAAAAGTGTCATACGTCATCTTTTGAACGGCACATAAGCCAAAAAAATATATTATTGATGTATGTTAACTTTTTGGGAACATAACGGAGTATAATAGTTAAAATGGTTTTGATTTACTTATAGCAAAAGGAAACAGCATGCCTGCAACATCCGAAGATATAAAAGAAGATGAAAAACACTCAACGCAGACAGAGGAAAAGGAGAGTGCTCAGGCAGCCACCGTCGGCACACTCAGGGGGCTCAGCAGCGAAGAGGCGAAAAAGCGTCTTGAAAAGTATGGTCCCAATGCCATAGAGGAGAAAGAGGAGAGCTGGCTGCACCGGCTTTTTAGACGCTTCTGGGGGCCGATACCGTGGATGATCGAAGTGGCTGCCATTCTCTCTGCAATGGTCAAGCACTGGGAAGATTTCACCATCATCACCATTTTGCTTCTTGTCAATGCCGTTGTGGACTTCTATCAGGAGTCCAAAGCGCTCAGTGCGCTGAAAGTATTAAAGGACAAGCTTGCCAGAAAGGCCCTTGTGCTGCGTGACGGCAAATGGCAGCAGATCGATGCCAAGGAGATCGTACCGGGAGACATCGTCAAAGTGAAGATCGGTGATATCGTTCCTGCAGATATCAAACTGCTTCCAGGCGGCGATTTTCTGCAGGTGGACCAGTCGGCACTCACAGGTGAATCCCTGCCCGTAACGCGTAAGACGGACGATACCGTCTATGCTAACGCCATCATCAAAAAGGGCGAGAACACCGGTCTGGTGCTGGAGACAGGCGAGAACACCTACTTCGGAAAGACAGTCAAACTTGTCGCCAAGGCCGAAAGCGAACAGCGCAGCCACTTCCAGGAGATGGTCATCAAGGTAGGGAATTTCCTTATCGCCCTGACACTGGTGATGGTCTCCATTATCATCTACTTCGGCATCAGCCGCGGACAGAGTCTGCTTGACCTGCTCGAATACGCGCTTATCCTGACCGTCGCGGCGATTCCCGTGGCACTGCCTGCGGTACTGACCGTCACGATGGCGGCAGGGGCCAAGGTGCTGGCGAACATGCAGGCCATCGTCAGCCGCCTTTCGGCCATCGAGGAGCTGGCGGGTATGGATGTGCTTTGTTCGGACAAAACAGGAACCCTCACACAGAACAAGATGACCATCAACGACCCCTACACAGTGGGCGATGTCAGTAAAGATGATATCATCTTCTATGCGGCACTCGCTTCCAAAGAGGAGAACAATGACCCCATAGAGGTGCCCATCTACACCTACCTCAAAGAACACAACCTCTATGAAAAGCTCAAAAGCTATGCCCTTGAAAAATTCACACCGTTCGATCCGGTAAGTAAACGCACCGAAAGTGTACTCATCCACGACAAAAAGACCATTCAGGTAACCAAAGGTGCACCGCAGGTGATCATCGAGATGTGTGACGAGACTGCATTTGACAAGAAAGCGGCATACACACAGGTCGAATCGTTCGCACAGAAAGGTTTCCGAACGCTTGGCGTGGCATGGAAAGAGGTGACCGATGAGAAGTGGCACTTCATGGGGCTCGTGCCGCTCTACGATCCGCCAAGAGAGGATTCCAAAGAGGTCATAGCCGATGTCAAGGCACACGGTGTCGCTGTCAAAATGGTCACCGGTGACAATGTTGCCGTGGCAAAATATATCGCCCAGCTGCTTGATATCGGAGATGACATTCGTGACATCAAGGCGCTCAAAGGGGAGAGCACCGAAGAGTATGTCTTCCTGGCTGAAGTGATCGCCGAAGCGATCTACAAAAAGCTCGAGCCCGAAAAGGTTTCCGATGACGCGGTAAAAGCGTTCGGCAAAGAGATCAGCAACGAGGTGCAGAAACTCCTGCTTGACCGCCCGCTGCCAAAAGGCAGCATCAAGGAGCACGAATCTGATATCATCAAAGCCATCGAAGAGGCGGACGGTTTCGCGCAGGTCTTTCCCGAAGACAAATACTTCATTGTCGACAAGCTGCAAAAAGCCGACCGCATCGTCGGTATGACCGGTGACGGAGTCAACGATGCGCCGGCACTCAAAAAGGCCGACTGCGGTATCGCCGTAAGCGGTGCGACAGACGCGGCGCGTGCTTCGGCAGACCTGGTGCTGCTCGCTCCGGGACTGAATGTAATCAACAACGCCATCAAGATCGCGCGTATTACATTCGAGCGTATGCAGAGCTATACGATCTACCGCATTACCGAAACGATCCGCGTCATCCTCCTCTTTACGCTGACCATTTCGATTTTCGACTTCTACCCTATTACGGCCATAGAGATCATTCTGCTTGCACTCTTCAACGACCTGCCCATTCTCGCCATTGCCTACGACAATACCAAACTGCGAAAATACCCGGTACGGTGGGATATGAAAGAGGTCCTGGTACTATCAAGCTGGCTCGGTATTGCAGGGGTGATGTCGTCATTCCTCCTCTTCTGGCTGGTCTACTATGTCTGGCAGGTCAATGCCGAACTGACACAGACGATCTTCTTTGCGAAACTGATCATCGCCGGACACGGTACGCTCTACAATACGCGCCGTGACGACTGGTTCTTCAAGCGTCCGTGGCCAAACCCCATTCTATGGAACGCGTCACTCTGGTCGGCGGTTGCAGCGGTCATCATCGCCGTCTACGGCTTTGGACTCATCTATCCGATGGGGTGGGGCTGGGCACTTTTCCTGGTAGTGTACCTCTTTGCATGGTTCCTCTTCAACGACGCAGTCAAAATGCTGGTACTCAACTACTACCGCAAACGCGGCAAACTGGATATTTAAGGAGTCCGTGATGAATAAAGAGACTACACGAATGAACAGACGGCAGATGCTCAAACTCGCTGCCGCAGCGGGAGCGGGTGTCGTGCTGATGGGAAGCGAGGCCGAGGCCAATGCCCCAAAAGCCAACAGCAAAGAGGCGCTCAGCAGCAAAAACCCGCTGCGCATCGCCATCATCGGCGGAGGGATGGCGGGAACGGCGCTGGCATACCGCCTCAGCCGAGCCATCACTTATCCTCTCATCACGCTCTATGAGCCCCATGAGCGCAGCTGCTGGTATCAGCCGGGCCTTACGATGCTTGGCACCGGACTGTTGCCGATAGCGGACCTGGCATACGACAGAGAGAGCTACATTCCCGAGCATGTCACACTCAAAAAAGAGCCGGTTGGCGCTATAGATGCCCAAACACATACCGTCACGGAAGCTGATGGCACAGAGGTGCAGTACGATTACATCATCGTTGCTACAGGCTTGCAGCTTGACTACTATGCCATAGAGGGGCTTGGCGGTAACTTCACCTCCCTTGAGCGCATGGAAACGCCGGAAGCGTGGATGGATGACGAGGCTATCGGGAGCGTCTATCATCTGCACGGCGCATTCCGCCTGTCGGTACAGCTCGATACTCTCGTGGAAAAGGCGAAAAAGGCTACAAAGACGCAGAAGCTGCAGGTCTTTTTCACACAGCCGACCATTCGCACCAAATCGCCCGCTGCTGCCAAGAGCGTACTGCTGACACTCACACAGCGCCTTGAAAAAGCCAATCTCCGTGACCGGGTGGAGATTACACTCGTAACCGAAGACGGAAAGCTTTCACAAAACGATGCGTACGACAAACGCTACCGTACACTTATGAAAAAAGAGGGTGTTCGTGTCGTAAAAGACAGGCTGAGTGCTGTCGATGCCAAGAGCAGGAAAGCTACTTTCAAGAATGGCGGCACACTCGATTACGACTTCCTGCACATCACACCGCCAATGAGGGCCGCTGCTTTCCTCGAGAGTGCCGGTCTGCTTGACGAAGAGGGTTTTGTGGAAGTCGACAGGGGTACACTGGAGCATAAAAAGCACCCCAAACTCTTCGCCATCGGCGATGTCGCAGGGTGCAATACCCTCAAAAGCGCTTCTGCCATCAGTGAGCAGGTCAAGATCATTACCGATACCATCCGTGCCATAGATGAGGGTGAAAAACCAAAGGCGCACTATGACGGTTACGGTTCGGACACGCTGCTCTGTCCGGAGAGGGGCACGGCTCTCATCGAGGCGTGGGACTACAAGGGCAATCCGCTTTCACCGATGATAAGCCTCGATCCGTTGCAGTGCCACGGGCTCTACTGGTACACTGCCCGCTATCTTGCAAAAAGCTATATGATGCAGGGTGTCCTGCGCGGCTGGGCATAGGAGAACCGCATGAAAAAATCAATTTACAAAAAAGAACTCTATGAACTGCAGGTGGAACTGGTGAAGTTCCAAAAGCATGTCATAGAAAAAGAGATTGCTGTCTGCCTCCTCTTCGAGGGGCGTGATACTGCGGGGAAAGACGGTACCATCAAGCGTTTTACAGAACACCTCAGTCCCAGGGAAGCACGTACCGTCGCCCTTGGAAAACCCAGCGACAAAGAGACGAAATCGTGGTACTTCCAGCGCTACGTGCCGTATCTGCCAAGCCAGGGAGAGATCGTCTTTTTCAACCGCAGCTGGTACAACCGTGCCGGCGTGGAGAAGGTGATGGGATTTTGCAGCAAAGAGGAGTACAAAACCTTTATGGAAGAGGTAAGCAGCTTCGAGCAGATGCTGACACATTCGGGCATCCGTTTCTTCAAGTACTACCTCGACATTTCCAAGGAGGAGCAGAAAAAACGTCTTGAGGCAAGAAAGACCGACCCGCTCAAGCAGTGGAAACTCAGCCCCATCGATGCAAAGGCGCAGGAGAAGTGGAAGGCCTACTCCAAAGCCAGAGATGCGATGTTCAACAAAACTTCATTCGTATACGCCCCCTGGTATGTCGTCCATACCGATGACAAAAAGGAGGCGCGCATCAATGTGATGAAGCACTTTCTAAGCCACAACGACTATCCGGGCAAACGTGAAGCGCTGCTGCTGTACGACCACGATGTCGTCTGCAAATTCGATCCGGCCTGTTACGATAAAGGGATGATCGCACCATGAGTCTCTCTCCTGATCTCATCCATCTTACTGTAACGATCGTCTTCAGTTTCCTGGTCGGTATGGAGCTTCGTACCTACCGTGAACAGTACCATGCAAAAGAGGGCAATCTCTATTTCGGTACGGCCCGCACCTATACATTCATAGGTATTCTGGGCTATCTCTTCTACAGGCTCGACCCCACAGGTTTGACGGTATACATCGCTGTTTTGCTGGGGCTTTCCGTGCTCTTTGCCATGCTCTACTGGCGCAAGCTGGGTGAGGGCAAGTCGAGTATTCTGCCGTACGTAGTGATGCTCTCCGTCTATGCTTTCGGACCACTGACCGAGCGTTTTCCTCTATGGATGCCCTCACTGCTCTTTGTACTCATCATCTTTCTACTCAACGCCAAGCAGTCGCTTCAGCACTGGGGAGAGACGGTCAATATGCACGAGTTCGAAACCCTTGGCAAGATGGTGCTGCTCTCTGCAGTCATCCTGCCGCTGCTGCCAAACACAGATACCATTCCCTACCTGCCCATCTCTCCGTTCAAGATGTGGCTGGCGGTGGTGGTTATCTCCGCCATCAGCTACGGCGGCTATCTGGTGCAGAAGTACTTCTTCCCCTCCAAGGGCTACTTTCTGACCGGCATTTTCGGCGGTACCTACTCTTCGACTGCTACAACTGTGGTGCTGGCACGCAAAGCCAAAGCGGGCGGACGCAACCCCGTTATCGATGCGGCGATCGTCGCGGCGACCTCCATGATGTACCTCAGGCTTCTCATTGTCGCTGCAATATTCAACTTTGCCGTCGCAAAGGCGCTGATTCTGCCCTTTGTTGCGATGTCTCTTGCCGGACTCTTTCTTTCGTTTTTCTACCTGAGCCAAAAGAAACAGCAGACTAAACATGCCGAATTTGTCGACAGAAACCCGCTGGAGCTTGGCACAGCCTTTCTCTTTGCAGGACTCTTCGTGCTGATGATGGTCGTCACCCATTTTGTCATCGGACACTACGGCAACAATGGGCTTCAGGTACTCTCTTTTGTCGTAGGCTTTACCGATATTGATCCTTTCATCCTCTCCTTGCTTACAGGAAAATACACCGTAGCACAGACAGAACTGGTCACCGCCATCATGATCGCCGCAGGAAGCAACAATATTCTCAAAGCGATCTACGCTGTCTGGTTTGGCGGAATTAAAGGCGGCAGCCGCTCTGCACTCTGGGTAGCACTGCTTGGAATTCTCACCATCGCCTGGGCAGTCTACGGTATTTAAATTTGGAATCGGTGGTTCTCCGCCCTGCCAAACGTCATTATTCCAATCAATATCAAACCGAAGCACTACTCACTACTCATTGCTCCCTCCTACCTAATTCATTAAATATCCGTTATACCAAACCCTATACAATATAAATGAATAAAATATATTTCATAAGGATTGAAAATGAAAAAAAGAGTACTACTTTCGGCACTGGCATGCGGACTTCTTCTTGGAGCGACCGGACTTCAGGCAAAAACGGACAAAAAAGAGCTGGTACACAATATGGCCCAGACAGAGATGAAGAACCATAAACAGGCACCCAAAGAGATTGTTGCCGGTATGCAAAACGCCTTTGCTGCGCTGCAGGCACTGCAGGCAGGCAAGAAAGAGGCTGCACAGAAGGCACTTGAAGCGGCGAACAAGAGTTTCGATGCGGCACTCAAGGCAAACCCTGCACTTGACATCGTCCCCATTGACGAGCGTTTTCAGGCATTCGCTTTCCTTGGAAGCTCCGATGTGATCGAAGCGCGCCTTGAGTTGGCACAGAAGCTGCTTAAGGCACACGATACGCAGGTCGCGACAGCAGTTCTGGTACCGATGAAGGATGAACTGGATATCACTGTCATCTCCATTCCGATGAAGATCTACCCTGTTGCGACCAAAAAAGCGCTTGAGTCACTGAAGAAGGGTGACCAGAAAGCGGCGTTTGAGACGCTTGCAACGGCAATGAACTCTCTGGTTGTCGCCAAAGCGGTCATTCCTACGCCACTGCTGGTAGCGCAAGATCTGATTCTTGACGCCTCCAAACTCGACAAGAACAAGAAAGAGGAAGCCAAAAAGCTGCTTGCCGCCGCCAAAGAGGAGCTCAAGCGTGCAGAGCTGCTCGGCTATGTCTCCAGACACGAAGCGGCATACAAAACGCTTAACAGCGACATCGAGAAGATTGAAAAAGAGATCGACGGCAAGAACATTGTCGCAAAACTCTACGAAACGCTCAAGAACGATATCAAGAGTCTGATCGACAGCAGCAAAAAGGCACAGAAGACATCTGAAAACATTGCCGAACAGAAAGTGGAAGCCTATGAGAATGCCGAAGCACAAAAGGCTAAAAAAGAGGCTCCTGCTTTTGAAAAAGAGGCACATCAGGACGAAAAGAAAACGGTCAACTAAAAGGACGCAACCATGTGGAACTGGAACAGTACGCTCTCACCGGAGATGAATATCAATAAAAATCTGGTGGACAACTTCAAGAAGTATGCAAAAATAAGCGGCGTGGCATTTATCGTGCTCGGCTCCATAGGCATTTTCTTCCCGACATTCATGTCATTTACGACACTGGCGTTTGTCGCCTATCTGATGCTCTTTGCAGGTATCTCATCGGGGACGCTGACCTGGATGAGCAACCGGCGTGACTGGGCAGGGTGGCTCAAGAGCTTCCTGCTCACGCTTGTGGGTATTTTGATGATCTTCTACCCCGCACAGGGCATTGCCGCACTGGGGATGTTCTTTGCGGTCTATTTCTTCATAGACGCCTTTGCGGGATTTGCACTGGCGTTCTCGCTCAAACCGCAGAAAGTCTGGTGGCTCTGGCTCATCAACGCCATCACCTCTCTGGCACTGGGCGTTGTCTTTGTCATAGGATGGCCGTTTAGCTCATTCTTCATGGTCGGGCTCTTTGTGGGTATCAGCCTGCTCTTTGACGGATTTGCACTATTGTGGGGAGGGATCTATGTCGACGAGATCGAAGACGAAGAGAAAAAATAGAACCAGTTTCAAACACAAGGCGGCACTCTTCAGTGTCTACTTCGTACTCTTTCTTGCCCTGACGGCGATGATCGACTACTACGCCTACGATATGATCAACCCCTGGATCTTCGTGATTCTCAGTTTCATTGGCGCCCTCTGGGCGACCGCGGTTCACCTCAAAAGCAGAGAAAAGTCAAAAGTGGATGAACTCGCACACGACCTCGAAGAGATTGTCTAAATCTTTTTGAGTATAATCTTGCAAAGACTCCCTACAAAAGGACTCCTCCATGCAGCGCTATCTTGGAAAACGCAAAGAGCTTAAAATCTACATCAGTAACGAAGACACCTATGAGGGAAAGCCTCTTTTTGAAGCACTGCTTGCCCTTGCAAAAGAGAAAGGTCTGGCAGGTGCGACGGTATTTAAAGGGGTTGCAGGCCTTGGTGCACATTCGGAGATTCACAGCTTCAGTGTCTGGGTGCTCAAACAGAAAGTGCCGCTGCTTATTACCATCATCGACACAGAAGAGAATATAAACACTTTCCTTGAAGCTGCTTCCTCCATGATCAGTGAAGGGTTGGTTACAACCCACGACATAGATGTGGTACTCTACCACCATCCGAAATTCGAGGGAGAAGCCTGATGCAGCCGACACTACTGCTTGCCGTGGGTACCGGCGGTTTCGTGGGTGCTATTTTGCGTTTTCTCATAAGCGGCTGGGTACAGAAACTCTCTCCTACACTTTTCCCCGTGGGAACACTTAGTGTCAATGTTCTGGGAAGCTTCATCATCGGCTTTATGGCGCTTTACTTCGAGTCTGTAGTGGCACCGCACCAGAAAGCGCTGGTCATCACCGGTATGCTCGGGGCTCTGACGACCTTTTCGACCTTTTCGCTTGAGACACTCACCATGCTCCAGGGCGGTTTATGGGGCAGGGTGACGATGAACGTGACACTCAATGTTGTTTTGTGTATCACCGCAACCATGCTTGGAATGATGCTCTTCAAGCGCCTCTACGGTTAAAGGAGAAGAGATGCTGCAAACATACCTCTCCCTGGCACTGCATGACACCATAGGACTCATTACAATCCTCAACCCCGTCGCTGCAGCCAGTATTATGATCAGTATGGTCAATGACACCACACCCTCGACCATGAAATCCGTTGCCTTTAAAGCCACAATGACTGTGCTTATCGCATCATTCGTCACACTTTTTGGCGGAGAGGCCATTTTCAAGTTCTTCGGTATCAATGTTATGTCCATCAAGGTTATCGGTGGTGTCATATTGATGCTCATTGCCATCAATATGGCCTATGGGCAGTCCAATAAATCCAGACATACTCAGGCTGAGCATGAAGAGGCTCAGGAAAAAGAGGATGTCTCTATTGTACCGCTTGGTATTCCCATACTGTTTGGCCCGGGTGTCATTGCAACGATTATCGTCCTCAACAACAATATTTCACGTGAGTATTCCCATCTTGTCAGCTACAGTATCGTAAGTGTCGCGCTGGTGGTCTCGGCTGTCACTGTATTCCTTACACTCCGCTATGCAGGGGCTATCAACAGAGTCCTTGGTATCACCGGTATAAAGATCCTGACACGGATTATGGGACTGGTGGTCGGTGCCATTGCAGCACAGTTTCTCATCGAGGGTATCAAAGGGCTTTGGGGGCAATAGTCTTCGAAGTCCCAGCTTCTTTTTCTTTGATATAAATCAATTCCAGACAAAACGAATATCGGTATAATAGAGTATTATCAAAATTATATCTTTGGAGAATACCATGAAAAAAACTGTAATGATCTCTGCAGCTCTTGCTGCTGCACTCTTTGGAACAACAACACTGACGGCAAACAGCCTGACTGATACAGTCGCGAAAAAAGAGGCTGCGGCACTGGTAAAAGGCAAGGTCAAAGAGGAAGCGGCTGCCAAGGCGAAAGTGGAAGAGTCGGCAGCAAAAGAGGAGTTTGAATCGAAACTCGACAGAGAGAAGTTCGCCAAGGAAGCAAAAGCGGATGAAAAAAAAGTCGATGAGGCTACCGAAGTAAAAGAGATTGAGAAGAAAGATCAACAGGCTGCAAAGTCAAAGGTAGAGGCATTTAAAAAAGAGGCAGAGGCTGACCTGAAGAAAAAGCTGAAGTAGTCCAGCAGCTTAACTTTGTAGTATATGAAGCGTGAAATTTTAACCCTCTCTGCCGCCTGGGCAGAGAAGTGATAGAAGAGGCGTGCTATTTGCCTCACTTTTTCCCCTCGTGCAGCTTCTTGAAGAGCTCTTCGAAGGATGACTGAATCTTTTCGAAATCTTTCTCGAGAATATTGCCATCACCCGCTTTTTTCTTCAGGACCTTGATCTCTTCACTGAGCGCCTTGTACTCCTTGTCATATTTGGAGAGGTACCCCTCATACTGGGCCAGATCGAGCTGATTTTGTGCAATCTTAAGCAGTTTCTCTACCTCTTTCCCTTTGTTATTGGGTAGTTTCGACGCTTCAGTGATGGCACTTTGTGCTACCAGAACAGGAATGGGCACGACCACTTCGACCGTTACGATGGTATCGAGCGCAGCAGCGAGGGTCTGCAGGGCAACTTCAGGCTTTTTGCCTTGTTTGAGTTCCTCATACGCTTTTTTTGTTGCTGCAGGGTAGAGATCCATCGGTATGGAGGTGGTTGATACGGTAATCTGGTTTTTCAATGTACTCAAAAGTGCAATGGTCTCCTGCGGACGGTTCTCTTCAAGCAGTTTTATGGCCGATTTCTTGATCTTCTTCGCATCTTCAAGCGTGATAGGGTGTTCGACGAGATTAACATCTTCATCGACCGGAATCAGTTTAAGTGAGGGCTCTTTTTTGATCGCCTTTTCAAAGAGTTCACTTGCCAGTTTCAAGTGCTTCTCTGCCGATTTTGTATCTTTTTTCTCGAGGTTGGCAATGGCTTTGAGCGTTTCGACAAGACCGGCCGTTACTTCATTGGAGGCTTCACTCTTCTTATGAACGAGTTTTTTGACCTCATTGGTTATAAGAGCATGCTTTTTGAGCAGTCCGACCGACTTCAGGTAGGCAAGCTGCTCTTTTGTCAGATGATCCGGTGCTTCACCGAATGCCCAGAAGTGATGTACAGGTACATCGGCATGTTCGATAGCCTTGAGTTCCTTGTTTGAAGTTGCATAGAGTGAAGTACCTCCAATAAGCATGGCTGCTGCGGCTGAGAGTAGAATGTTCTTTCTCATTTTAGATCCTTTATACTATTTTTATTTACAAAACAAGTATAACGGTGGAAGGTAAACCACATCTGTAAGCTGGCTAACAGATGGCAAAAAAGAGGGTCAGATTTCGACCCCGAAGTAGTGCTTGACGACATAGCCGATGGCAAAGGAGATGAGAGAGACACCGAATGTGATGACGAACATCTGGGACGTTCTTCTATAGAAGGACTGATCCTTTGCTACGGAGATGTAGAAGTTGTAGAGCACAATGGCGATGAAGGCAGCAGCGAACATACTGCCAAGTGCGACCTTGATGGAATCGACAAGAAAAAAGGGCAGTACAAGAAAGAGGGTGGTAAGAATGTATGATACACCTGTGTAGGCGGCGTAGACACCTGCACTGATACCCTCGACCGGACTCTCTTTGGCTTCAAGGTAGGAGGAGCCTGCCATGGAAAGGGAGGCTGCGATACCCATGATGGCACCGGTAACGCCGACGACCATACTCTTGTCGAATGCCAGGGCAATACCGCTCAGCGTTCCCGTAAGCTCTACAAGCGCATCGTTCATTCCCAGCACGATCGCTCCGGCATAGAGCAGCTTTTTGTCATGCAGCATATCGATGAGCTCCTCTTCGTGCTTCATCTCCTGTGCGTAAATTTCCCTTGCCTGCGGATAGCTCTCAAAGAGCGATTTGTAGAAGGCTTCGGCATCCTCTTCACGCTTTTCGGCAAGCTTCAGGGCGAAGGAGGTGCCAAAGAGTGTCGCAAGCAGGATATACCAGCCCACAAGAAAACGGTTGGGCGCAAGCGACTTGCCGGTAATGCCTCTCCAGAATTCGTAATGCTCTTTTTCTTCCGCTGCTATCTCTTCGAAGACTTTTTTGTTGTGCTCCTCTTTCTGGCGACGGGCCATTGCAGTGTAGAGGGCGTAGTCGTTGATCTCGTTCTGCTGTTGTTTCAGCGCTTTTTGCATCTGCATAACTGTTCCTTTAAATCATGATCATACTTGCAAGTAAAATGGCACCGATAAGTGCAATAAAAACAGCAAGCATGAGATAGATATTTTTGTCCGTATCGAGACGCCCCTCTTCAAGATGGCGTACCCAGCGGGTGTAGTAACGGTAGGTATAGAGTGCAAGGATGATGCCTGCGGCGACAATAGCGATGCCGAGATAGTTGTAGAAAGCTGCATGCATTACCTGTCCGGGGAGTTCGGCACTCTCTTTCCCCTTAAGCTCCGTGGCGATAAGATCAAGAAAGAGTTCGAACTTTTCGACCACGAAGCCAAGAACAATGAGGGAAATAGCCGTACCTATAAGTGCTGTCGTGGCACGTTCGACCGCCATCAGGTCTTTGGGGTCGATGGTCTGTTTTTTCTTTTTCATACAGCCATTATATCAAGTATTCGATACGGTATCAAAACTCTTCGCATTTTTGGTGTTCAACCTCTTTCCCGAAACGCTCTTCGAGCATTTCAAGGCGTTCCATTTTGGCATGGTGTTTCATGTTGATCAGTACGAAACGGTAGGCGACATAGATCAGTACCGGCCACGAAGCGTACCAGAATATTGCATCAGAATAGTCCATTGTTCTCTCCTTAGTAGTGATGCGGATCGTTTTCGACTTCATCCGCTGTAATTTTTTCTCTGTTCATCGCGCGCCATACGAGGATGATGTACCCAAGTACGACAGGCACCAGGATCGATACATAACTCATGGCAATGAGCGTATAGCGGCTGCTGGCACTGTTTTCGATGGTCAGAGAGCTCTGCATATCCGAAAGTGACGGATAGTATGCCGTGTGATTGTACCCCAGTATCAGCATTAGTGACGTGACTGTCAGTACAATGCCCACACCCGCAGGCCAGATACCCTTGTCACTCTGTGTGTAGGCACCCATATAGAGTCCTGCAAGCAACGACAGAACACCTACTGCAAATATGCCTGCCACTGCCGGCATCGCTTCGAAATTGTGCAGAAACTTCATAGGTTCGACGGAGACAACCATGGTTTGCGGGTCGTAAGTGTATCCGTTCATCGTCAAAATGCTGCCTGCAACATAGAGAAAGAGGATCAGGAAGATCCAGCTCTCATACTTGAGTACAGTACGTGCCCTGCTGAGAATGGATGCGTCATCGACGGCGTTGATGAAGTAGAGTGCCGCACTCAGACGTGCCAGGAAGAAGAGCATGAAACCGAAGGCGACATTGAAGAAATTCAGCACTGCTTCAAGACCGTAGGTTTTGGTTGTCCAGTGGGAGAGGTGCATCTCGTTGACGATGAAGTGCCCGCCTGTAAAGAGCGTTCCCAGTGCGGTACCGATGAGAATGATGCCGAGGCTTCCGTTGATGAACAAAAAGACTTCATAGGTTTTTTCACCGAAAACATTTCCCGGCTTCTTGCGATATTCGTAGGCAACCGCCTGGATGATGAAACAAAACAGAATCGCCATCCATACATAGTAGGCACCGCCGAAACTGGTCGCGTAAAAGAGCGGGAACGAAGCAAAGAGTGCCCCGCCGAACATCACCAGTGAGGTGAAGGTAAGCTCCCACTTTCTGCCCAGTGTATTGACGATAATATCACGCTGTGTTTCTGTCTTGGCAAGTGTCCATAGCAGACTCTGCCCGCCCTGAACAAAGGTCATAAAGACAAAGAGAGCCGCAAGCAGGGCGGTAAGGAACCACCAGTACTCCTGTAGCTGCAAAGTTGTAAGTGCATTAAACATGATCTGCCTCCTTTGGACCGATGTTGATCTGGGTTGCCATGATCTTCACTTCCGCGATCAGCAGTGCGGTAAAGAGGATGGCGAACATCCAGAAGGTGATCATGACCGAGCCTGAAGCAATGTTGGAGGTTGCCATGCCCACAGGCAGCATATCCTGAATGGCCCATGGCTGTCTGCCGACTTCTGCGGTGATCCAGCCTGCCTCCTGGGCGATGTAGCCCATAGGCAGACTCCATACGCCCGCCCAGAGTACCCAACGGTGTGCATGCAGTTCGTTGGTCATGGTCAGATAGAGAATAATGATAAAAAGGACAATGAACCATGTACCGAACCCGACCATGGTATGGAACGCATAGAAGGTAAGGGGTACATTGGGTACGGTCTGTTCGGGTGAAGCAAGGTAACCGTAGCCCATATATTTACTGTTGGCTTCAAACACGTTTAGAGCCGCTTTTGCCTCCTGGACATTTCCGGCTTTTTTCGCCTCTTTATAGGTTTTGAGTGCATCAACGGCTTTTTTACCCTGCTGCATCTTCTCCGACGCGCTCATAATGTGGTGTGTTTTGTTTCCGTAAACAATGTCTTCTATGCCGGGAACATAGGCATCGAAACTGTGGTAACTGAGCAGTGAAAGCCCTCCGGGGATGGCGAATTTGACAAGGAAAGGATCTTTGTTGTCTTTCAGCGTCTTGGAGGGATCGAGAAGACCAAACGCTACGATCTCTGCACCTTTTTTCCCTTTGTAGAGCCCCTCCATCGATGCCAGTTTCATCGGCTGGTTGATGGCAACCTGTCTGGCCGCATCATCACCTGTGGTAAGGTTGAAGAGTGATACCATCAGACCAAAGCTTGCTGCAACCATAATGGAGCGTTTGGCAAACTGAATGTCACGCTTTTTGAGAAGATACCAGCTGCTGATGGCGATGACAAAGAGGGAGGCAAGCACATAGCCGCTGCTGATGGTATGCAGAAACTTGGTGTAGGCATTGGGGTTGAAAACGACCGCCCAGAAGTCGGTCATTTCGTTACGTGCAGTGTCGGGATTGAAGTGCATACCCACAGGGTGCTGCATCCATCCGTTGGCAATGAGAATCCAGAGCGCCGAAAGGTTCGAGCCGATGGCTACAAGCCATGTCGAGAGCAGGTGTGTTCGTTTGGAAACCTTGTCCCATCCGAAGAACATGACGGCAAAAAAGGTCGACTCCATAAAGAATGCCATCAGTCCCTCAATGGCCAGTGGCGCTCCGAAAATGTCTCCGACGATCCACGAGTAGTTCGACCAGTTGGTTCCAAACTCGAACTCCATAATGATACCGGTTGCAAGCCCGATGGCGAAGTTGATCGCCAGCAGCCCCATCCAGAATTTGGTGGTCTTTTTCCACCATGCGTTGCCAGTCTTGACGTAGATCGTCTCCATGATGGCGACAATGAAGGTCAGCCCCAGTGTCAGCGGGACGAATATCCAGTGATAGAGCGCGGTCAGTGCGAATTGTGCACGCGACCAATCTATCAGGGACGGATCAATGTGATGCATTGTTCTCTCCTGTTAAGTGATCTAACACATAATTGCTTCTTGCTGTGTCAGTGTGAAATTTCTCCTGCAGTATGTCAGGGAAAAAAAGCCATTTGACAATAACGAACAGAATGAAAACCTTGATGATCATAATGGCCCACAGTTTCTTTCCCATACGCATCTGCGTAAATCCGTCATAGTAGAGGTGAAAGATCCAGTGAAGGCTTTTTTTGATCATGGTTTTCCTATTTGAAGTACTTTTATCCACTACGTCCCTTTCTGTACGAAGAAAAAGGAGTTGTGACGTAGAAACTATACTCTCTTTATATTAATATCGTCATTAACCTAACAAAATTTATCACTAGAAAAGGTTTTTTCATTGAAAAAAAAGGAATGAAAAGTACGCTATTCCTTCTTTTTGTGTGCAGCAACGGGGTAGGTTCTGTTGAAGAGCTGGCCTCGTACATAGCGGCCGTAGATGAGTTCGAACATACCGGAGATGATGATGAATCCCATAAAGATCATCACCGCATCGGGATTGGTTCGGTAGGTGTGCAGAAGCAGGGTGCAGAGTGCCAGAAATGCCAGTGTGGAAGAGGTCAGCAAGATGAGACGGCTGGCGCCAATGGTATTATGGAGTCGGTAAGCGCTGACATTGACGATAAAAAAGATTAGCAGAAAGCCGGCACTGCCGATAATGGCGATCTGTGTCAGGTCGATGGAGTTGGCAAGCACAAGGCTGAAAAGCGTCGTGTAGAGCACCCCTTTGAAAGGGACCCCCGAACGTTTGCCCTCATCCATCAGCGCTTTGGGAAGTTTGCCGTATTTGGCGATGATGTAACCAAGCCTTGCATTGCCGTAAATGGTCGCGTTGATGGCGGAGAATGTCGAGAGCAGGGCGGCAGAGGCGACCAGAACGAATCCGGTGTGGCCCAGAGAGGGCTGTGCGGCGATGGCCAGCGCATAGTCTTTGGCTTTCATCAGCGCCTCTTCGGAGACACTTCCGACCGTGATAATGGAGATGAGCACATAAAGCGCGATGACGATGATGACCGAAGCGTAGAAAGCACGCGGCAGGTTCTTTGCCGGCTTGACAATGTCTTCAGCGGAGTTGGCGATAAGTTCGAACCCCTCATAGGCAACGAAGATGATCATCCCCGCCGTGACGATAGAGAGCGGGCTTCCCCAGTGCTGGGGTGACATACGCTCAGGATCGACGTGTGATGCGCCTGCGACGATGACCAGCACCAGAATGGAGACTTTCAGTACGACAATGACCGTTTCGCTCTTGCCCACAAACGAAGCACTGACAAGGTTGATGAGTGCAGGCACGACAATGGCAGCGGTGATGAGCCCGTGATGCAGCCAGGCGCTTTTTTGTGCAAAAAAGGTTTCACCGTAGTAGGCAAACGCGGTGGCGTAGAGTGAAATGGTCACCAGATAGCTCAGCCAGAGCATCAGGTTGACGCTGCCGGAGAGGACATTGTCCCCAAATGCCTTGTCGATGAAAGTCACCGTCCCGCCCTCACTGGGGTAGGCCACCGAGAGTTTGGCATAGGAGTAGGCTGTCAGGATGGCAATAAGCCCTGCAATGGCAAAAGCCACCGCCGTTGCGCCGTGTGCGAGCGATACCGCTTCACCCAAAACGGCGAAGATACCTCCGCCGACCATACCGCCGATACCGATAGAGATTGCGCCCAGTAGTCCAATGCTTCGCATATGCTGCCTTTGTTTAAATGATAGTCAGAGGAATTATATCCCAAATAGCATAGAGAATCAATCTCTTCGGTTGCCAAAAAACTCCAGCATCAAAATGAAGAGGTTGATGAAGTCGAGGTAGAGTGTCAGTGCACCGACAATGGCGATACGCCCAAGACTTTGCGGGTCTCCATCCTCTGCCATCGCTTCACCGAGTGCTTTGATCTTCTGTGTATCGTAGGCGGTCAGTCCTACAAAAATGATGACACCGATCACACTCAGCCACCATTCGAATGCCGGACTTTTCAGAAAGAAATTGACGACCATCGCGATGATAAGCCCGATGAGCGCTGCAAAGAGCAGATTGCCCCATGAGCTCAGATCGGTATCGGTAAAGTAGCCGTAGAGGCTCATAACACCGAATGTTGCTGCCGCGATGAAAAAGGTGGTGGCGATGGAGGCTTCGGTATAGACGATGAAGATGCTTGCCAGTGTCATGCCGTCGACAATGGAAAAGAGAATGAAGAGGACTCGGGCAGTGGAGACATCCATCTTGTTGATTCCTGCCGAGATGGCGACGACAAGTCCCAGCTCAATGAGAAAGAGTACCCATATCATATAGGGGTTGCCAAAGAGAAGGTGCAGCATCGTTGCACTGTGAACCACCATAAAGGCGCTTAGTGCCGAGATGAGCAATCCAACCATCATCCACTGGTAAACGGAATTCAGCAGAACATTGGTGTCGTGTCGGCTGAGTTCTCTGTCGTATATGTTGCTGTTTAACATTGTACAATCCTTTTGTGTTTGGAATTTCGGCTTATTATAGCACCCCATAGAAAAGCTGAATGTCAGCCAGCTTACAGAAAAGCACACAGCGCTTTGTCTACAATGGCAGCATACCACGAGAGGAGATTTGCGATGTATGATGAGAAGATGAAACATACCCTGGCAAAACTCCTGCAGACAAAATCTGCCGAAGAAGCCACGGAAGAAGCGGTCTTGGAACTCTTTGGCAAAGCGCTGGAAGACTCCAAAAAGGCGGGTGTCTCTCTTGAGAGTGTCGTATATGAAATGCTCGAGGGGATAGAGTCCGCACTTCGTGATTCGGATAATTTCAGAGAGTCGTACCTGAAGAGGGCGAGCGAACAGATTGTCGAAATCATCCACAAAGATGCACTCCAAAGGCTTGCCTGCGAAGAGCATAAAATGCATTCGGCACAGCACCGCTTCAACGAAGTGCTTGCAAGCGAAGAGAGCATCATCAGAGACTCCATGGAGAGTCTGCGTCACTACGCCAGCGAGAGGGGGCATGGAAGGTTCTTTGCCGAGCTTGAGGGGCTTGAGATGAACACAGCTTCCATGATTAGTAAAATGGCAGAACGGTTTGGTTATAATAGAGACGTAAAGCTGCATATAAAAAGGACACCCCGTTATGACCAATGACCACCCCTGCTACGCAAACGCCTGTGAAGTACTCAGAAACACGCCGCTCTTTGGCGGGCTCGACCAGGAGACACGACGCAGTCTCGTTGAGGAGTGCACACCCGTAGAGTGGAAAAAGGGAGAATCTATCGATCCTGATATCAGTACGAAGTATATGCATATCGTTATCGACGGAAAGATGAAAGTAACACAGATAGACCCCGAAACAGGCAGAAGCCTTGCACTTTTCCTGCTCGCTCCCGGAGACATCTTCGACATTTTTACGCTGCTTGACGGCAAGGAGCACATCGTCTTTCCCGTTCCTATGGCGCCGATGAAGCTCCTCAGAATCCCCTTACAGCGTGCAAGAGAATGGGTCAAAGAGCATCCGCAGTTCAATGAGTCTTTTCTGCCTTACCTTGGCGAGCGCCTGCGGGAGGTCGAAGCGTTCAGCGAATCGCTTGTCTTTCACGACACCACCACACGCCTTGCCAACCTCATCTTGCACCATACCGACCAGTGCCCTGATGAAAAAGAGGGGCACTACCCGGTGCGGCTTATCAACAACCTTTCGCACGAATCACTTGCAGAGCTCATCGGTTCGGTACGCTCCGTCGTCTCTACACAGATGCAGAAGCTCAAAGAGGAGGAGATCATTCTCTCCAAGCGCGGAAAGCTGGCCGTAATGGACCTAAAGAAATTGATGAACCGCTGTGATATTTTTCATAAATAGAAGCAGGACTTATAATTTTAATAAAATGATAAGTCTAACAAATAGTAAACAGAAATAGGAGTATACTTTTAGTAGAGGCGCATTTGCGCAGCGAAGAAAACACAAAACCCAAAAAAGGATGCACAATGAGTCAGAATATCAAATGGTTCAGCGAAATAGGCATTGAGGATGTCGCCGAAGTAGGGGGCAAGAACGCTTCACTTGGCGAAATGTACCGGAACCTTACCAAAGAGGGGGTGCGTGTGCCAAACGGTTTTGCCGTAACGGCGTCTGCGTACAAATACATTCTTGATTACAACAACCTCTGGGAGAAGCTCCACGCACAGCTTGACGACCTCGATCCCGACAATGTTAAACAGCTGCAGGAGCGCGGCGCGGCGTGCCGTGACCTGATCTACAATGCGACGATCCCTGATGACCTCAAAGAGGAGATCCTCGACAACTATGCCAAACTCAAGGAGGAGTACGGCGAACACCTCTCAGTTGCCGTACGCTCCTCCGCCACCGCCGAAGACTCCCCCGAAGCATCCTTTGCGGGACAGAACGAAACCTACCTGCATATTCAGAACGAAGAGCAGCTGCTCGATTCGTATATGCGCTGTCTTGCTTCCAACTTCACCGACCGCTCTTTGCACTACAAGTACGACCACGGCTTCGACTACTACAAGGTTTACCTCTCCGCAGTGGTTATGAAAATGGTACGCAGCGACATCGGCGCAAGCGGTGTGATGTTCAGTCTCGATACCGAAACGGGCTTTCGTGATGTCGTATTTATCAACGCCGCGTTCGGTCTGGGAGAGAACGTGGTGCTTGGTACCATTGACCCCGACAGCTTCTATGTACATAAGCCGACGTTCAACAAAGGGCATCGTGCGGTACTCAAGCGGCGTTTGGGAAGCAAGGCGCTCAAAATGGTCTTTACCAAAGAGGCCAATGTCAGTAACATGGCTGTGGAGTACACCAAAAATGTCGAAACAACGCCCGATGAGCGCAAACGCTTTGCCCTGAGCGATGAGGATGTGATGGTACTGGCAGACTACGCCATCAAGGTAGAGAACCACTACTCCGAAAAAGCCGGCTACCACAAGCCGATGGATATGGAGTGGGCAAAAGACGGGGAAGACGGACACCTCTATATGGTTCAGGCACGTCCCGAAACGGTGGAGTCGCAGCAGAAAGGCTCCGTGCTGAAGCTCTACCGCCTCAAAGAGAAAGGAAAAGTGCTCACGACAGGGCGTGCCGTGGGTACCAAGATCGGTGCTGGGAAAGTGCACGTCATCAACGATGTCAAGGAGATGGACAGCTTCAAGCCCGGAGAAGTGCTGGTTGCCGACATCACCACACCCGACTGGGAGCCGGTGATGAAGATCGCCTCCGCCATTGTCACCAACAAGGGCGGGCGTACCTGCCATGCGGCGATTGTCAGCCGTGAGCTGGGACTTCCGGCAGTGGTAGGTGCGGTCAATGCAACCGAAGTGCTCAAAGACGGTCAGGAGGTGACCGTCAGCTGTGCAGAAGGGGAAACGGGCTATGTCTACGAGGGCAAACTTCCCTTTGAAGTGCAGGAGACCGACCTGAGCGCGCTGCCGAAAACCAAAACGGAAATCATGATGAACCTCGGTGATCCGGACATCGCATTCTCACTGGCTTCGCTGCCGGTTGACGGCATCGGGCTGGCGCGCATGGAGTTCATTATCAACAACGACATCAAAGCACACCCTATGGCACTGCGACATCCCGAAAAGACCGACGATGCCACACGCAAAGCGTTGACGGAGCTGACCGAAGGCTATGAAGACTTTGAGACTTTCTTTGTCAAACGCCTGAGTGAGGGGGTGGCGACCATCGCAGCAACCGTTTACCCCAAACCGTGTGTTGTGCGTATGAGTGACTTCAAGTCCAACGAATACGCCTCCCTGCTTGGCGGAAAGTTCTTCGAACCGACCGAAGACAACCCGATGATCGGCTTCCGCGGCGCGGCGCGTTATGCGCACCCCGCCTACGAAGAGGGTTTCGCTCTCGAGTGTGCGGCGATGAAGCGTGTGCGTGACGAGATGGGCTTTGACAATGTCACGCTGATGATTCCATTCTGCCGCCGTGTGGAGGAGGGACAGCGTGTCATCGACACGATGGCGAAGTACGGCCTCAAACAGGGCGAGAACGGCCTGAAGATCTATGTGATGTGCGAGATTCCCAACAATGTCATCTCCATTGACGAATTCAGCAAAATCTTCGACGGTTTCAGTATCGGAAGCAACGACCTGACACAGCTGACACTGGGTGTCGACCGTGACAGCGAGATTGTCGCATTCGACTACGACGAGCGTGACCCCGGTGTACTGAAGATGATTCAGATGGCGGTTGAGGGTGCACAGCGCAACAAACGCCACAGCGGCATCTGCGGACAG
This sequence comes from Sulfurovum sp., assembly GCA_027049035.1. Classification (GTDB taxonomy): domain Bacteria; phylum Campylobacterota; class Campylobacteria; order Campylobacterales; family Sulfurovaceae; genus Sulfurovum. The sequence goes on along the minus strand of JALTVI010000087.1, from coordinate 6,306 downwards.
GCACCGTCAGACTACCCTGAAGTGGCGGAGTACCTCGTGAAGCTTGGCATCGACTCGATCAGCCTCAACCCCGACAGCGTCCTGAGTACACTGCCGAAAATTGTCGATCTTGAAAAGAGACTGGGAAGATAGGAGCAGATGATGACAAAGAGTAACATTCAATCGATCGATGCGGTGGAGATCCTCGACTCACGAGGCAACCCGACAGTAAGGGTGCTGATGGCACTGGAAGACGGTACCGAGGTAAGTGCTTCCGTACCATCAGGTGCCAGTACCGGCGAGTATGAAGCCCATGAGCTGCGTGACGGGGATATGCACCGTTACAAAGGCAAAGGAGTACGCAAGGCGTGTGCCAATGTCATCGATCAGATCGCGCCGGTGCTCAAAGGGATGGACGCTTCCGAGCAGGCAAAGATCGACCGTACACTCATAGAGCTTGACGGTACCGAAGACAAAAGCCATCTGGGTGCCAATGCGATTCTCGGTGTCTCCATGGCGGCAGCCAAAGCGGCGGCGCAAAGCCTGAACACTCCGCTCTACCGTTACCTCGGCGGTGCCGAAGCGCGCAGACTGCCCGTACCCTGCATGAACATCCTCAACGGAGGAGAACATGCCGACAACAGTGTGGATTTTCAGGAGTTCATGGCCGTGCCGCACGGTGCGCCAAGCTTCAGCGAAGGGCTGCGCTATGTGGCGGAGACCTTTCATACTCTAAAGGGACTCCTGCACGATAGAGGACTTGCCACTTCGGTAGGTGATGAGGGCGGATTCTCCCCCAACCTCGGCAGCAACGAAGAGGCCATAGAGCTCATCGTCGAAGCGATCGAAAAGAGCGGCTACAGACCTGGAGAGGACATCTCCATTGCCATCGACAGTGCCGCTACCTCATTTTCCACGGACAAAAAAGGGCATTACGACCTGAAGTGGTCGGGTGCCGGGAAAATGCAGAGCAGCGACCTCATCGCGCTGGCAGAGGAGTGGGTGAAGAAATACCCCATCATTCTGTGGGAAGACCCGCTGGCAGAAGAGGACTGGGAAGGGTTTGCCCAGTTTACAAAAACACTGGGAGACAAGATAGAGGTGGTCGGTGACGACATCTTCGTCACCAACACTAAGTTCATCTCACGTGGTATTGCGGAACATACCGCCAACGCCTCTTTGATCAAACTCAACCAGATCGGTACGGTTACCGAAACGGTCGAAGCGGTCAGACTCTGTCTGGAGAACGGATGGAGAGCATTCCTCTCCCACCGCTCCGGTGAAACGGCTGACACGTTCCTTGCCGACTTCGCGGTCGCCATGCAGAGCGGACACCTCAAAAGCGGTTCGGCATCACGCAGCGAGCGCCTCGCCAAGTACAACCGCATCATCGAAATCGAACATGCACTGGGTGACGATGCCCAATACTACTGGAAATAAACAAAGGAGAACAGTATGAAAAAACGTGTAGCAATCAACGGACTGGGACGCATCGGGAACCAGGTACTCAGACACTATATCCATGCACTGCCAAAAAACTGTGAAATCGTTGCAGCCAATACATCGAGTGTGGAAGATGCTGCTTACCTGCTGAAGTATGATTCCGTGCACGGACGGGCGGATTTCGATATCAGCACGGAAGAGAACAAGCTCATCATTGACGGGCACGAAATCGCTATTGTCAGCAGTCACAACCCGCTGGAACTGCCGTGGAAAGAGATGAACATCGATATTGTCCTCGAGTGTACGGGGCACTTTACCGAAGGTTCGCTTGCTGCGCAACACATCGAGGCAGGAGCGAAGAAGGTCATTATCTCCGCACCGGGCAAGAATGTGGACAAGACCATCGTACTGGGCGTAAACCAGAACGAGTACGACCCTGACGCGCACCATATACTCTCCAACGCATCGTGTACGACAAACTCGCTTGCACCGGCGATGAAAGTCCTTGAAGAGAACTTCGGCGTGGAAAATGCGATGATCACCACCACACATGCCTACACCTCCAGCCAGACAACCGTGGACAAGCGTGCCAAAAAACGCAGACGCGGACGTGCGGCGGCGGTAAATATCATCCCGACTACAACGGGAGCGGCGATTGCGACGACAGAGGTCATCCCTGCACTGCAGGGGAAAATGGAAGCGATGGCGCTGCGAGTGCCTGTACCCGACGGTGCCATTACGGAGATTGTCGCGCTGCTGAACAAACCGGTGACAGTTGAAACGGTGAATGCGGCATACGAAACCGCTTCGCAGAATGAACTCAAGGGGATTCTGGAGTTCACCACCGACGAGATTGTCTCCACTGACATCCTTGGCAACCGCCACTCAAGCATCATCGACGGTCTCTCTACCGCTGTAGTGGGGGATCGCATGGTCAAAGTGCTGGCGTGGTACGACAACGAGTACGGCTACTCCCAGAGACTGCTGGAACTGGCTGACTTCGTCGCTTCCAAAATGAACGCGTAAGGAGGGGGGGATGCAACTTTATCTACCTGCAGACGTACCTGCCGACAAGGAAAAAGCGTTTATCGAGAATTTCGAAAAGACCACCGGAGGGAGCGGACGCTTGATGCTCTTTGCCGGTGACCAGAAAGTAGAACATCTCAACAACGACTTTTACGGCGAGGGGATTCCCCTTGAGGACAACGACCCCGAACACCTCTTCAAAATCGCTTCACAGGCGGATATCGGTGTTTTCGCTACCCAGTTCGGGCTCATTACGCGCTACGGACGCGACTACCCCGACATTCCATACCTCGTGAAACTCAACGCCAAAACCAACCTCATTCCCTACAGTGCCAAAGACCCGTACTCACAGCAGTGGCTGGAGGTCGAAGATGTGGTACGTTTCCAAAAGAGCAGCGGTCTGGACATCCGTGGCGTTGGCTACACGCTTTACCTCGGCAGCGAACACGAACATGCCATGCTGCGTGAAGCGGCGCGCATCGTCCATGAAGCACACCTCAACGGTTGGATCGCGGTGCTGTGGATCTACCCCAAAGGCAACTTCGTCAAAGACCAGCATGACCGCCACCTCATAGCCGGTGCAGCCGGTGTGGGTGCAGCACTCGGAGCCGATTTTGCCAAACTCAAAGTACCTTACATTGACGGCGAGCTCGACACGGACGGACTGGTGGAAGTAACCACTGCCGCAGGGCGCACCGGTGTGCTCTGTGAAGGCGGAGACAAAGTCGCTCCCGAAGCTTTCCTAATGGAACTGCATGAGCAGATCCACAAGGGAGGCAGCAGAGGTAACGGTACCGGACGAAACATTCACCAGCGTCCGCTCGATGAAGCGATCCGTATGGCAGATGCCATCTACGCGGTGACCGTCAAGAACGCTTCGGTAGAAGAAGCCCTGAAAATACTGGAAGGATAAACCATGGAAACATATGACCTTGTCGTGCTTGGTGCCGGTCCCGGCGGTACTCCCGCAGCGATGGCTGCCGCACAGTTTGGCAAAAAGGTGCTGCTTGTCGATAAACGCGATGCACCCGGCGGAGAGTGTCTTTTTGAAGGGTGTATCCCCTCAAAGGTACTCGAAAATGCCGCCAACCGTTTTGCCATGCTCAAAGAGATGAAAGCCTTTCATATCGATGTGGAGACCAAAGGGCAGATTCACTGGGAAGCGGTGCTTGCGGACAAAGCGCAAATCGTCAAACAGCGCTCTATGGGAGCACTGAAACAGATGGAACGTTTCCCCAATCTCAGGTTCAAACAGGGCAGTGCTGCTTTTGTCGATGCCAACACCCTTGACATTGATGGTGAGAAGGTGTCGTTTGACTATGCCATTGTAGCAACGGGAGCCGATGCCTTTATGCCGCCATTCGAGGGCGATGGTGTCGCCCATGCATGGACCAATGCCGACGTTTTCAAGCACAGCGATCTACCTAAAGAGATCACCTTTATCGGTGCGGGCGCCATCAGCTGTGAACTGGCACAGATGTTCAACAAGCTGGGAACGACCTGCCGCATGCTCGAGCGCGGCGGACGGATTCTCAAACACATCGACGAAGAGAGTGCCCTTGTCGTACAGCAGAAAATGATCGATGCGGGTATCGACATCCGACTGAATGTCACCTTTGGCAGGATTGACGGCAAAGATGGTGACTTTACCATCAATTACACCCAAAACGGTGAAACCAAAAGCCTCGACACACCCCACCTGCTCATTGCCACCGGACGTGCTGCCAATGTGGAGGGGATAGGGCTTGAGAATGCCGGAGTCTCGTTTGACAGACACGGCATCAAAGTTGATGAGACACTGCAGACCACACAGCCGAACATCTATGCCGTAGGTGACTGTAACGTCGGGCCGAAGTTCGCACACTGGGCTACCTATCAGGCGGGAATCGCCATACACAACATCTTTGCTCCGATGAAACACAAAAGTGACATGAACAAACTCAGTTGGGTACTCTTTTCCGATCCGCAGATCGCTTCGGTAGGATTGAGTGAAGCCGATGCCGAAAAAGCGGGGATGGAGGTAGAGACAGCCAGATACGACTTTGCCACCGATGCAAGAGCGCAGATCGACAAGGCGGCTGAGGGCTTTTTGAAGTATGTCATTGAAAAGAAAAGCGGTATTATCCGCGGTATTCAGATCGTCAGTGAGGATGCTTCGTCACTGAGCGGGGAAGCCTCACTGATCGTTGCCAACGAAATGACGGCGATGGATGTGATGAAAACGATCCATCCGCATCCTACTTTGACGGAAAGTTTCGGTAAGCTGGCACAACAGGTCTTCTTCAAAAGCATGATGCAGCGAAGATAAATATTTACAAATATTAAAGGATAAATCATGGCAACTGTCATCTCATATGGTGCTGCCGAAGTCGTTACCGGTTCATGTCACCTGATGGAGCTGGACAACGGAAAAAGAATTATGGTCGACTGTGGAATGTTCCAGGGCAGAGAAGAGCACCGCAACTACGGCCCTTTCGATTTCGATGCGAACGAAGTGGACTATCTGCTGGTTACCCACGCGCACCTCGACCACGTTGGGCGTATTCCGAAACTGCTCAAAGAGGGGTTTGACGGTACCCTTGTCGCTACCGAAGCGACACTGGCGCTGGCGGAAGTGGTACTGCTTGACAGTGCGAAAATCATGAAAGAAGACTATCTGACCCGATACAAGAAGGCACAGAGGCGAGGTACGGAGCACACTGTCCAGGCACCGCTCTATGAAACCAAGGATGTTGAAAAAGCCCTTGCCCTGCCAAAGATCATCCCCGAATACGACAAACCTTTCGAACTCTGCGACAATGTAACCGTCACCTACAGAAACGCAGGCCACATTCTTGGCTCTGCCTACATAGAGATAGAGTACGAAGAGGGTGGCCAGAAGCGCAAGATCGTCTTCTCCGGCGACATAGGCAACGACAACGACATGGTCATCCCCAATCTTCACCCCTGCAAACGTGCGGACTATCTCTATGTGGAATCGACCTACGGCGACCGCAACCACAAGGGCGCACTGGAGAGTGAAAGAGAGTTCAGGGGTGTCATCACCAAAACACTCAAAAACTGGGGAAATGTCATCATCCCATCCTTTGCCATAGAGCGCACACAGGAGATTCTCTGTATTCTCAAAGAGATGCACGACAACGGCGAACTGCCAGAGTGCCGGATATTTCTTGACTCTCCCATGGCAACAAAGGCAACGGCTGTCTACAAAGAGTATGCGGAGAAACTTCTAAGCAAAGAGTGCCAAGATATCAAGCAGCGTGACGGTACGGTCTTCGATTTCGATGGTCTCGAGTACACACTGAGTGTCGATGACTCCAAAGCCATCAACGAAGTCGATTCACGCGCCATCATCATCGCCGGAAGCGGCATGTGTACGGGCGGACGGATTCTGCACCACTTCAAAAACCGTCTCTGGAACCGCAAGAACGCGGTGCTCTTCGTCGGATACCAGGCGGTAGGAACCCTTGGACGCCGCATTGTCGACGGGGCGAAGTGGGTCAAGATCTACCATGAGGACATCCGTATCAAAGCGAGTGTCTACACTATCAACGGTTTTTCCGCCCATGCGGACCAGAACGGCATAATCAAGTGGGTAGGCGACATAGACGACCTCAAACGTATTTTTCTCATTCACGGTGAGGAGGAGAAGCAGGAGGTACTCAGAAAGGTTATGGGCAAAAAGCTGCACGAGAAAGCCCATATCGTCAAACCCGAAGAGGTCATCTACCTGACTTAGCATAGTCGGAACACAGGAAAGAAGAGGGCACGCATGTCGTACGAGTCGGTCATTCTCATTCTCTTTGTCATCGCTTCGGCCGTAGCGGTTGTGGCAAAAAAGCTGAACCTGCCCTATAC
>JALTVI010000086.1 GCA_027049035.1 Sulfurovum sp. | reverse complement strand
GGTGATGAAGTGTTGAAGGTTTTCAGGGTATGATGGGTTGGGAGGAGAAAGACATGGCCAATGCCAACCAGCTCATTGCCCTGTTGAAATCCCATATCGAAGGGGATGACGAACAGTTCTATTCCATTGCCATGCAGCTGGCCGCGCACGAGGCTAGGATTGGCCATGGCAAGCTGGCAGAGGAATTGCGCGCCCTGGTGGACAAGGCCAAGGCGCGGCGTGGTCTGCCACCCAAGGCCAAGGGAAAGGTCGTATCCTTCGGGCAACCTCGTGGTGAACTGGCTGAGCTGCTGGCAGTATCATATCCCGCTAACCGTCTGGGAGAATTGGTGCTGAATGCACAGTTGGGAAAACAGCTCAAGCGGGTGATACGCGAGCAGCGCGAAGCGGAGAAACTTCTCTCCCACGGTCTATCCCCCAGACGGAAACTCCTGCTGGTGGGCCCTCCGGGCACAGGCAAGACCATGACTGCGGCAGTGTTGGCCGGAGAATTGGGCTTGCCGCTGCTTCAGGTACGACTCGATGGCCTGATAACGAAATACATGGGCGAAACCGCCGCCAAATTGCGTCAAATTTTCGATGCCACCGACCGAACACGCGGTGTGTATTTCTTCGATGAGTTCGATGCCATTGGTTCGCAGCGCGGACTGGCCAATGACGTGGGAGAAGTGCGGCGCATCCTCAATAGCTTCTTGCAGATGATCGAGCAGGATGAGTCTCACAGTCTGATCATAGCGGCGACCAATCATCCAGAGATACTGGATCAAGCGCTGTTTCGGCGATTTGATGATATTCTGCACTATGATCTGCCTGACGCGGAGCAAATCGCCGCCCTTCTGAAGAGGCGATTAGGGAAAAAGGCCCGTAAGGGAGTATCCTGGAAACGTCTGGCCAATAAGGCCATGGGATTGAGCTATGCAGAAATCGTCCGCGCCTGCGATGAAACGCTGAAAGAAGCCATTATTGAACATAAGGAATCCATTGCCGAATCGGATATAATGCGTGCGATTGAGGAGCGGGCCCAAGCCCGAGTCTCCATGGCCAAATCGACAAGGAAAACCTGATTACTCATGGCAGAAGATCGACCTGATCCAAAGCCACATTTCATCTTCAAAGGCACGGCACAGGCAGAGCCTTTCAGGCGCTCTGGGTTCAGCGATACCGTGCAAATTCCACGCCGAGATCGTCAAAGGCATGGGCGCAATTTGCTGCGGCAAATAGAGGATATTGAGCCGATATTTGAAGAAGCCAAATTGCGTCAGAAAGAGGCAGGCATGGAAGAAGGATTTGGCCTGCAAATTGAATTTGAGAGTTTCCCGGACGTAGAAAAAGCCTTTAAGGAGTTTGAATCACTCGCCCGCGAGCGATCTGGCATTGAATTGCAAAATGTTCGGCATGACGGACAAACAACTCTTGCAACTGTGTTCGTACCAGATGGGAAACTTCATATTCTTGAAAACATAATCCGATCATACTTAGAAAAAGAAACTAAGAAGGGAGAGCCACGCTACCGAAAACGTGTTGATACCATACGAAATATACGAGCGGCCAGTATTCGCTCTTTATGGACAGATGATCCGGCGATCTTCCCATCTGATCCCAACGAAAATTTATGGTGGGAAGTATGGTTGCCCGTGCGCAAGGATAGACAAAAAGTCATCGATCAATTTTGCCAAATAGCACGAAATCTGGGCTTTAAACTTGCTGAAGGCGTGATCGAATTTCCAGAGCGTTCCGTTCTGTTGATATACGGATCCTTGGAACAAATGCAGCAATCCGTAGTTATTCTTAACAGTATTGCTGAACTTCGCCGGGCTAAGGAAACTGCAGAATTCTTCGATTCATTGCCACCTGAAGAGCAGCCCGACTGGGTGGAGGAGTTGCTTCAACGCATGGAAGTGCCTGAAGAGGAGGCACCAGTTCCACATGTTTGCCTCTTGGATACCGGAGTTAACATAGGGCACCCTATCCTTGCACCAGCAATCCAAGCCACAGATACACATACAATTGAGCCAGGCTGGGGAAAAAACGACAACGAAGGGCATGGCACCAAAATGGCTGGCTTAGCATTGTTGGGTAACCTCACAAAAATATTAGACAGTTCTGAGCCCGTGTATGTCACACATCGTCTGGAATCGGTAAAATTGCTCGACAAAAACCATTCCAATACGGGCGATTCCAAGCATCATGGTTATCTCACTATTGAAGCTGTCAGTAGACCAGAGATTACAGCACCCACGCGCCAAAGGGTATTCAGTATGGCAATTTCTGCGCGCGATGGAAGGGATCGGGGCAGGCCTTCTGCTTGGTCGGCGGCTCTTGACAGGTTAGCTTCAGATTATGATAATGAAAGTAAAGTTGAAAAAAAGAGATTAATTGTAGTTTCAGCAGGTAATATTGATGATAACAATGCTTGGGCTGAATATCCTTCAAGCAACACAACAGACGCAATACATGATCCTGGACAATCTTGGAATGCTTTAACAGTTGGAGCTTATACTGAATTTATACAAATTACTGAAGATGATGCGGATGGATATCAGCCGATAGCTCCCGCTGGAGGACTTAGCCCTTTCAGCACCACTTCTGCAAGTTGGCAAAATCATTGGCCATTAAAGCCCGACGTGGTCTTTGAAGGTGGAAATGTTGCGAAAGATCGGCTTGGTGCAGTATGGCTGCGAAGCTTAAGCTTACTGACTACAAATGCTGATTTTAATAGTAGATTGTTCACAACCGCGAATGCCACCAGCGCAGCCACATCGCTAGCAGCACGCATGGCAGCGCAATTGATGGCAGCATATCCAGATCTTCGTCCCGAAAGCATTCGGGGCTTGATTATCCACTCTGCCGAGTGGACTCCTACTATGCTCCAGCAATTTCTACGGTATCCTGAAAAACCCAATAAAAGTGAGGTTGCCCAATTGGTAAGGCATTGTGGATTTGGGGTTCCCGACCTATTCCGAGCTATGTGGAGTGTAGAAAACTCATTAACGCTAATCTGTGAAGATACTATACAGCCTTTTATAAAGAGGGATAGGGATGATAAGCCCAAATTATGCGATATGAATCTGCATCGTTTACCATGGCCACGGGAGGATTTGGAAGCTTTAGG
>JALTVI010000085.1 GCA_027049035.1 Sulfurovum sp. | reverse complement strand
TCTCCCCATACATATCGGTCAGTGTTACCAATCTACCCATATTATCATATCCAAACGTGGTTTTGGTTTTTTGGGTATAGAGGTCTCGGATGCTTTGGAGTTTGCCCTCGGCATCAAAGAGAAGCTCACTACTGCCTGAGGCAATGACGGTTAGCGTGTTTTCTTTTACAGAGGTATCGACGATACGCATCGCGCCCGAACCATAGTAGAGCCTGTTACCCTCAAGTCGGGCATAGTTTGAAAGACTCCAGCCGTGCGCGATGGTACTGTCGTTTAGATCGGCAGAGGAGTAGTGCAGACCAAACGCAGCTCCGGGTACCTCGATATCTTCATGGAAGGTGTTGTTGTGGTGTATAGGGGTCAGGTGATAACGATAATACAACCAAAGAGATCGTGTTCTGCCAAGTTGGATTGTAAATTGTATCATATCGAAACATTATTTCATAAAAATATGTTATCATTATCACCTGACCCCTATGCTTTAAGAGGTTGGTTTTGTTATTGTTGCTCCCGTATGCGTTCCCACCGAGGACGGATGGGAACGAGCTAAAATATGGCATATTGTCATTTGTTTTACGGTTGCGGTATGCATTCCCACGTGCAACGTAGGAACGAGAAAAAGATGAAAGCTTCTTAGGAGGTTTTAGGTAGAATTTTTCAGCGGTGAAATTGCACTATGGTTGAAAAGTCGGGCTTTAACTCACTTTTTCAATAATTTTACTTATTATGAAACTCAGTAAAATATAAAACAATATAACAGGTATAAATATGTATATATCTGATATGATTGGAATATTTTTTATCCATTCAATTTTTGATTTTTCTATATCCGCCATAAAGAATATTAGAAAAAAAGCTGCTACAAATGTAACTGGAAATGCAAAGAATGAAGCATAAGCATAATACTTAATATTTATATACTTTCTAATAATTGCAACTATTAATAAATATATTAAAATTATTCCTAAAAAATTCAGTGATAAGTATGCTTGACTCCATCTATTTTCATTTAAGCATATAAATGGGCATATAAGAAAAGGTAGCATACTTATAGCAAGATATTTCATTGTATACACCTACAATTATAGTAATTATTTTCATAATCCTTATATCCTTCGTCAATCCATTTTTGATCTGTAGGATCGTCAAAATATGAGGAATACCACTTTAAACGATAAGTACCACTGTATATCTGATAAGCACCAGCACCAAATTTTGCAAATTCTTTAGGAAAGCCAAAAGCAGCTGCAACATATCCAAAATGATAGTTTCCAAAGTTTTCGTACAATTTTCGATTTAACTGCTTGTAGTCCCAATCACCTCCTGTTTTAACCATATTTATGAAATCAATAATACCATATGGGGATAGTTCTCTTGCTATTTTTTCATTTTTGCACATATCTACATTAGGGGGTATATGTGTAGGAGGTTTCAAGCCGAAGGGATCCACCAAATTCACCGGATCCCCCAACACATACCCATACAAATTTGAGTCCCCACCTGCAAAGAGTATCGGATCTTTGGCTGTCCACTTACCCGTAAAGGCATCATACTCCCTGAAGCCGAAGTGCGTTAGCTTCGTATCAGGGTCATACAGCCCACCTGCAAACCCAAATGGAACTTTGAAACTTGGGTTGCTGTCATTTATGATATTACCATAAGTATCGTAAGTGATCTCTTTGATCAGCTCGATGGTGTTGTCGGGGGACAACACCCTACTGACGGCTCTAAGGCTGCCCACCTGATCATAATGCAGATAGTATCGCTTACCGCTTGCATCAGTCATACTTATGGGCATCCTGCCGTCGGCATACTCAAATCTTTGGATCAAATTGTCATTACCATCATAAATTGCCAATAGTGTCGTAAGGTCTTCCCAAAGATACTTCTCTACGATCGTGCCGTTGACCTCTTTAGCGATGCGTCTGTTCATCGGATCGGTGACGTAGTGAATCTGCGTACCGTCAGGGAGTGTGGCATCTGTGAGGGCTCCTAGGGTGTTGTAGCTGTAGGTGTAGCGGCTGCCGTCTGGGAGGGTTTTGGCGGTGAGGTAGCCGTCTTCGTCGTAGCTCTGTTCAAGCTGTCCAATGAGGGTGATCTCATCATCGGCATTGTAGGACTGCAGCTGATTGGTGATGTTGCGCTCTTTGCTTGTGGCGGTGAGTCTGTTGCCGTTGGCATCATAGGTGTAGTGCTCTACTGCTTTTCTGTTCTTTCTGACATCAGTGAGTCTGCCTCTGGCATCATAGCGGTAGGTGTAGGTACGCTTCTTACCTTGGAGGGTCTCTATCTTTTTAGTGATCTGTCCTGCTTTGTTTCTGTAGAGCTTTACCCCAAAGAGCGCATCAGACTGTCTGCCAAGCTCTCCGTAGAGGTCGTAGTGGCTTGTCTGTGTGTAGCTGCCGTCTGTGACAGTCACATTGAGACCGAAGTGTTTGGTACGGGTGATGGTGTAGCTGCCGCTTTGGATCAGTTCGTTGTCTTTGTTGTAGCTGTAGGCGGTCTCTTTGCCTGCATAACTGATAGAGATAGGCAGGAAGTCGTCGTTGTAGCGGTAGGCGATGTTTTGGGTGAGGGTACCTGAGAGTGCGATACCTGTTATCAGGGTACCGTCATAGCTGTAGGCGATGCTCTCGCTGCCTTTGGTGATGGCAGAGGGGTTGCTCTGGCAGGCGTAGGTGTAGTCTATGGTATTTTCTTGGGTTGTGACTTGGGTGACTCTGCCGTTTGTGTAGGTGGTCTCGATGCTTTTGCCGCTTGGTTTGGTGACTTTAGTAATGCGACGCTGCTTGTCGTAGGTGTAAGCAGTAACTTTCTGTAGCGGGGTAGTGTAGCTTGTGCGCTTATTCACGCCGTTGTAGCCGAAGGTATGATCTGTTGGGGTTGGGGTCTGCAGCAGTGTCATGTTGCCGTTACTGTCATAGGCGTAGTGCAGACTTGTACCGTCTGGGTAGGTGACCTCTGTGAGGCGGTCACGGCTGTCGTAGCCGTAGTGTGTCGTACGTCCGAGAGGGTCGGTCATGCTTTGCATGTTGCCTTTGGCATCATAGCTGTAGGCAGTTGTGCGGAAACCGGTTTTGGCTTTGGTGACCCTGCCTTTGTCATCGTAGGTATAAGTCGTTTTGTACTGTGCATAGGGCTTGAGGGAGAGGAGGTTGACATTGCG
>JALTVI010000084.1 GCA_027049035.1 Sulfurovum sp. | reverse complement strand
ATTCTTTATGCTTTTCCCCATATTTCCTAATGCTCCACCAAAACCACTACCAACTGCTCCCAGTGCACTACTCCTAGCTAACTCTTCCCAGTCAAAATCTTTACATGGATCAGAACTTTGTTGATATGCATTATATGAGCCACTACCTAATGCACCAAATGCAGCGGCTTTTCCAATACTTGATCCAAATCCACCTATTGCTCCAGCTGCAGCTGCAACAGCTACATTCCAGCTCCATCCATTATTATAAACCTCAAGTCCTCCTCCAATAATAGCTCCAATAGCTTGTGGTATCCATAATCCCAGAGGGTCACTAAGATTAACCGGATCGTTTAACACATACCCATACAGATTACTATCGCCACCGGCAAAGAGTATCGGGTCTTTTGCCGTCCACTTCCCAGTATAAGCATCATATTCACGATACCCAAAGTGCGTCAGCTTCGTATCGGGGTCATACAGCCCACCAGCAAACCTGAATGGAACTTTGAAACTTGGGTTGCTATCACTGAGTATATTACCGTATGTATCGTAAGTTATTTCTTTAACGATGTTGTGACTTGCATCACTGACGGCTCTAAGGCTACCGACTTGGTCATAGTGTAGATAGTATCTGTTGCCGTTTGTATTGGTCATGCTTACAGGCATCCTGCCGTCTGCGTACTCGAAGCGGTAGATAAGGTTATCGTCTTTGTCATAGACGGCCAGCAGGGTCGTGAGGTCTTCCCAAAAGTATTTTTCGGTGACGGTGCCGTTGATCTCTTTGGCGATGCGACGGTTCGGAGGAATGCATCAAGTGCCAGTATGCATTCCCACGCAGAGCGTGGGAACGAGTTAAACGAGCTATATTAAACGCTCTCCTATACCCCAGTTTTAGGGAGAAGAGTCTAAGTTGCAATAGTTTGATATCTTATCTAATCCTTTTAAAAAGTCTTCTTTTTTATATATATTTTTTTGTTTACTTTTATTAAAAAATTTTTTTAGTATTTTAGAAGTGTCTTTTTTGTATTTTGCGCATAAAAATGTATATTGATAAGTATCAGTTAAATCATTTATGTCAATTTTTTCTTCTCCAATTAAGACAATATCTGATATTACTAATGGTGATGTGTGCAGTATTACATTGTCTTTTCCCTCTTTTAATAAATAATTTAGATAATAAAATCTATCGGCGATATGTTGATACCAAATTGCTTTGGTTTTGTTTATTTGCATGTATATATAAGTGCTTAAAAATATAATTATATTTGTTATCAATATTAATAAAACATATTTGTATTTTCTTATCATAACAATAGCTTTTATTTGCATTTTTCTCGCTCTTCTCTTGCACATTCATTATAAATCTGTGTCGCTGCACGAGTACAATACATTAATGACAAACCAAAAGTACCTGTGGCATTTTCTTTACAGTAATTATTCATATTTAATAATCTCTCTTCACAAGTTTCTCCAGATATGCCTTCCAGTATATCTTGCCAACCAAAATAACTATCAATTAAATCATCAACAACACTTAACCCCTCAGGATCCACCAAATTTACCGGATCGTTTAGCACATACCCATAGAGGTTACTATCTCCACCCTTAAAGAGGATCGGATCTTTCGCCGTCCACTTGCCCGTATATGCATCATACTCCCGATACCCAAAGTGCGTCAGCTTCGTATCACTGTCGTACAATCCACCTGCAAATCCAAACGGCACTTTGAAGCTCGGGTTGTTGTCGTTTATGATATTACCATAAGTATCGTAAGTGATCTCTTTGATCAGCTCGATGGTGTTGTCGGGGGACGACCGAAGGAAGTGCCTGTGGTGTAACACCCTACTGATGGCTCTGAGGCTGCCTACTTTGTCGTAGTGCAGATAATATCTATTACCACCCTTGTCGGTCATAGAGACGGGCATCCGCCCATCGGCATACTCAAATCTCCATATGAGATTGTCATCTTTATCATAGAGTGCCAACAGTGTCGTAAGGTCTTCCCAAAGATACTTCTCGACGATCGTGCCGTTTATTTCCTTGGCGATGCGTCTGTTAAGAGGCTCGGTGATGTAGTGTATCTGTGTACCGTCAGGGAGTGTGGCATCGGTGAGGGCTCCGAGGGTGTTGTAGCTGTAGGTGTAGCGGCTGCCGCCTGGGAGGGTTTTGGTGGTGAGTCTGTTGCCGTGTGACCTGCATCGAGCTTAAAGCCTTGGGATGGCGGCTACCACGTGAAACGTGGGAGCCAGAGATGTTTTATTTTAAATTCACATTACTTGTAATTTTTATTTTATTTTTACCTATTAAATTAATATTTATACTGCCTTGATAGTTATGTGATTCGAAATAGACATCTATAGGATACTTTTGTTTATTTATTGCTAAGCTTAATTGGTTTTCACCAATTAGATTTGTTAATTTTACTTTCTCGCAGTCTCCATTATGTATTATGGTAAATTTCTTTTCACCTTTTTGCCAATTCAATATTATGTCTGTTTTGTCAATACCTGATTGATTACAAATATTAACAGAAATATTACTATTACTACTACAACCTAGTAATGTTAAAGTAGTAAAAAATACTACTACTTTTTTAATACCCATATCCTCCTCCTTGTGGAGGTGTTGTCACCAAAGCACCGTTTTTTACAGCATTCATACACTTTGTTTCACAAGAATAAGGAGAACCATTAGTTCCCAACTCTCTACCGGTACAATTATTAGCTAAGTCCATTTGACTTTCATTGTATGGAGAAAGTTGATTTTGAAATACTTCATGTCCAGTTCCGAACAGCCAAGCCTCAGTACTGTCTAGATTGTAAGCCATTTTACAACTCCATAAACAATGTCTATATGCATCTGCCATCCCATTATGCTTACCGCCTAAAGAAGAGTTTTGTGCGTTTTGGAGAGATTCATTGGCAAGGTCTTTGGCTTTATTGTAATCATCTATCCATGTCCAGGGTTTATACCATTCTAATCCCTCCGGATCCACTAAATTCACCGGATCATTTAGCACATACCCATAGAGGTTACTATCTCCACCCTTAAAGAGGATCGGATCCTTTGCCGTCCACTTACCCGTATAGGCATCATACTCCCTAAAGCCAAAGTGCGTTAGCTTCGTGTCACTGTCATACAATCCTCCGGCAAAGCCAAACGGCACTTTAAAGCTTGGATTTGTGTCGTTTATGATATTACCATAAGTATCGTAAGTGATCTCTTTGATCAGCT
>JALTVI010000083.1 GCA_027049035.1 Sulfurovum sp. | reverse complement strand
AGGAGCCATGACAACCATCGCACTTTTCATCGCCGCTGTCATGCTGGCGGTTCTGGCCATAGGTATCTGGCAGCAGAAGCACAAGCATTGAAGCCGCCGCGGACTACGCAGGCGCACCGTGTGCGCCGGTGCCGCAGGCAGCGTAGGGAGCGGTGGCCGCTGGGGTGAGGGGCGAGCCAGCCCCGCAGCGCCGCCAGGCGCTTGGGGGTTTCGAAAGGGGGCGGAGCCACCCTTCGCCTACAGCTATAACGTAGTTATGGCTAGTAGGTTATGCTATCTTTTAAGAGGGACACAAAATGAGACCATGATATGAAAGCCATCAGCGTTCGCATCAAGCACAACTCACCGACGAAACACGCCGGCCAACGAGCACACGATCTGCGCACCGGCGAGCAAAACCTCAAGTATGTCGACTACGAACGGACACCGCTCAACAGCGTCATCATCGAACCAAAACCAGCAGCCGAACTGCGACAAATTTGCGAAGCCCGCCGCAACGCCTCCGGAACCTACCAGCGCCGCCTGAAATCAAATGCATCTGTGGCCACAGACGGCATCATCACCTTCTCCAAAGAGGCACAGGCAGCCATCGAGGGTCTTTCTGTCGAAGAGCAGAACCAACGCTTCCAAGCCGCTGCCGAGGCCATCGCCAAGGCACTAAACACCACCCTCGAAGGCCTTGTTGTACACAGGGACGAAAGCGCCATTCACGCCCATTTCACCCTCGCTGCCTACACACTGGACGGAAAGCCCATCAGCAAAAGCACCACCCGACAAACCCTGAGCAAGCTCCAAGAGATCGCCGCTGAGACCTACGCAGACCTTGGTATCACTCGCGGCAAACCCAAACGCCAGCGAATTGCCGATAAAGAGCCAGAACACAAGTGGATCAACCGCAGCGTCCAGCAGCTTCACCAAGACCTACCCAATGAAATCGCCGAACTCCAAGACCAGATCGAAAAACTAAACCAGCAAATCGCCGAAGCTACTGAACGAGCCGAAAAAGCCACTCGCAACCTCGAGCGCACTGAACAAAAACTCAAAGAGGCCAGTGACGAGAACAAAAAGCTCCAAAAACGCCTCGAAACCTACCAGAAACGCCTTGAGAGCGCCCAAAAGGCCGCAGAAGAGGCCGAAGCCACCAAGGCAGCCCTCGAAGCTGAAATCGAACGACTGAAAGCGCTTCTGACACCAAGAGAGAAAAAACCTACCCAAAAAATCACCACTATTGCCGGCTGGGAGGAAAAAGGCTGGGGGCTGATGAAACGTCTGGAACCCAAAACGAACCAGCTTGAGGTCATCACCAAGAAAGCACACGAACAAGCCATTACAGCCGCCCTGAAGCGCCTCAGAGACGACTTTGAGGCAAAGCTAAGGGTAGAGGCCGAAAAAACCGCTGAAGCCGAACAGAGAGCCTCTGAGGCCAAAAAAAGAGCGAAAACGCTCCTGAAAGCCATACATGCACTACACCAAGAGCACACACCCCCATCAGCCACCTCACCCTCGACACCCTATCGCCACCCAATGAAACCAAGGCTTATACGCCGCTACAACGCCAGCTTACTCGACTACGGCAAAAAGCTGGTGGCCACCGGCGATGGAACCAAAAAACAGCAAGCAGCCGCCATCTACGCAGAAGCCAAACGCAAAGGCTGGGATCAAATCGAATTCTGGGGCATGAACCAGGAACAGGTGGAATGGCTCGTGGAAGCTGCAATGGCTGATGGCATCTCAATCAGCTTCAAAGAAGACTGGGCACAACAACTTGCAGACAAACTACATGCAAACGCCGCAGCAAAAGAGATAGCCGAGGAAATTTTCAAAGCAATCACAAGCAACAGCAACGACGACACCCACACATTCGGCATGTAAAGGTGTCTGCCAACTGCTGGATCAATTATTCAGGTGACCACGCCTCACCAACACGACAGCCCCCCGCCGGCCGGCACCCCCCATCGCCGCTTCGCGGCTCCAAAGGAGGCCGCAAAAGCGGCCATTTTCGAGTGGACTATAGCCACACCCCTTATAGCACACGAAGTGCAACACTTTTTCCACCCTGCACTTGACCCGGCTCGTTGCACATCAGTAAACTGATGTGCAACACCAACAGGGAAAGAAAAACCCCAGCCGCTCCTCCGCCAAGATTTGCGACTGGGGTTCATCGTCACTTCATGGACAATTTTAAGCGAAAAACGCCCCTGGCACTACTGGTGCAACCTGAAAAACTGCAACGCCCAGCGCACACAATGCCGCCTCCTGCGGCGCTGTGGTGGCTCAACAGAGGCTGTTATATCGTCCGATACGACATAGACGGCTACTTCAGCACAAAGCGTGGTATCGAATTCCTGAACGACGCTGTAGCGCGTTTTATCGAGACATATGGGCCAGAGGCCATCAAACCCGCTCCAACGCCTCAGAGGCCGCCAGATTTGACGAGAGAGGCAATCCTGCACCTGAAGGACTTTACGGCCAATCTCGACAGCCTGAAGCGCAAGAGAGCGAATAAAGTGCCGTTGCAGAAAGTAGCGGCAACAAACTTTGACGAAACATTCTGGGCGATGAAGCTATGGGTTGAGCGTCAGCTCTCCCAGAACCGGATACCGACAGAGGCGGAGATAAGAGCGATCGGCGAGGCCTACGCCCCACACAAAGAACGCAGCACCATCAGAGCCAAAGCCAGAAGCATCTACCGCTGGTATGCGGCGAGAGGCTTTGAGCCGACAAGGGATAACAGAAAACGACACAAAGGAGAGGAAGCTATGACACGGCAGGAGGCGGCGGCGGTGGCGACAAGAACCCGTGTCGAGAGAGTAAAGAGCCGTATCAATACAGCCATAAACCTGCTGCAAATGCAGGGCGAAAAAATCAGCGTCCGGAAGGTGGCAGAAGCGGCTCAAGTGAGCACCAGGACGGCAATGAAATACCTGCGCGAACTTCGCGCCCAAGGTGTCGTATGAAGATCGACATACCCGCTGTTCAGGAGGATTTGAGAAAAGCCGGCCTGGTGCTATTAGCCGCAGTCATCATCGAACACTTCATCAAAGGCGCTGGCTTCAATCTGGCGGTGGCCATAACAGGCGCAGTCCTGTGGGTTGCAGGAGTAATCAAGTTCACAGACGAGGAGGAGCCATGACAACCATCGCACTTTTCATCGCCGCTGTCATGCTGGCGGTTCTGGCCATAGGTATCTGGCAGCAGAAGCACAAGCATTGAAGCCGCCGCGGACTACGCAGGCGCACCGTGTGCGCC
>JALTVI010000082.1 GCA_027049035.1 Sulfurovum sp. | reverse complement strand
AAGAGCAACGAAATCACCGCCATAAGGGAGCTTCTGCTGCTTCTTGATCTGCGCGGGGCGCTGGTGACGGCGGATGCGATGCATTGCCAGCGGGAGACGGCGGCGCTGATCTGTGAGCGCGGCGGCGCTTATGTGCTGGCCTGCAAGAGCAATCAGGAGGAACTGCATGAGGATATCCGCACCTTCTTCGCGGATGCGGAGCAGTCCTTCGAGCGGCATCAGGATACGGATGGCGGCCATGGCCGGGTCGAGGTACGCAGGGTGCGGGTGAGCCATGACGTGGGCTGGTTGCGGGCGCGTCATGAGTGGCCGTCGCTGGCCGGTGTGGGGTGTGTGGAGCGGCAATGGGAAGAGGATGGAAAGCCAAGGAGATCAGTGCGTTACTTCATCATGAGCAAGCCGATGCCGGCAGCGGAGATGGCGCGGGTGGTGCGGGCGCACTGGCAGATCGAAAATGCCCTGAACTGGGTGCTGGACGTGACCTTTGACGAGGACGGGCAGCGCAACCGCAAGGACGCCACGGCAGAAAACCTCTCAGCCCTGCGCCGCATTGCGCTTAATCTCGCCCGGCTAGAACCATCCAAAGGTTCCATGCGCGGCAAGCTCAAACGCGCCGCGTGGAATGAAAACTTCCTTGCCAGCCTCCTTCATGCCGCCGAAAATATCTGAAATGCGATTGCCCTGCCGACAAATCCTTTCACCCTTGACAATCCAGCACAAATAGAATAGTTTTTCCCGCAACCAATTTCTGAGGTTTTCCATTATTAGGGGAACACAAAGGATGAATTTGAAGGAACTTCCCAAGAAAACAACAGATTTCTTGGGGAAAATAGATTGGGAGCACTATAATTTCAAAATAATGTCTAAAATAAGGACTTATAAATTTCGCAACGCAAAAAGAATAAAACAAAAAATAATTTTTCTCCACATTCCCAAATGTGCGGGACAGTCAGTTCGCTCATATATAAATGATTATGCCAACACTCTGGGATTGAAAAAGGTGCACTTGATATGTGACCACGTGTGCAAAGAGAGAAATATCCCAAAGAACCTTATACCTGCCCTTCAAAAAGCTGAATATATATACGCATACTGCCCTTTTGAATGGCTAATAAATGAAAAAATTGACTTAGACAATTACTTTATTTTTACATTTTTACGCGACCCAAAAAGTAGAATTATATCCTATTATAAATATTTGCATGGATTTAAAAAGAAAAAGAAAAGAAAGTGCTCAAGAATGGAAAAAGACGGAGTAGCTTTCTTGAAAAGGGTGGAAAAAATGACACTGGATGAATTTATTCTTTCCGAAGACATGCATATAAAGAGCTCTATTGATAATTACATAACGAGGCAAGTGGGGGGAAATCTTGCTGACTATCCGCTTTCGGAAGTAGAGATGAAAGGACTTTTAAGTAAAGCAAAGAAAAATTTAGGAAAAATAGATTTTATAGGACATGTCGAGAAATTTGATGAACATTTCCGCATACTATTGAATAAGCTTGATATTCCCTATATACACACTCCCAAGCGGAATAAGTCCATAAACAGTGAGAGTGCGGTCATCATAAGCCCAGATGCTGAAAAGATGCTAAAAAGATATTGTAAATATGATTCTGAATTGTTGAAATACGCACTGGACCCAAAAAAAGCAACATAAAAATGGGCAAACGTTGAGAACATCTATGACTGCAAAAGATTTCTCTTATATAAAATGCATTTTAAACACAATGAAAAAAAATCTTTTAAGTGAGAAAGTCAAGCGCAGAACACCCTTACAATGGCGCAATATATGCGTGCATATATGCAATAAAGAGTTATCGAATCCAATAATTTGGAGAGAATTGATTGAAAATATCAAAAAAGACCCAGTTTATGTGAAAAAAATTGGTGAAGGTTGTCAACATATAAATTCTGATGATGTATTATGCAACGAAGAAAACAAAGCCATCGAGGCCGATGCCTTGTCAGCGATTTTATATTGGCTTTCAACACAATCATTTTTGCCTGGGCGTGTCTATCGTTTGGTTAGTTGCACCTCCGATCAAAAAGCATTCGTCGGAAAGCTGAAAGGTCGGCTTAGTGAAGACGGTAAGCTCCTGGTCACCTCCAATCTTAAGAAAGGGGAAACAGGCATCGTCGAGCTGGAGCTGGACGCGCCCATTATCTTCGACGAAAACCTGCCTGAAAGCCCGCTCAGCTGGCTGCTGTTGGAAGATGAGCAAACGGGCGAGGCTATGGGGGTCGCCTATGTTCGCTTTGCGCTACGCAGGGCCGGAAACATTTCCTGGCAAAAAACGGAGATCGATGCGGAAGCCCGCGCTCGTGCCCTGGGGCAGAAACCCTTCGTTCTGTGGTTTACCGGCTATTCCGGCTCCGGCAAGTCCACCACCGCCTCGCTGCTAGAAAAGCGTCTGCATGACATGGGCAAGCACACCTATCTGCTGGATGGTGACAACATTCGCCATGGCCTGTGCCGCGATCTCGGCTTCACCGACGCCGACCGGGTGGAAAACCTGCGCCGCGTGGCAGAAGTGGCCCGTCTTTTTGTCGATGCGGGGCTGATCGTTCTGGTCTCCTTCATCTCTCCTTTCGCCAACGAAAGGCGCTGGGCCAGAAGCCTGTTTCCGGAAGGACGGTTTCTGGAAGTCTTTGTGGACACGCCTCTGGAAATTTGCGAGGCACGCGACGCCAAGGGATTGTATGCCAAGGCCCGCGCCGGCAAGATTCGCAATTTTACCGGCATCGACTCCCCCTACGAACGCCCGGAAAATCCGGACATCCATTTGCTTGGCGCCAAACAAACCACCGAGGAGATGGTGGAGACCATCCTCGAACATTTGCGCAATCGGCGGCTTCTTTGAATTGACAACCTACAGCCGCACGATGTCCACGCCGTGGGTGCGAGCAAACCGTGCCGCCGGCTCGCGCAGAGAGCAAGCACTGCCAGGTTCCACCAGCCAGTCATCCAGTGCCTTGCGCAACACCCTGACGTCGAGCGAGCGAATCATCGCCTTCACCGGGCCGATGCCCGCCGGCGGCATGGACAGCCGCGTGAAGCCCAGCCCCGCCAGCACCATCGCCTCCAGCGGATCGCCCGCCATATCGCCGCACACGGACACCGGCACGTCTGTCCACGCCCTGGCGGCCTCCGCCACGTCGCGCAACAGCCGCAACATCGCCGGATGCAGCGGATCGTAGCGCCGCGCCGTGCGTGGGTTCGCCCGGTCGGCGGCGAATACGAACTGCATCAGGTCATTGGTGCCGATGGAGACGAAATCCGCCTCCTCGAACAGCGCGGGAAGTTGCCACAGCAGCGCCGGCA
>JALTVI010000081.1 GCA_027049035.1 Sulfurovum sp. | reverse complement strand
AAAGAGTAAATATTGATTTTCCAGCTTGGATGGTTGAATCATTGGATAGGGAAGCCAAACATATTGGTGTAAGTAGACAAGCAGTCATCAAAATGTGGTTAGCTGAAAAATTACAAAAAGTATCTGCCATATAACAAAACCTTGGAGAGAAATAGTTTACCCTATCGTGTAAAACTATTTCTCAATTCAATCGTTATAATCAATCTTTAATCTTTGCCGTAATACACAGTAACCTCCATTTCACGTACAATACACAAACTTTTTGCTACCATTACACAGATATTTTCCAAAAGGCACACGCATGCAAAAAACGCTGCTTTTACTGACAATGACACTGAGCCTGCTTTTCTCAAAAGCAACCATTGAACACTTCACTGTAGGATACAATGACTTTACCGTCATTACCGAAGATTACGAAGTGTATGACAGCAAAGGCAGAGTGATGAAGCTCTACAGGGATGAACACAACTACGACCTGACCAACCTCTTCAACTTCACCCTGCATGACAAAACCGGTACCTGTGGTGCACGTAGTATTGAAGACGGCTATTTTGAACGAGATGGAAACAAGATCACACTCTACACCTTCTGGGACAGACAGGGGCGCATCTACGACGTCCCCTACGGCGCACGCATTATGCGCTATGAGGTGCAAAAGGACGGTACGCTCAAACTCCTCTCAAGCAAGCTATACATCGAAACGGCGAAGAAGAGTTTCGACAGAGAGAGTGGTATGCGTTTTTTGTGGGAAACACCCAAAACCGATGAGGATAAAGCGGCTTTTAATAAATATATCGAAAATGCCCAGCGTCAATACAAGGGAGAGTTCGTATTTGGCGAAGATGCCAAGGCGCTCATCAAAGAGGTCAAAGCCGCACTGGACAGAAAGATGGCCAAACGCTGGAAATAGCACATCCCCTCTTCTCGTTCCCATGCTCTGTGTGAAACGCGTGAGCGCAATGTCGTAATGTGGAGTGCGTGATTACGCACCCTACGCAACATCGATACCATTTTTTCTCCCCATGACCAATATACCAATAACTAATACACCAATACACCAATCAAAAATGGTGGCTTTTGCAGGGAAAACGCCTGTCGTTTTCTGCCACTTTTGCGAAGACAGTCAGCGGTGTATCTGTCTTTTTTGCCACCTCTTCTACCGCCTCAAAATGCTCTTTAGGGAAAGCGATTAACATCTCATACTCCTCCCCGCTAAAGCCCGTATCGTCGTCGATATTTTTTAATATCTCAAATCCATATTTATTCATATCAATAAGCTTGTTGCTGTCGCAGTAGAGGCCGTCTGAGATGTCCATGCCGCTGTGAAGCAACGGGCGTGCTTCATAGATAAAATCGGCCCGAAGCTTCGGTTCATAAAAACGTGAATCGGGTGCGATTTTCTCTCCGCGAAAGAGTGCTTCAAGGTCCTTTTTGCTCTGGCCAAGCGTTCCTGTGTAGGCAAGCAGGTCTCCAATCTGCAGTCCGCGTCTAAGCAGCGGGTCGTCACTCTCGGAGACCAGTGCAATACTCAGGTGCAGATTCTCTCCACCGATCGTATCACCGCCGATGATCTCACAGCCAAACTCCGCTGCGGTGCGTTCCATGCTATCCATCAACTCGTCGATCTCTGTTGTCGTCATCTCAGGCGGTATGCAGACAGTCACTAGCGCATACTTGGGGTGTGCGTTCATCGCTACGGCATCGGAGAGGTTCACCAGCATCGCCTTGCGGCCGATCTGTGCCATACTCATCCACTCGCGTCTGAAGTGGCTCCCCTCGAAAAAGGCGTCCATACTGTAAAGCGTACGGCCCACTACCGCCGCATCGTCACCTACATACTTCGAATTTAGTCTGCCTATCAGATAGGCCTCTTTGTCTCTCATTTCCAATTGTTCCCGAATCTATGATTTTTTTTCTCACTTTAAGAGTGACTGCATTGCAAAATTGTAACATACCAACCTCTAACTTGCCACCCCGGCACAAAACCCCACCGTGTTGGAAGCATTGCACGCTATAATTTACCTAAACTTACTATTATTTAAAACAAGTTCACACAAAAGGACACCCCAATGGAGCATACCCTTAACCTCAGAGCATTCTTCTTCAATGCCAAAACCGACTACCTGCCCTACTATAAAACATTCAGCGTTACACTTGAGGAAAATGCCCTAAGCACAGCACTGCTTGAAGCGATCAAAGCACAGAACGAAAACTTCGCCTACCCCGAAGAGAGGCTTGTTTTCAAGATCAACGGCCTTGTCGTTACTGGTAAAGAACAAATCAAAGAGATCGTAGAGAAACTCGGTACCGAACTTCAGATAGACCCCGTACTCTCCTACCGCTCCAACCACTGCCTTGTCATCAACGACGATGATTT
The DNA here is from genome assembly GCA_027049035.1 of Sulfurovum sp. GTDB lineage: Bacteria > Campylobacterota > Campylobacteria > Campylobacterales > Sulfurovaceae > Sulfurovum. The sequence goes on along the minus strand of JALTVI010000081.1, from coordinate 12,442 downwards.
TATGGAGCGCTTCAAACTGCTTGAGCCCTATGCGACTGAGGAGGACAAAGCCTACTTTGAAAGCCTCTATGCCCTGCACTACGCTTCGGAGAGTTCGAAGTTCAACCACGACTACATCGGTGACGCCGTGCTACTGCTTGCACACAGAATGATCGAAAACGGCAACCCGCATAAAGCGGAGATCCTTGCTGCCATCGGTGACGAATATGACGGTCTCAATGCCTGTGAATACGAAAACAACATCTTTGAAGCACAGGACCACACTGGCACGATAGAATCGCTGAGAGCGAACATCGAACGTCCCGAACCCAACCGCTTCCTCGAGAAGATGAGTCAGAAGCTCTCACGTGAAGCGACAGCAGCCTACGCTACCAATACGGTGGCAGGAAATCCTGCAGCCTTCTATGCCGGCAGTGCCGCGGCACCTGCTGAGGCAGAGGTATTTGAAGCCATTGAAAGTACCGGTGGACGTGTCATCCGTTTCGAGCGCGAAGCGAAGCGCTGCGGACGCAGCATCATCGACTTCCAGGAGAACCTTGCTCTCCAGAAAGCGGGTACGACACTGCTGCAGGCACTCGACAACGGTGCGGAAGTACTCATTGTCGCAGATGAAAAGGACCTCGAATTCTTCAACCGCCACTACAAGGCTATTGAAAAACGTATGGGCAGGGAGATCCCGCTTGCAGTGCTCTCTTTTGAGGAGTATCAAAAACTGGCGCAAAACGAAAACGCTGCGTAGTATTCTTCACGCTTATTATTTTCATCAATCTTCCTGCTTCTCTTTCCGAAGCGGCCGGGAGATGCGTAACAACCCCCCGTATTTTCCTCCTTTTTCTCCCTTCCATTAATCCGTTTGATATGAAGCGGTCGCTATAATAAATGCAAATCTGACACAAAAAGGACGCAAGCGTTATGGACGTTAAAATATACGAATACGATGCTGTGATCGTCGGTGCCGGCCTCGCCGGTCTTGCCGCTGCCAAGGAACTGACCGAAGCAGGAAAGAAAACAGCAGTCATCACCAAACTTCACCCGCTCAGAAGCCACTCCGGGGCTGCACAGGGAGGCATCAACGCCGCTCTGGGCAAAGAGGACTCCGTTGAACTGCATATGTTCGATACGGTCAAGGGTTCAGACTATCTTGCAGACCAGGATGCAGTGGAGCTGATGTGTACCAAAGCGCCGGAGACCATCCGCTGGGCAGAGCATATGGGTGCAGTCTTCTCCAGAGATGAAGAGGGCAACATTGCCATCAGACCTTTTGGCGGACAGAGCAAGCCAAGAGCCTGCTACGCAAAAGACAGAACCGGGCTTGCCGTCCTTCAGGCAATTTACGAGCAGGCGTTCCGTGCCGGTATCGAAGTCTTTGACGAGTGGTACTGTGCGGACCTGCTTTATGAAGACGGCAAAGCGTACGGTGTATCGGCATACAACATCCGCAACTCCGAACCTGCCATCTTCAACGCGAAACTGGTCATGTTCGCTACCGGCGGTCACGCGAGAGCCTACCGCTTCAACTCCAACGCACATGCCAACACCGGTGACTCACTCTCCATTGTTGCACGCCACGGGCTTCCGCTCGAAGATATGGAGTTCGTTCAGTTCCACCCAAGCGGGCTTGGCGGATCGGGTGTCCTCATCTCCGAAGCGGCACGTGGAGAAGGAGGACGTCTCTTCAACTCCAAAGGTGAACGCTTCATGGAGAAGTATGCGCCTAACGCGCTCGAGCTTGCGTCACGTGACGTCGTCAGCCGTGCCATTATGGAAGAGGTACGCCAGGGACGCGGTGTCGGTAAAGACGGACAGTCAGTGAACCTCGACCTGACACACCTGCCAAAAGAGATCATCCTCGAGCGTCTGCCTGAGCTGCGTGAACTTGCCATCGCATTCCAGGGGCAGGATATGCTCAAAGAGCCTATCCACATCTCTGCAACGGCACACTACTCTATGGGCGGTATTCCGACCAACATCAACTGCCAGGTACAGAAGAATGCCAAAGGCGACCTTGTAGAGGGCTTCTACGCTGCGGGTGAGTGTTCGTGTGTCTCCGTCCACGGTGCCAACCGTCTGGGAGCAAACTCCGTCCTTGAAGCGCTCCTTTTCGGACGCCACGCGGGAGAGAACATGGTCAAAGCGCTCGATGAGGGTGTGGAACTGAAAAAAGCGACCAAAGCCGATGCGGACAGAATGCTCGAAGAGCTGACACGCATCAAAACTTCCAACGGTACCGAAACCGTTCCTGGACTGCGTGAAGAGCTGCAAAACGGTATGACTGCCAACGCGGGAGTCTTCAGAAGCAAAGAGTCACTCGAAAAACAGCTCAAACTCATTGACGAACTGCTTGAGCGATTCAAGCACATCCGTATCGATGACAAGTCCAACACCTTCAACACTGACCTGCAGGAGGCGCTGGAGCTTGGACATATGCTTGAGTTCAGCAAGTTCATTGTTGTCGGTGCGCTGGAGCGTGAAGAGAGCCGCGGCGGACACTACAGAGAAGATTTCCCTGAGCGTGACGACGAGAAGTTCCTCAAACACACTTACGCCTATATGGATGAGAACTTCAACATCACTACTGAGTGGGGCGAAGTGACACTCGGCATGTTCGAACCTAAAGAAAGATCATACTAGGAGGTCAAGATGAGTACACAAACTGAAGAATTTGAACCGTTCAACACCGACGAGATAGAAGTGACACGCCCCGACACTGTCACGGTCACCCTCAAGACCTTCCGTTTCAATGCCGAGACGGACTACCTGCCCTACTACAAGCACTACACGATGGAAGTGGGCAAAGATGAGCTGATGCTTGACCTCCTCAACCGTATCAAATGGGAGCACGACGGCTCCTTCTCCTACCGCCGTTCATGCCGTCACGGTATCTGCGGTGCCTGCGGTATCAAGGTAAACGGCAGAGCGACACTTGCGTGTAAGCAGAATGCCCTCGAACTCGTTGAACTCTTTGGCAACGAACTGCTCATCGAGCCGCAGAGCAAAAAGCGTGCTGTTAAAGATATGATCATCGACAAGAAAGATTTCTGGGACAAGCATGCCGAAGTGACTCCATATGTCGTCGCCGATGTCGATCCTCACCCGGAGCACGAAACCAAGCAGAGCATCGAAGAGTTCAACAAATTCCTCGACTCGGACCTCTGTATTCAGTGTGGTAACTGCCACTACGCCTGTCCTGTCGTTGAAGTCAACGAAGACTACCTTGGGCCTGCGGCATTCAACGCCGCTTACCGCTTCACGGTCGATACACGTGACGAAGCGGGCAGAGAGCGTCTGGAGCTTACTGCACAGATCGGTCCCGGTGTCTGGGACTGTGTAAAGTGTTTCGAGTGTGCAGAAGCGTGTCCAAAAGAGATCAACCCTATAGAGAAGATCACCAAGCTGCACAATATGCAGTTTGAGCAGGGTGTCGCTAAGCCGAATGTTGCAACCAAGCACGCCGAAGGTTTCCTGCGCGGTATGAAGAAATACGGCTACCTTGACGAAGCCGATATTGTCTCTTACTCCGAAGGGTACCTTGGCATGTACAAGCACCTCAAGACTGCCATGAAGATGATGAAAGCAGGCAAGATCCACTGGCATTCGGGCATTCCGTTCATTGACAGCGTACCGAAGATCAAGAATCTCGACGAAGTCCAGAAACTGATTGAAATTTCACAAACACATAAACTGTAAGGAGAAAAGATGAGCCAACTACACTATGCACTATTTACCGGATGTACTGCCAAGCAGTCCACACCTGAGCTGCTCTCCTCTACCCTTGCAGTAGCGGACAAACTGGGCATCAAGATCACGATCCTCGAAGAGGCAAGCTGCTGTGGTGCAAGCCACCTGCAGGACTTCGACGAGTTCCTCGCACACGTACTCAACGCACGCAACATCTGCTATGCGGAGAAACTGGGTCTTACAATGATCACCATCTGTAACACCTGTCAGCTCAACTCTGCCATGACCAAGCACGCGCTCGACACCGACCCGGAGCTTAAGGCACGCGTTAACGAAAAGCTTGCAGAGGTAGGTCTGGAGTACAAAGGGACTTCAGAGATCAAACACTTCCTCTATGCACTCATCGACGACTACGGTCTGGAGAATATCAAAGACAAGGTGCAGGTACCGCTGAGCCAGTTCAACATCGCACCCTTCTACGGCTGCCACAACATCCGCCCGTCCGAGCTGCATCACAATGCAAACGGCGGCGAGAACCCCTACAACCCGACATCGCTCGACAATCTTATCGATGCGCTCGAGGGGCATCCGGTAGACTACAGCCACAAGAACAAGTGCTGCGGTTTCCACGTAGAGCTACAGGCAAACCACACGTCAGAGGTACTTGCCGGCAACGCGATGGTAGATGCCATCGACAACAACGCAGACCTCATGGTCACTCCATGTCCTCTCTGCCACCTCAAGATGGATACCTATCAGGATGATGTGGGCAAAGTTATCGGCCGTGACATCGAACTGCCGGTACTGCACATGCCGCAAATGGTTGCGCTTGCGCTTGGCTGTACGCCAAAAGAGATCGGCCTGAACTTCCACGTCCAGAAAGCGACACACCTCTACCCAGAAACAGCGTAAATCTCTACTTTCACCTGTCACTCCTGCATAACGCTTGGAGTGAGGTGTTTTTTTCATAAGTTTCTTCAAAACTCAGATTTATCAATAACGCGATACCTCCCTAGACACTTAATGCAACTTTTGTTACATATCTATTTACTATAGTTATGTAAAATATAAGTACAACAAACTTAAAGGAGTCGAAAATGCCTAACAAGACAAAAGAGAAACTGGATGTGATCATTGAACTGAACAAAAGCAAAGAGAACCTTGGTATGGTGACACTGCATCAGACAAGAGAGCTGCTGATGGATGCGGGTGCCATTCTGCTCGATGTGCGTCCCCCTGCAAAAGTGAGTGGTGAGAATGCACAGGAAGCGGGCATTGCCAATGCGTTCTATACACCATACCCTGAATTTGCGAACTATCTTGACGAACTGCCCTCTGACCATACCAACCCTATTGTTGTAGCATGTGTCAAAGGCTGGTTTGCCAACCGTGTTATGGGCTATCTTGAAATGATGGGATACGAGAACGTTTTCGTACTCGATACCAGCATTGAAGACCTCATAGAAGTACATCACGCACACGCAGACAAGTAACTTCTCCTGCCCGTGCGCTGCACGGGTTTACTCCTCATTCACACTGCTTATCACTACTTCGCTATAATACCTCCATGACAACAGAGACACTTCGAACCCATCCCTTTACACTGGTACTCTCCGGCGGCGGTGCGCTTGGCATCGCCCATCTTGGCGTACTGCACGACATGGAGGCGACAGGGCTAAAGCCTGCCGAACTTGTCGGTACCAGTATGGGAGGCATTATCGCAGCCTGTATGAGTATCGGGATGAGTGAAGCAAAGATTTATGATCAGATACGCGACTTCGTCAAAGTCTCCAATTGGATCAAGTTCTCCTTTTCGGGTAACGCCATTGTCGATAACGACAAAATCGCTTCCATTTTCGAAACACTTTTTGGAAAGCGGAAGATGCGTGAAACAGAAATTCCGCTCAAACTCATCACCACTAACCTCAAAACCGGCCGGAAGCGTGTCTTCACTGCCCAGGATGATGTCTGCATCAAAGATGCCGTCCTTGCAACCATGGCCATCCCCGGTGTCTTTGAAGAGCACACCATTGAAGGAGAGGTGTACGGCGACGGCTTTCTGTGTGAGAATCTGGGCATATCCGAAAGCTCACATAGGCATATTCTGGCGGTAAATGTGCTTGGAGAACACTCCTTTGAGAAGGAGCTTCCCGACAACTTCTTCAAAACCCACAACGTACTGGAGATGTTCGAACGCTCCATGCGGTTGCTCATCTACAACCAGAGCCGTACTCTACTGCGTCATATCGACAAAGCGGTACTTCTGATTGAACCCGAAACATACCCCTACAGCACCTACCAGTTTCACAAATTCGAGCAGATACGCACACTGGGAATGGGGCTGCTATGAAACGCTACTACCCTCACCTGCTGGTTACGCTGCAGTTTGGCACTATCTTTGCAATGATCCTCTATGCCGCAACGGATTTTTCGTTCAGCCTGCCCGGTTTGCTGCTTCTGCTTGCCGGTGTAGCCACAGGACTATGGGCCATCGCCCACCACCCAAAAGACAACTTCAACATCCGCCCCGAACTCAAAGAGGCGTGCTGTCTCGTCACCCACGGGCTCTACCGCTACATCCGCCACCCGATGTACACCTCAGTCATGCTGATGCAGATGGGCATCGTGCTTTTCAGGCCGACATCTGAAGCCTGGGCGATGTGGGCTTTTCTGGTGCTGGTACTCTACCTCAAAGCCCATAGAGAAGAGAAACTTTGGATGGTATACGATGCTGCCTATGCAGCCTACCGTAAGCGTACGCGCTACTTCATCCCCTACATTCTCTAAAGGAGAGTTATGATTACCGACGGCTTCAGCTACCTTGCACTCTTGATGATGATCGCCGCACTCATTGTCTATGCCGAAAAGAAAACGGCCAACAGGCTCTTTAAGTATCTGCCAGCCATCGTCATTCTTTACTTCAGCGTCATGCTGCTCTCCACCTTTGGCGTATGGCAGAAGAGCGAATCGGTCACGGCAACTTACAAAGCGCTCAAAGGCAACCTGCTCCCCGCGATGATCTTTCTGATGCTGCTGACTGCGGATATGCGGCACATCCTCAAACTGGGTAGAAAAATGCTGCTTACTTTCCTGCTTGCTTCAGCCAGCATCGCGCTTGGTTTCATTGGAATGTTCGCCCTCTTTCATCACAGCTTCGGACCGGAAGCATGGAAGCCCTTTGCCGCACTCTCAGGCTCCTGGATGGGAGGTACGGGCAATATGGTCGCCATTCAAGGTGCGCTCAATCTGCCCGACAGCGACATGGGGTACGCCCTGCTGATCGATTCGGTCGACTATGCCGTATGGGTGATGCTGCTACTGGCACTCGTACCCTTTGCAAAACACTTCAATGCCTGGGCGGGTGCGGATACCTCCATCATTGATGAAGTGGGCGAAAAACTGGCGGAAAACGAAACGAAACGTTCTGTGATGGATTTTGCATCCCTCTTTTTGCTGCTGGCGCTTTCGCTTGCCGTCTCCGCGCTTTCACAGTATGCAGGAGACTTGCTGCCCTCAGGCGACTACCTCAGTCATACAACATGGACAGTCATCATCGCCACACTTGCCGGCATTCTCTTTGCGATGACACCGATTTCGAAGCTCGGCGGTTCATCTGAGCTTGGGACGATGATGCTCTATCTCATTGTCGCGCTCATCGCTTCACGGGCGAATTTCGGGGAGCTGGTGGAGGCACCGCTTTACATTGTCGCAGGTTTTGTCATTTTACTCATTCATGCGTTTGTCATGCTCTTGTTTGCCAAATGGTTCAAACTCGACCTCTTCAGCATAGGTGTAGCGTCGCTTGCCAACATCGGCGGAGTGGCATCTGCACCCATTTTGGCTTCGGCTTACTCAAGAGCGCTCATCCCCATCGGAGTACTGATGGCGATGCTGGGGTATATTTTGGGAACTTTCGGGGGACTTCTGGTAGGCAAGGTACTGGAGATAATAGCAGGGTAACTTCACTTTATCTATAGTCACTTCGCACAATATGGCTGTAGTTGCGTATACTGATACGGGTACGACTCTCCCGCTCAACGCTCTTTTCTCTTCTTTTTTCCTCTCTATTTCCTGTTTTCTTGACTTTCTTTTTATGAAGACTCTTTTTTGTATTTATTTCCGATTTTTGTTGGTACCACCTGGGTCTTGTAATATTACTATGGTTCCTGCTCTGGTTAAACTGCTGACTACCCTTCTTGTGTGCTAACAAGTGATTCTCCGTTCCACCTTTATATACTGTACTGCTGTGAGGCCGCCCTGATCTATTGTGGTATCTATGACCTTGATCTGGTACACTATTTTCTCTACCTTCTCTACTGCCTAATGAGGAGTGCCCTCTTGTACCGGTCCCTCTGTAAACAGTAGAGTGCCATGTTTGTCTATCATTATGACGGTTTTGTGTAGAAATACGTTGTCTTTGTTGATATACATTAGTATTTCGGTACTGAATCGTGTTATGTCTGTATCTATTATTGCGTCCATTTCTATAATGACGATACTCTTCCCTGCTGCGGTAGTATCCGTATCTTCCCACTTCTGCCCTGTAGCGTCGGCCGTTGTAGTAGCGATACCCATTATTGTAATAGTGTCCACCATAGTAGCGGTGCCCGTGATGGTAGTAGTAGCCGTGATGGTAATGTCCGCCATAATAATAATGACCATGATAATAGTAGTAGGGTCTGTCATAGTAGTATGGATAGGAATAGACCACAGCCGTCCCCAGTGCTCCCACTGCCGCACCTGTAGCGAATGCCTGCTCCTCCGGAGTACATCCGTTGAGCAGCAATGCCGAGACGAATGCACCTGCCAGTGTCATCTTTTTCAATTTTCCCTGTAACATCGAATTCCTTTCAAAATCGTTTTTCACTGTTCAAACTCTACAACAAAACTGTGAAACAATCGTGACACTCTAATGCAATTACGGTAAAATCAGTCAATCAATATCGAGGAGCAGTGATGAAAATCAGGTCCATACACACACAGTCTCTCAAAGCACCCCTCAAAAGACCTTTCGTTACCGCTCTGCGTCGTGTCGATGCGCTTGAAGACCTGGTGGTCGTCATAGAGTGTGACGACGGCAGTATCGGCTACGGTGAAGGGGCGCCTACCCCACAGATAACCGGAGAGACAATGGGTTCAATGGTTGCAGCCATTGAATACATCGCGCCGCATCTCATCGGCAGAGATATTGACGAAGTTGAAACCCTGCTTCATATTGTGCACCATACCATCGTCAAGAACACAACCGCAAAATCGGCCCTCGAGATCGCCCTGTATGATCTCAAAGCGAAATCGCAGCAAATGCCGCTTTACAAAATGCTTGGCGGCAAGAACAGAGCGTTCAAGACCGACATCACCATCAGTATGGGTGATACAGAAAAGATGATAGCAGAAGCCCTGCAGTCGGTCTCTCTTGGCTACGATACCCTCAAAATAAAGATAGGGGAGAATCCGCAAAAGGATGCCGACCGTATCAAAGCGATTGTCAATGCACTGCCAGCTTCCATCGGACTGCGTCTTGATGCAAATCAGGGATGGAGCGCCAAAGAGAGTGTAGCACTACTACTGGAACTTGAAAATGACGGCATAATTGCAGAATTTATTGAACAACCCGTACCGGCCGATGACATTGAGGGAATGCGCTACATCAAAGAGCGGGTAGCAACCCCCGTGCTTGCCGATGAATCTGTCTTTTCTCTAAAGGATGCAAAAAGGCTTTTAGAGATGGAAGCGGTCGACTACATCAACATCAAACTGGCAAAAACCGGCGGTATCTCTAATGCCTTGGCACTGGCCGACCTCTGTGCCGAATATGGCGTAGAGTGCATGCTCGGCTGTATGCTGGAAGGGCCCATTTCGGTAGCTGCCGGCGTACACGTCGCTTCTGCACGGCCAGATACTATCACGATGCTAGACCTCGATGCCGTGGCACTGCTTGCCTCCCATCAACTCAAGAGCGACGTATACTTTAATGAAAGTGAGATCCTCCTGTCCGACACACCCGGCATTGGGCTCTCACTCTGAATATAATCTCCAACCCCATACTCTTATGGTAAAATGCCGAAATTTTTCAACCTAAACCTATATAAGGATTTGACTTGGTAGATCTTCAGCGCTACTCCAAACAGAACATCAAAAACGACATCCTCTCCGGTGCCCTTGTTGCCGTCGCCCTCGTACCCGAAGCGATCGCATTCTCTTTCATTGCCGGTGTCTCCCCTGTGGTGGGGCTGTATGCGGCATTCATCATCGGACTTGTCACTTCCATTCTCGGCGGTAAGCCGGGGATGATCTCCGGTGCGACCGGTTCAGTGGCTGTCGTATTCATCTCGCTAGGGCTCTGGGTCAAGCAGCACTACCCCAACCTCGATACCGAAGCGCTCTCGTTCATGGTGCTCAACTACATTCTCATCACCTCCATCCTGGCCGGTCTCATTCAGATCGCCATCGGTGTGATGAAGATGGGTAAATTCATCCGTCTGGTCCCCCAGCCTGCTCTCTTTGGTTTCGTCAACGGTCTTGCCATCGTCATTGCACTGGCACAGCTGCCATTCCTCGCCCCTGCACATATCGAGCAGTATCACTCCTGGTGGCAGATCATCGTAGCAAGCGTGCGTGAGAACTATGTGATGTATATCATCATCGCCGTGACGATGCTGACGATGCAGTACCTCCCAAAACTCAGCAAAGCCGTACCGGCAGGTCTGGTTGCCATCGTGGTCATCACCCTTGTGGTCTACTTTGGCCACATCAATACAAAGACTGTCGGTGACCTTGCAGATCTCTCCAATGTCTCCTTCCCGCACTTCGTGATGCCCGACTACCATCTGCTCTTTAGCTGGGAGTCGCTGACAGTCATCATCTCAACTGCAGTCATCGTCGCACTGGTCGGGCTCATCGAATCACTGCTGACACTTTCTGTACTCGATGAGATGGGCGGCAAGCGTGGATCAGGCAATAAAGAGTGCGTCGCACTGGGACTTGGCAATACCCTCTCCGGTCTTTTTGGCGGTATGGCAGGGTGTGCGATGATCGGACAGTCGGTCATCAACTTCACCTCCGGTGGGCTTGGCCGGCTCTCCTCCTTTACCGCTGCTATGCTGCTTATCGTGCTTGTTGTCAGCTTCTCCAACGTCATCTCGGCCATCCCAATCGCTGTTTTGGTGGGAATCATGTTCATGGTGAGTATCGGAACCTTTGAATTCTCTTCGGTCAAACGCCTCAAGCATATGCCAAAGTCCGATGCCTTCGTGCTCATTGTCGTTACCATCATCACCATCTTTGCCGACCTTGCCGTAGCGGTCATTGCCGGTATCATTATCTCCGCACTTGTCTTTGCCTGGAAACATGCCAAGATCTTCAGCCATACCAAGATGGAGGGCAATAAAAAGATCTACGAACTCGACGGCCCGCTCTTCTTCGGCTCTGTCACCTCATTTAATGAACAGTTCAATGTCGAAGAGGACCCCGATGAAGTGGTCATCGACTTCAAAAAGGCGCGCGTCATGGACAGCTCCGGTGCCGAAGCGATAGACGCGCTGACCGAAAAGTACCGCAAAGCGGGCAAAAAGCTCACCCTGCGCCACCTCTCCGAAGACTGTAAGAAGATGCTGCACACGGCAGGACCTTTCTGTACCTACGAAGAGGATGACCCCACCTACAAGGTCGCCCACGACGTATAACGTTACACATACGCTACACACCGTCGTGGTAGTATGAAACCAAAAAGGGGGTTTCATGCGACTGTTTCTCTTTTTTCTTCTCCTTTCACCTACGATTTTACAGGCAAAAAGCCTTGAAGAGGCTGGCGTAACGGTCAAAGCCAAAGGCAAGAGCTACCATGTCAGGCGAATCATCCCCGATATCTGCAAACAGGTGCCCATTACCAACAATATGCTCTGGACAGGCAACTACGCCAATCCCAAAGTGCCTGAAGCGTGCAAATCAACCTACGTACATACCAAAGGCAGACTGCTTCCGATGAAACTCGATGACGAACTGGAGACCTACGGTGAGCTTGAAGTGCTTGCCACACTCAAAGAGATGCAGACCAACCCCAACCTGCTGCTTGTCGACAGCCGCAACGAAGAGTGGTACGAGTACCGTACCATTCCGGGGGCTGTCAACATGCCCTTTCGCTACTTCAAATACCGTGACGACTACGAGTTTCATTTTGAATATGCATTGAGGTTTCTCGGTGTCACCAAAGACAAAGAGGGAGAGTACGATTTCAGCAAAGCCAAAACACTGGTACTTTTCTGCAACGGTCCCTGGTGCAGCCAGTCTCCGAGCATGATCTTCGCTCTTCTAGAGATAGGCTACCCTGCTGAAAAGCTAAAATGGTACCGCGGAGGCATGCAAGACTGGCTTGGGGCGGGAATGACATCAACGAGGGATTGAGAGAAGAGAGGTTATTGGTAATTGGTGTATTGGTTATTGGAACCGGAGGCTTTATCGCAGTGTATCCCTCTGTGGGACAGCCCCGCTAAACGTTAGACAATAGATCAACGTTAATCCGAAGCTGCACCTAAAGGTAATACACTCCGTTAAAGCTTTCCGTTCCTTAATCTTTCCGTCATCCCGCACTCGATGCGGGATCTTGACGTTTTTTCACCAATTGACGCAAAGATTCCTGCCTTCGCAGGAATGTTCTGTGTTAAAAGTCAAGTAAAAATACAATAATTTTACTGTAAAACCATATAATTCCTATCAAATGCTTTTCCGCTCTTCAATACACCAAAAGCTTGACGTAATAATTTGTTGG
>JALTVI010000080.1 GCA_027049035.1 Sulfurovum sp. | reverse complement strand
CCTGTGGCATGTTTGTTGGGACACACTCCCAAAAAGAATACTCATGCACTTGGCATGTTACCTTCTTGCCATCCAATCTTTTCATGGACAATGAAGTGGGACAAGGCACATCAACAGTTCTATTGCGCTGTCTGCTTCCTGAAGTTGAAAACCCCGTAAATACCACAAGGGGGTGTATGTGGATCTCAGCATCACCAAAGCACGGCAGACAGCCAGAGAAAACCTGCACAACCCAGGGTATGTAGAACCATAACTGGAACACTCCGCTTTGCACTTCTCCAAAGTCCCGTTTAAACTCCACAATGACCACGTGTCTCTGAGCAGGGTTGCTTTTAGAGCGGTACACCAACACATAGTCTATTTCGTTTCCTGTGTACCCTATTGGGTACTCAGGTGACACGTACTCGCAATAGAGATCTGATGAGCTCAGCCTCTTGTCAAGCAGCACTCTAACTTTCGAGCAGGGATCTCTCACCTGAAGTGAAAAAGCGGTTTCCAACATGTCATGAAGTCCAATCAGGACCTTGCCTCCGCTTTTCACAAAAACCATTTCTTCGATGGGTGAGCCATCTGGATTGGATATAGGCAGGGGTTGAGCATGCTGTGGATTCAAGCAAGAAGGTTGGTCAATTATCTCTTGACCAGGAAAGTTTGCTAAGAGTCGCAAAATGCGAAGAGCTTCTTCCGGCAGCAGGATTCGAACAGAGCTTCCCTTGCCAGCGCCCATGGCGTTGTCGTGTCTGCCTGTCCACACGAGTGTGTCTGCCAAACAGTTGCCAAGCGAGAGAAAGTCAGCATAAACGGATTCATCTGGTACGGGAAATTTGAACAATATCTCTGGCTCGACGTTCAACCTCAGATTCAATATGTACTCTGGACAATCACCATTTACCGGCAAGTCGTGCCCTTGTCCACATTGTTTCAAATTGCTGTAAGGCGTGTTACAGAGGGGGCAAACACCGTGCAACAAGTACGGGCTAGTTTCCACAGGCAATTTAAAGTTACTTGGGGTGTTAAGCACAAGATCCTGGTTGGAGCTGTACAAATCACCAACCACTCTGTAAACACCAACCAACCCACGTAGGCTCTCCGGAGAACTTCTCTGGGGATCAGCTTGAAAAAAAATTAACAAATCACCCGGCTTAGCAACAAGCGCGCTGGAAAGCATGTCATGCCGCCTTGTATCCCTAGCATCTGCAGGACCACGTTCAATAGGTGATGGCTTTGGGTGTGGAAGAGCTGCCACGTTTGTGCACAGGACAAAAGGATATGTGTAACCATTTAAAGTCCACTGGTGCACAAGGGGTTTATCTGAACCCACATGCATCAGCTCTCTCTCAAGCTTTTCAATCTTTTTATTGACATCGCTAACATGACTCATGGCAAATCTTCCAAAAGATCAGAAAGCCGAATATTCAAAGCCACGGCAATCTTGCAAAGTGTCAATAAAGAAGCGTTTCTCTTGCCAGTCTCCAGCAAACTTACATAAGTTCTGTGCAGATCTGCAGCGTCGGCCAAATCCTCCTGGGACAACCCAAGCTCCTCCCTCCTTCTCTTAACTCTTTGCCCAACTTGTGAAAGAATTTGTCGTGGTTCACAATGGTGGTGTATCTCGCGCTTGCCAGCAGTCAACTTGTAAAGTAAAATACTGACCATGATGACTGACAGTCAACAGACTATAAGCAACATCACCCTTGCACACGGTCCGAGCTTTGTTGAAGAAAGCCCATACGTGCACAAAGACAGACCACTTTTCAAAGCAGCTCCTGACAATCCTGGTCGAGTACCTAACAATAGGTTCTTAGTGCTTGACATGTTCTGTGGAGCTGGAGGTTTGTCCTTGGGTTTTGAAATGGTGGGATTTCACACGGTGCTGGGTGTGGATTATCACAAGCCCTCCGTAGACACGTTTTTGCGCAATCGAAGAGGCAGGGCAACATGGGCTATATTGGGGGACGTCAGGAACCTAAATATAGAGTCAATCAGGGATGTCTACAATGAGCATATACATGTGCTGGTCGGAGGTTTGCCTTGTCAGGGGTTCTCTCTGAATAACAGGAAACGCGATCCAAGAGACCCCAGAAATCATCTGTTCTGGTATTTTTTGGAAGCAGTACGTGTTGTGCGTCCTGATGTGATTTTGATTGAAAATGTCACTCCTTTAAAATCCATGGATAGTGGCAAATTTGTGAAAGAGATAAAACGTGGAATTGAAATATTTGGAAAATTGGGAGGGGTGGAGTATCATGTCAAAGAACCCTACATATTAAACGCCCTGGACTTTGGTGTCCCTCAAAAACGGGAGCGGTTAATAATAATTGCACATCGCAGAGGCATTACACTCCAAGTGCCTTTAAGAGAAACCAACAGAGTCAGAACAGTTAGGGATGCCATAAGCGATCTCCCCCCCCTAAATCCTGGCGAAGCAGTTACAGAGTACAGTCGTGAACCAGAAACAGAGTATCAAGCCATGATGAGAGGTGACAACAACATCCTCACATGCCACGAGGCACCCAAGCACACCAAGGACACCGTGGAAAGAATCGCAAGCACCCCTCCTGGCCAACCTATGTACGAGAGGTTCCCGCAAAGAATAAGGTTGTCATGGGACAAGCCAGCCCCAACAATTGTCGCTGGAGGCATAAGACCTCAGTTCTTCTTTGGGCACCCTGAGCAACCGAGAGGACTGTCCGTGAGAGAGTCTGCAAGGCTTCAGAGCTTCCCAGACTGGTACGTTTTTGAGGGAGGTATGGTTCAAGGTAGAGTCCAGGTTGGAAACGCCGTGCCACCCTTACTTGCTAGGGCATTGGCAGAGCACATAAGAGATGCTCTGGACCGTTTTTACTCTTGATGCAGCTGAACAATGAAAACGCACACGCTCTAAAAAAAGCAATAGAGTCTTGTTGTCCGAAAATGCGAAGAGGATTTATTTGGAGAGAGAAGAGGGAGGATCTGTTCGTCGTTTTGGTGTCAGAGTTTCTCCTACGCAAGACCAGGGCTGAAAAAGTGGACACTTTTTTAAGAACTGTTTTTTTGAAAAAGTTCACATCCTTCCAAGATGTGACGCGCGTGACTGAAGAGTCATTATCAAAACTTCTCGCACCATTAGGTCTTCACAGAGTGAGGGCGCATGCACTAAAAGTTATTGCAGAAGCCCTGTCTGGTGAACTGAGCGAGGAGGAAATTCTGCAAAAACTTCCAAAGCTGCCACATGTTGGAAGATACATAACAAATGCAGTTGCTCTTTTCCACTACAACAGAAGGGTGCCTCTTGTTGACAAAGGTATAATGCGAGTTCTTCACAGGTTTGCACAAATTGAACCTGCTGCAGAGGTTCATAAAGCAGATTATTTGTGGGAGACTGTGCACAAGCTGATGCCTCAAACGAACTATGTTGAGTTCATGTATTGTTTTCTGGATTTCGCCGCCGTGGTGTGTAAGCCCCGCAACCCTAACTGCAATTGCTGTCCAGCAAGTTCACATTGCGTATATTACACAACCTCCAAAACTTCCACCACCT
>JALTVI010000079.1 GCA_027049035.1 Sulfurovum sp. | reverse complement strand
GGAAATATCGTTTGGTCAAATCCCAACCACCATCATGAAGGTATCGCTCGGCCATGAGCATTTTGATTTTTGGATCTCTAGGAATTGAGTAGTCATAGAGCCACACTTGTCCTGTCTCTTTGACGTTGATCACCCATTCTGGTTTGTGGTGGTTTGCAACGATCGAAGCAACACGAGCCTCTCTTGTAAATTCACCAGTATCATAGGTATAGCTTGCAGTCGATACAATTTGGATAGGCTCCAGTGTATCGCCTTTGAGTGTAACGATTGAAGGTGGCCAATAACATCCGACAACCGCATACTCGTCTTCATATCCTTTTGCTTTGGATGTATCGATACTTCTAGCATCGTTACAGACCCGGATTTCAGCTACGTTTTGCGGCTTTTTCATCCATAGGTCGATAACACTTGCTTTTCCATCCCGCCCGATAGCATACATATAGCGGCCAGATTTAGATGTCCTAAGTATATGCGTTGCAAAACCAGATGGTACGATACTAACTAACTCTTTTGTATCTCCATCAATAATAGCGACCTTACCAACATCTCTGAGCACTACACCAAAATAGTTTTCCCAATTTCTTTTTGTCTCAGGCTTTTTAGGTCTCTTTTCAGGTGGCACCAACACTTTCCAACTCTTTTTCATATCCGCCATTGATTTTTCAGGAGGATTAACAGGTGGAAGCTGAATGAATTTTGCCATCAATTCGGTTTCGGCTTTTGTAAGTTCACCGCTAGCACCCCAGTCTGGCATACCCCCAGGCGTTCCATTGTAGATAATATATTCGAGTGTTTTGGTGCCTATCTCTCTGGTCTTTTTCGGTAAAAGATTTGGTCCCAAAGCTCCTTTTCTCAGCATCCCATGACATCCGGCACATCTATCGAAATAGATCTGCGTGGCTTTTTTCATCTCTTCTGGGCTCAGTTTGATATCGCTAGATGCGTTGAGCGCACTGACTAGACCCATCGCCACAAGAGCGCTGACTCCAATTTTTAGCTTCATGGTTTCTCCTTTTTTGAGATCAGGTTTATCCCCCTTCCCCAATCTCTTGATATCCCTACTCGGTAGGGATATCGCCTCGCTCCATCTTTTTCTTTTCATCGAAATAGATCCACACCATAGGTAGGACTATGAGTGTATGCAAAGTGATAGTCAAAGTCATCGGCCCTTGATTGAGAATGGACCAAAATGTACAGACTACATCACGACAAGGTTCTATACACATGCTAACTCCTTTTATGTTTTATGCTGCTGCTGTGCTTACTTCAGCTTCGCTAGCTGGCGCTTTTTTTGCTAGTCTGATCATATCGTACATCAATAGAGCATATCCTGCAATAACCATCAAACCTGTAATAAGTCTCCAGCACATTCCTTGCCAGAACCACTCATTGGCTTGAGCAGCAAAATATCCTTCCCATGTTGCACCATACATACCACGCTCAACCATAGTTTGCGTATATGCCGATAGTGTCAATGCAACTGTCATGAAAAGTACTCCCACAGTGATGAGTGAGATTGCCCACCAGCCTGCTTTGCTCATTTTTAGTTTTTCTAAACCAGCCTTTTTCTGAAGCGCTAGGTAGATAGCACCAATCAAAATAGCCACATACGCACCGAAAAATGCCAAGTGACCATGTGCTGCCGGCCATTGTGTACCGTGTGTATAGAGGTTGATTTGAGGCAATGTGTGCATAAATCCCCAAACACCAGCACCCAAAAAGTTACCAAAAGTCTCTACGGTAAGCCATGCAAAAGCTGGAGTATTGTTAATTTGATTTCCTTTTCCTCGCTCTTTACCCCAGTCATACAGCACATGCACAAAGAGACCTACAAGAGGAACTGGTTCAAGTGCGCTGAAAAGAGCACCTATTTCCCACCAATATTCAGGAGTACCTATCCAGAAGTAGTGGTGACCTAGACCCAAGATACCAGAACCAAACATCATCGCCACTTCGATCCATAGCCACATCTCTACTACTTTTCTATTGGCATTGAGTGTTTTCATCAAGATATATCCACCTACTGCAGCTACATAAACCTCCCAAGTAGCTTCAACCCAGAGGTGAACAACCCACCACCACCAATATTGATCGATAGCAATATTGTCTGTGTAAAACATACCAGCTAGATAGAGACCAGCCAATGCAATCAAGTCTGCCATAAGTACCGCTAAAATCCCTGTACGCTGACCACTCATAACGGTAGCATAGACATTGTAAAGGAAAATCAATACAACTGCGACGATACCTATGTCCGCCCATCTTGGCGCTTCGATATATTCTCTACCTTCTGTTATGAACCAGATAGTTGACTCTTTACCAGGTCCTACCTGAATGAAAAGATAGACTAGAACAACTACCGCCACTGCCGCAGTCAGTACATAAAAGGCCAAGTTACCAAACTTTATACCGACCACTTCTCTTTGCGCTTCATCTGGCAAGAGCCAATAGACCGCACCAATCATCGCATACAAAAGCCATACTACAAGAGCATTGATATGTACCATTCTATTGATCGAAAAATCGAGTATTCCAAACAAGAAGTCTGGATAGAGAAATTGAATAGCTGCCAAAAGCCCAAAAAGAAGCTGGGCACCAAAGAGTACCATCGCCACAAAATAATACTTGAGCGCTAACTTTTGCCCTTCATAGAGTCTATTTCCATGCATTGACAGCTCCTTTTATCTTTCCAAAGTTTCTTGGAAAGCCATTGGTATCGATTGCAGACATAAATTTTAGATATGCTACGACCGCTTTTGCTTCATCTTTGGTGATTCCTAGATTTGGCATCTTTCTTTCATGCATAGCCATAGCAGGCGGGTTTTGCAAAAATGCAGCTATAGCATACTCTTTTCCCCCATATGCTGGAGCGAGCGTCTCCCATGTCGGATCAAGCCAAGCTTTTGTAAGATCTGGAGCATAGTAGGCACCATTTCCAAGGAACGTATGACAATCCATACAGTTTTTTGCTTGGATAGTAAGCTTTCCTTTATGGATAAGCGTTCTAGCCTCCTCTTCGCTATAGTTATCACGACCGAAGAATTTCTCTTTCACTTCATATTTGCTTTTACCGTTCGCATCCATACCACCGATGATAGGTACTTCATGCCCTCTCGCTCGACTTAGCTGGTAATCTATTTTATAATTGATTACCGTAGGAGATGGAATACGTTTATCCACTTTGTTCTTGAGATCAGCTGCTGTACCCATTTTCATCTGTGCCATACTGTCGAATGTAAGGAGTATCAACAGTACCGCAGAAACACCCGTTACCCAAGTAGCCGATCGCCTCCAAAAACGATTGCTACTCCATACTGAGACCTTTTCCATCTCTCCTCCTTTAGGCGTGTTCAAATCGTTTGTGAACTTTTTCCAGCAAGAAGTAGACTATATGCGGAAAGATCAAATAGCCTACCATTGCACCTATAAGTACCTTTTGCGTATAAGGCTCTACACGCAAAAGCTCGCCCAAATAGTACATGCACCCAACCAATGCAAGCCATGAAAGATATGCGGCTATCAAAAAATAGCT
>JALTVI010000078.1 GCA_027049035.1 Sulfurovum sp. | reverse complement strand
CTTGGCATTATTCAAAATATTCAGGAGGGCCTGGGAAAATTCGTTTGGGTATCCGTAAACCATACAACCCGTACCTGTGTTCATTACAATTTCTATACCATAACGATGTATCATCGGTTCAATAATACGATACACTCCCTCAACTGCTTCGTGTACATCAAAAACTGTTTTTGTTTTATCCGGTTTGAAAAAATGTCGAAAGTCATTTATTGTCTCCGACATATATGTGATCATCTGTTCCGAACGTTTCCTAAAATCAGATACCGCATCATTGTCCAGTGTGCCGGTTTCATATTTTTTGGTAAGAATATGAATCTGCACTGAGAGACTACTTAGCGGCTGCTTCCACTGGTGGGCAATCATGGCAATCATCTCTCCCATCTGAGCCATCCGGTTCTGCTGAAACATCATTACCTGCTGCTGTCTATTGCGTTCCACCTCCTCTTTTATCCGTTCCTCAAGTAACGACGCCTGCTGTTTCCGCTCCTCGAAAAGAGCTCCGGTAATGAGAACCATAAACACATGTGCCAGAATATAAAAATTCACATTGATAATGTTGTCCCATAGGGAATCTTTTGAAAAAACACCGGTACCAAGAAAAATCGAATAGGAGGAAAATACTGCAACAAGTATGACCAAAAATGTTCCGTACACCATACCTTTTTGTGCAAGCACATACGTTACAACGGGAATCGTAAATATCAACAGAAGCGCTAGATTTTCTATCTGCAGGATGATTTCGACTATATAAAGAAAAAGGGCGAATATACTGCCATACAGCAGGAATTCCGTCATACGTATATGCTTGTAGTTTAGCAGAAACAGCAGAACAAACGGTGCAAACAGAAGCTGTCCCATCACATTGCCAAACCACCATGAGAGTGTCGACTGCAAAAAAATACCACTGCTAATGATGCCATGCATCAGCAGCACCGTATTACCCAGAAAAGCACTAAATGGCTGAAGCACACAGACGATCAGTAGAGAAAGCCCGACAACATCTCTCATATGCTGCAGTTCTCTGTTTAGATGATACCGTTCAAAGAGGTAGACACCCAACACTGCTTCCAATGCGTTGATCACCGATATTTCCACGGATGCTGTTATCCCCATGCCTGCATCAAGTGCTACAAGCAACTGTCCCAGAAAAATACCCGGCCATACTTTCTTTCCGAAAAAAAGTGCTGCACCCAGGGCAATTCCCTCTGAGGCAAAAATCACAATACTGACAATATTAAACTCAACAGTAAGGGGCAATCTCGCTTTTGCTGCAGCAAAATAGCATATGACAATAGTACCCACAAGTATCCAGTAGTAAAAAGAGCGGCTGTTCGCCATTTGCATTTTTTGAATGATATCCGGCATAATTATGTCTGTTCCTTACACGGCTAAGCTCTTTTGCCATAATGGTTAAAGCCTTATAGAAATATATCAGCTTATTCTGTATGTTTACTTTCAATTGGTGAAAAAAAGATACACTTAAACTAAAAAAGGATACATCTATGGAACAGTTGAAAACCTATGCACTGATGATCGGTCTAACACTGCTCTTCATCTGGTTTGGCGGCATGATCGCAGGCCAGAGCGGTATGGTCATCGCCTTTCTCATCGCTGCGGGGATGAACTTCTACGCCTACTACTACAGCGACCAGGCGGTACTGAGCCACTACAACGCCATCCCGGTTGACAGAGCGCACGCCAGCGGCCTTTACGAAATTGTCGAACGTCTTACTCAGCGTGCGGGCCTTCCGATGCCAAAGCTATACATCATCCCCGAACAGCAGCCCAACGCTTTTGCCACAGGACGCGACTACGAACATGCTGCCGTCGCGGTCACCGAAGGGCTGCTGCAGCTGCTTGATGATCACGAGATAGAGGGTGTCATCGCCCACGAACTGAGCCACATCAAGCACTACGATATGCTCATAGGGACAGTGACGGCTACGATTGCCGGAGCCATCGCGATGCTTGCACAGTTTGGGATGTTCTTTGGCGGCGGAGACAGAGACCGTCCCAACCCCATCGTGATGATCGCGCTGATGATTATTATGCCCATTGTCGCGACACTCATCCAGATGACCGTCAGCCGAAGCCGCGAGTTCAAAGCCGACGAAGGTGCAGCGCGCATGACAGGACATCCGGAGTGGCTGCAGTCTGCACTGGCGAAGCTGGACAACTATGCGCGCCAGATGACGATGCCCGAAGCCGACCCGGAAACGGCGCATATGTTCATCATCAACCCGCTGACAGGCAGAGACTTCTCCATGCGCGAACTCTTCAGTACGCACCCGAGCACCGAAGCGCGCATCGCACGCCTTGAGGAGCTCAAACACGCATAGAGGGCTCTATGCCTGACGTGTCTGGATCATCCGTTCGTGCTTGGCATGATCGAACGCAATATCCAGATAGTCGCACAGTGCCAGGGCATCACTGTATGCAATGGCCAGAGAGCTTGTCGCTCCCGGACTTGGCGTCATATTGAAGATGATGCCCTTATCGGCGATCTTCGCTTCACCAAGCAGCAGTTCGTGCTTCTCTTTGTCGATGATCTGCGGACGCATACCGCCATACCCTTCGGCAAAGGTGATATCGCTTACCTTGAGCGAGGGGATGATCTTCTGCGCATCGTGAATGAAAACCTCTTTTCCCATCATCGGCACCTCTTCAAGGAAGTTCTTTAGAATGTAACGCCGTATGGTCGTATCTTTGAAGAGATTCAGATAGACCTTCGTTACCTCTTTGTCGATATTGAGCGCATGGAAAAGGTCTTTAATGTGCAAAGAGTGGTAGCGCTCCAGCTTGGGAAGCGCAAATGCCGTTGGACCGAAACGGGTGTTCCACGCCTGTGTGCAGTCTGGGTCTGCATGAATGGCGGCAAAGGGGAGCTTGGGGTTTTGCATCGTATAGACCTTGGCATCGAGCAGCTTCTCCCTGGTAAAGAAGAAGCTGCCGCCAATAGGCAGAATGGCGTACGACGTGCCGTACCCCATCGACTGCGCAAAAAGCAGAGAATAGGCACCGGCATTGACCACCACCGTCTTTGCGTGAAACGCACCGTTTTCCGTTCGCAGCAGATAGACTCCGCTGCTCTCCCGTTTGATCTCCGTCACCTCTTCATTGTAGTGCAGCTGGATGTTCTTGTCACTCTCAAGCGCCTGAAAGGCGAAACTGTCACTGAGCTTTTTGTAATCGACCGTCGTAATCTGCCCGCGCGCATCGCCAGCACCGGCCCGCTGCGCCCCTCCATCAGTTTGGGTTCATACTCCCTTAAAAAGTCGCCGTCCCACAGCTCCAGATAGGGGTAGAGACTCTTGAAGCGTTCGTAGCGCTCTTTCAGTGCCGCTACCTCATCCTCTCCTACGGCAAGCACCATTTTGTCACGTACAAAACCGATATCCTCTACCCCTCCGACATTGTAAATATAGTTGCTGACAAACGAAGCGTTTTTCTTGACCTTTTGCGCCTTTTCATAAGTGTAGTTTGTCTCAATGTCTCCCACATGCAGCGTCTGGGAGTTCGCTTTGGGGTTGGAGTTGAGCAGCGCCAGCTCTTCATACTTCTCAAAGAGCACGATGCTCTTCATATCGGTATATTCTGCCAGCGTATAAAGCAGCGACGTACCCGCCACTCCCCCGCCGATAATCGCAGTATCGAAAAGTTTATTGATTTGCATAAATTTTCCCTATGTTTTTATATTGAATTCTACCCTCTAATGCATAAAACAAACGAGGCAAACAGCACTTATGCTATAATCACTTCTATGAAAACGATGACTAAAAACAATACACCAAAACTATTCACTATTCACTATTCACTATTCACTTCATTTGAGACTGGAAGTCTCAAATGAGTGCCTTCGCCGTCCAGCTTACCAAAGGCTTCATCGACTCCGACATCGAACTGGAGGACCATCCCGCCCTTGAAGAGCTGCGCCGTATCGGTGCGCTCGAAAAAGAGGGGAAACTCTGGAAGCTCTCTTCGCTCTACCGTGCAGGCAGGCTCTACATCGGCAAAGACGGCCGGGGGTACCTCGAGTCTGAGTTCAAGGAGCAAAAAGACCTGCTCATTGAACCGGACCATCTGGGTGATGCCAGAAACGGCGACATTGTCGTAGCCAAACGCTTCATCGGAAGACGCGGACGCGCTTCGGGAAAGGTCGTTGCCGTCATCAAACGTGCACACCTCTTTACCGTCGCCTACACCCACCGTGACGAACAGGGCAATTTCATGACACTCGACATCCGCACCGCAGAACCCACCCATGTGAAAATGCCCGGCATGGACCTCAAGGCATTCAAGATCGGTACCGTCTTCAAGGTCGATGTCGATACGGAAGAGGTGCTGGAGGTTTTCGGACACCTTGGGGATGCGAAAGTGGACGAGAAGATTTCGCTGGCACTCTTCAACCGCCCAGACGCCTTTCCTCCGGAGTGTGTCACCGAAGCGGTGCAGATAGAATCGGAGGTCAACAGAGCCGAACATGAAGATCGCGTCGACCTGACACACCTTGACTTCTGTACCATCGACCCCGTTACCGCCAAAGATTTCGACGATGCCATCTATTTCGACCTGGAGAAGTATGTACTCTACGTCGCCATCGCCGACGTGAGCCACTATGTCCCCTACTTCACCGAAATAGACAAAGAGGCAAAAAAGCGCGGCTTTACCACCTACCTGCCGCACAAATCCTTTCCGATGCTGCCAAGGGAGCTGAGCGAAAACATCTGTTCTCTCAAACCCAAGGTCGACCGCCTCGCCTTTGTCGCCAAGATCACACTCGACAAGCAGACGCTTCTGCCGCTCAAAGAAGAGTTCTTCGAAGCGGTCATCCACTCCAAACACCGATTCAACTACGAAGCGGTCGACGGCATTCTTGCCAACGGCTACAGCGGAGAGAACGAGACGATACAGCATATTCTACACTGGCTGCTGCCGCTTCAGAAAGTGACCGTCAGGCTGCGCAAGGCACGCCTCAAACACGGTTTTGACTTCAGAAGCGAAGAGATAAAGCTCACCATTGACGATAACCACGAGCTTGTCAGTACCGATATTGAAACGGGTACCCCCTCACACTCGCTTATCGAAGAGTGTATGCTGCTGGCCAACCAGGCTGCCGCCAAACGCTTCAACGGTGACGGCGACAGTATCTTCCGTATCCACGAACCGCCGCAGCTAAGCAAAATAGAAGCACTCCTGACCGAACTTGCCGCTATCGGGCTTTACGTAGAGGAATATGAAGAGAGCCCGGACCTCATCCGCGCCATTCAGGCAGAAGCCAAAAAGATGGGACTGGAGGCCGAAGTCGATGCGATGATCATCAAATCACTCAGACAGGCGAGCTACTCTGCCCACAATGTCGGCCACTTTGGTCTTGGCTTTTCACACTACAGCCACTTCACCTCCCCCATCAGACGGTATGCCGACCTCATTTTGCACCGTCTCATCAAGACACAGCTGCGCAACGACCCCGAAGAGGCGGAGTACCTGCTGCGCAACATCGACCCGCTCTGCGTACGTGTGAGCGAACTCGAACGCGAAGCCACCAAGGCCGAATGGGATTTCAGAGATAGAAAACTTGCACGCTGGGCGAAAAAACAGATCGGCGCCTTCTTCGAAGCGGAGGTCATCGAAGCGGGAGAAAGCGCCAAAGCCAGACTCCTTGGCGATGTGAAAGGGGTGGAGGTCCACCTCAAAGGCGACAACCTGATGCTTTTCGATAAAATACGCCTCATGATCACCGAAGTCAACATCCCCCAGGCCGTCATCATGGCAGAACTGGTACAAAAGCTCGAAAAAGAGATCACTGACCTATGAGAATAAGAGCAACAAAAGCGTTGCAGCGCAACGCATACCAAAACTATTCACTATTCACTATTCACTATTCACTCAACTCCAAAGGAGTTGCCTGATGTATCAACGCGAATTCGACCAGCGCCTCGCTTCAGGACTCCCCAAAGCGGTCCTCTTCTTCGGCGACAACGACTTTATGATAGACCACTACATCGAACGTTACAAAACACAGCTGAATGCCAAAGAAGAAGCCCTGGCACTCTACTTTGACGAGTGGAACTACGAGCAGGCAAAGGGCTACCTCTCCCAGAGCTCCCTCTTTGGCGGTACCAACCTGCTGATCGTCAAGCACGACAAGAAGATTCCCAAAAAGGAGCTCGATACCCTCATCGCTCTGGCCAACAGCAATGCCGACAACTACTTTCTCTACGCCTATGCGGGCGATGCCAAAAACGCCAAGAGTCTGCAGAGCAGCTACACCGACAAAAAAGGGGGTGTCTGGGTACGCTTTTTCGAGCCCAACATCCGTGACGGCATCCCTCTGCTCCAGCACAAGGCGCAGCAGATAGGGCTGGATATCGACCACTACGCCCTGCAGCACCTGATGCAGCTTCTGAACAACAATCTGGGACTGTGCATGAACGAGCTGGACAAACTGGCTATTTTGCAGACCAAAGTGACCAGCAAGGACATCGACAATCTCGTCTATTCCACCGCGCCTCTTGCCATCGAGCAGCTGCTGATAGAGCTCTTCAACAAGCGCCCCATCACCAACATCATCACAAAACTGCTCGAACTGGGCTACGACGAGTCGGAGATTTTGCGTGCGACACAGTACTTCGTCAACGAAATCTTTCTCATCAACGCTTACATCAAAATCCACGGCACACCAGACTTCAAAGAGATCTTCGGCTTCCTGCCGCCCCCGCAGGTGCGTGAACGAAAACAGCAGCTTGCTCTGCGCGTCAAGTCCGCTGCACTTCTGAAGATATTCGAACACCTGCTTGAGAGCGAAATAGAGATGAAGCAGGCGCCTGCGACACAGAGAGAGGTGCTGCTGTACAGTATGCTGATTAAAATTCAGCAGTTCCTTTAGAATTAAGAACTATCATAGCAATCATTTTCTTGCTATAAACATGAACAATAAAATATTAGTAATTTACTTTACAATGCTTCCTGCTCATAACATCTTGAAGAGCACGAATTTCACCCCTTACGTCAGCCAATTCTGAAGCTTCTATACTATCACCTGTCCCATATCCAAGCCAGAACTCTTGTACTTGACTTGATTTTATTCTCTGCTGTTGTGCTAAGGCCAAATGCTTTTCATGCCTTTTATATACACCTAATTCTGTCGCCAAACGACGACAAGAATATCTTTCATACTTTATTGGTGAAACATATGTCCCTGTAATTTGTGTTGGATTCGTTGGTTTATTTGCACAGGCACTCAATAAAAATAATGTTAAAAATAAAAATACGAACTTAGTAAAGTGTTACATTAGTCTTCTCTCCTCTTTCTTTTAAAGTTTAGAATTATTATATCTAAAAAGATTTGAAAACATAAAAACAATAAATAGGCTATACCATTATTGATTCAACACTAAATACAAAATCATCAAGTATTGCAGCAATACTATTATTCCTTAATACATCCAACTACAACTCAATTTAAGATGATAGAGGTAACTTAGACATTTTAATATCCAAATAAGTTATATTACGATAAAATATTGCTTCCAAAAATTCCTGCTCGTTTTTTTGGACGGATTTTCCGCATTTTGAAACGGGCTATTAAACCAAAAGGAAACACATGACTTCTTATGAAACACTGTTCGTAATTAAACCTACGCTGACAGAAGAAGAGATCAACGCACAGATCGAAAAGATGAAGGAAGTTCTTGCAAAAGTTGACGCAGAACTCCTTGCAACAGATGATATGGGTATGAGAAGACTCGCCTACCCTGTCGAGAAGAACGAGAGAGGCTACTACACTGTACTTTACTACAGAGCCAACGGTGATGCTATCGCTGAGATCGAAAGAAACCTCAGAATCAACGAAGAGGTGCTGAAGTTCCTGACCGTGAAGTACACCAACGGAAAAGAGATTGCACAATTCGAAAAGCTTGTTGCAGCAGCGGGTAAAAGCGCAGCGCCAAAAGCTGAAGAGGCACCGGCAGAAGCTGAAGCTCAAGAAGCGTAATTAGCGACATTTAGAGGAGCAACCCTATGTACAACAAAGTGATTTTGGTAGGAAATCTTACCAGAGACGTCGAGGTGCGATACACACCGGGCGGAACGGCAGTAGGCAACACAGGCCTCGCCGTCAACCGAAAGTTCAAAGCCGCGACGGGAGAACAGAAAGAGGAGACGATGTTTATCGACATCACCTTTTTCGGGAGAACTGCCGAAATCGCCAACCAGTACCTCAGAAAGGGTAGCAAGGTTCTAGTGGACGGAAGACTCAAGCTTGACCAGTGGACGGCACAGGACGGCAGCAAACGAAGCAAACACAGTGTGACTGTGGAAAACCTCCAGATGCTCGGCAGCAGAGACGAAAATGCCGCTATGGGCGGTAACAGCTACGGCGGCGGACAGCCCCAGCAGCAGGGAGCATCCAACTACGGTGCCCCCGCGCAGGAGAGCTACAGCCAGCCGAGCCAGAGCGCACCTGCTGCACCGCAGTCCCAGCCGGACCCCGCACCAAGCATTCCGGAAATAGACATCAGCGAAGATGAAATACCGTTTTAGGAGAAACACCCATGGCAGAAAGAAGAAAATTCAAAAAAAGATACTGTAAATACTGTGAGCAGAAAGTCGATTTCATCGACTACAAAGACCTCAACGCGCTGAAGTTCAGCCTCAGCGAAAGATTCAAGATTATGCCTCGTCGTCTGACAGGCAACTGTAAACGCCACCAGGAAATGGTCACTGTCGCAATCAAAAGAGCGAGACAGACTGCACTCATCCCTTACATCGTTGACAGAAAGAACGTTGTAGAAAACCCGTTCGAAATCATCAAGTAAATCTCTTTTACCCGCACTCTGCGGGTAAAATACCCTCTTTTTTATTTCCCTTTTATACATAAACACCTTCCCCGTCACTTTCATTTTTAGATTGCTTTTTGGTTATCTTGTTATAATCAAAATATATCATAATCATAAAAGGAACTTGGCTTGACAAGAGAGCTTTTACGCCTGGAAGAGGAACCTTGTGTCTCCTACAGCGATGTCGAGATCCACGACACACTGTGTCACAATGTCACCGCTTTCATGAACTATATGGAAAACTTCTACAAAATATGGCAGAGAGAAGATGATCTTGTAGAACTTCCCCAAAAACAGTTGTTTGAGGTTCCCTATGCAGAGGGAGATTTTCGTATCATGCCATGCCTCATCCATGGAGACTATCGTATCAAGTCGGTAAAGATCATCGGTACCAACGAAGAGAACAGAACCGTTCACGATAAAATCAGTGTGGGAAAATCTTTCCTGATTCATCCCTACGACAACTACATTCATGCCATGTTCGATGCCTGTGTACTCTCCTCCTTCAGAACAGCGGCAATCAGTGTACTTGCCTACAAAACCGTTGTCTCCGACACCACAAACCCCACAGCTTTGACCGGCACCGGACGAATAGGATTTTACACAGCCCTTATCCTGCACCGATATCTTGATGTTCAGGACTTCTTTTGTTACGATCCAAATTTACAAAACCGACAAAACTTTGAAAAACTTGCCTCACTCTACCTGCCTGATGCACAAGTCCATTTTCTCCCACTGGAAAAACTGGGAGAAAATGCCAATTCGCTATTCGTTGCAACCAACTCACATCATGCAATCTTCGACAAAACAAGCGCTGAAGCATTTGCATTTGTTTCAAGTGTCGGTGCCGATGCGGACAACCTTTCCGAACTTGACAGCAGCATACTGGCAAACAGAACTGTAGTGACAGATTCCCGGCAATCCGTCATGCTCGGAGATCTCAAACGGTGGCAGGAGAAAGGGTTGCTCTCTGAAGCAAACCTGGTAGAACTCAAAGAGATCATTGGAGAAGAAAACATACGCAACAAAGAACCTTTTCTTTTCATCTCGACCGGTATTGCAGTACAGGATGCGCTGACCGCACAGTTCATCTGCAACACAACCAAACATACAAAAGGAGAAACGACATGCAGCGCCTTATCAATGCCATAGGTATACAGAACGACCACTCCGTCAAAGTGATCAGAAACAATGGTGATCTCAAAAGTTCCCATTTTGATATCAGTGGGAACAGTAACCTCCTTCAGAGCCTGAATGACCCCAATACCCAGGCAGCACGTCTGCTGTTTGGCGGTGCGGAACAGAATCTGAAAGTCAATGTCCCTTCAGACGTGATCATATTTAACAGTATCTGCAATGCGGACAAATCTTCCAACGCACTCTTGCAGCTTTCGGACTTCATCCAACAGCTTTCACTGCCGGTTATCAACCATCCGGAGAGTGTCCTTGAAACCACACGTGATATGATTGCACAAAAACTCGCTTCCATTGAGGAAGTGATTGTACCCAAATGCATCAAGATCACACCCGATTCTGTTCAGTCGATACGTGAAACCATTGAGAACGAGAAACTCTCTTTCCCTCTTATTTTTCGTACGGCAGGAGACCAGGGGAGCCAAAACATGGTCAAAATAGATTCTGCAGACACACTCTCACAATCACTGGAAACATTTGCCATTACAGGTGAAAACAGTTTTTATCTCATCGAATATATTGATTACCGTTCACCTGACGGGTTTTACCGAAAAGCGAGGTTTTGGGTTGTCGGAGATGCAGTGATACCCCGGCACCTTGTTGTCTCTACCTCCTGGAATATCTCCTACGACATCAAACGCGAGATGATGGCAGAGAAGCCGGAATGGCAGGAGGAAGAGAAAGCGTTTATCACAGCTGACCATCCAAACAGCAGCCGCATCGCTCTGGAAATGAAAAAGGCTTTGGCGCTGGATTATTTCGGTATTGACTGTGCATTTGACGAAGATGGAAAAATGATTCTTTTTGAAGCCACTCCATGTATGGCAGTCAGGGAAGACAGTGATTTTCCCTATGTCAATGAGGTTATTCCCAAAATAAGTCAGGCACTCAAACAGCTCATTCAGACAAAAGCATCTGAGGTTGTGTAACAGGTTGCCTTTTGGCTATAATAGATAAAAAAGGAGGCGCAGTGATTCACTATAGGTTCATACTGTTACTCTTCACACTTTTACTGCTTCAGGGATGCGGGGGCGGTGGAGGCGGTGGAGGCGACACGGCAACAACATCAACGCAGCAGGGAACAATACACTTTCTTACCCCTGCCTCCGTAACAGTCAATGAAAATACCGTTTTTGTTATTACACTGAGGACCGACAGTCAGACGGCAACCACCTTCCAAATCGTCTCAGGAACAGACCAGCAGTTTTTTAACGTAGACAGTACCACAGGAAAACTCTCTTTTCTTCAAGCTCCTGATTTTGAGACTCCAGGGGACAGCAATGGCGACAACACCTATGAGGTGACCCTTGAAGCCACAAATGCTAATGGTGTAAGTGCGCAACAGACACTGAGTGTTACAGTACGCAATATCGATGATACCCCGCCCGTTTTCAGAACACTTTCCAACATCAGCATCACTGAAAACAGGGTTGTTGTCACTACTGTACAGACAGAGGATGAGTCCAGTGTCACCTACACGCTTGCAGGAGATGATGCAGGTGCCCTTACTATTGACCAGAAGAGTGGAAAGCTCAAGTTCAAAACTGCACCAAACTTCGAATCTGCTGTAGATACAAACCGTGACAATGTCTATCAAATCACCATTACAGCCAGTGACACGGAGGGGAATCAGGCAGACATGGATATGAACATCACTGTTACAGACATCGATGAGTCAGCTGCAAACGATACGGATGACGATTACATACCCGACAATATCGAACTTCTGATTGGGAGTGATCTGAACGATCCGGATATGGACGGAAACGGTGTTGAAGACGGTCTTGACACGGCAGGCAGTCATGGCGATACCTTTTTTGACAAACTTTGGCATATCAGAAGTCTGGGCACTGCCACCAATCGGAGCGGTGTCGAAACCATTGTCGGAAACGACCTCGATGTACTGCCGCTGATGCATCAATACCTGGGGTATAACAAGGGCGAAAACATCATTGTTCAGGTTGTGGACAATGGTATCGACAGTGACCATGAGGATCTTGAGGAGAACATGGACCTGACACGTTCCTATAACGGATTACAAATCGGTGATCCCATAGGAAGGGACTCCCACGGCACCATGGTTACAGGAATCATTGCGGCCCAGGCTTTCAACGGAAAGGGTGTCAGAGGCGTTGCTCCCTTTGCAAAAATCGCCGGCAGCAATTGGCTCAGACAGAGCGGTCAGAGCATCGCCGAGCTGGAAAAGGTCTGGCTCACGGGCGAAGGGGCCAATGAGATCGCCGTAAGCAACAACAGCTGGGGTATCTATTTCGATACGGATACAGATTATGAAAACATCATGGCACAGGGTGCCGCCACACTCAGAGGCGGGAAGGGCCGGCTCTATGTCTTTGCCGCAGGCAATGACAGAGACATTAACGGTGATGCCAATCTGCAGTACTCCCTGAGCAACCGTTATGCCATAGCTGTGGCCGCCCTCAAGCATGACAATACCCATGCAGAGTACTCGACCCCAGGTTCAAACCTCCTGGTTTCAGCCTATAGCGGCAACTATTATGATGACTCCCCTACCATTGGAACAACAACGATTATGGGCAATTCAAACCATGTTGGCACGGTGCAAACCCAGACGACCTGGAGTGAGGACACTCAGGAGAACTATACGTTCGTTATGAACGGTACCAGTGCAGCCGCCCCCATGGTTTCAGCCTCCATAGCACTGGTACTGGAAGCCTGCCCTGCACTTACCTGGAGAGACGTCCGTTACCTCATTGCCAAACATGCAAAGCAGGTAGATACGGCAAACCCGACCTGGCATCAGAACGCTGCCGGGCTTTGGCACAGTACCGACTACGGTTTCGGTCTCATCAACCCCAAAGGGATGATAGAGGAGTGTACCGCCGGTTATACTCTGCTTTCGGCAGAAGTGAATACTGCCGTATCCAAAGACT
Organism: Sulfurovum sp.; assembly: GCA_027049035.1. Taxonomy (GTDB): domain Bacteria; phylum Campylobacterota; class Campylobacteria; order Campylobacterales; family Sulfurovaceae; genus Sulfurovum. The sequence continues at coordinate 39,982 of JALTVI010000078.1, read as the reverse complement.
TCAACCTGCTGATCCCCGATGACAATACGCCTTATGCATTCGATCTGAATGTGACAGATCAGATGACCATAGAGTGGGTTGAGGTCACCATAGACAACGACAACCGCAATGCTTCCGACTACCGCATCACACTCTCCTCTGCACAGGGAACACAGACAACACTTATCAAAGAGGGTTCCCAGTCGCCCAGCTGGTGGATGGATGGCGGATTCAGGTTCGGAAGTGCCGCATTCATCGGTGAGGAGAGCATCGGCACGTGGCACGTGACACTCACAGACAGGATCGGCAACAATACCGGTACGCTCAAGCGTATCGCCATAAAAATCTATGGACACCGTTAAAGGAGACATTATGCAAACACAGCGATTCATCATGCTATCTGTTCTGCTCCTGGGAGCACTTCCCGGTTATATCATTGCTTCTCCCGCTCATACCGAAATGGGGACATACAAACGCGTAATGATCATGGAGAGAGGTACTGAACGGCCGTTTTACTTCAAAGAAACAGATGAATACAATGAAAGCGCTGCTCCCCACGCTTTACAACGCAAAAGATTCAACCTTTACAGTGCTCAAATGCTTGAAGCAAAAAGAGGGCTGCTCATACGTTTTAAAAAAAGTGCCAAAGTTGATATAGGAGCATTCGAAGCGAACTATGGTCTGAAGCTAAGAGAGAAACTGAAAAGCGGATACTATATTTTCGACAACCTGTCTGCCTACAGTGATGTGGAGCTCATCCATACAATTATGAAAAACGAAAGAAAAAACATTTCAACGGTCAAACCAAACTGGCCAAAACAGAATCAGCCGCGCTGATCCAATGCCACCATCATGAGGAATTGCAAAAAACAGGGAATACAAAAAACTTTTTCAATGGATTGTATGGATTCTTGAAGCATATTGAATTCCAAGTCGTCTACGGAGAGATTTATTGGATAGAGATATTTTTGATGTTAATTGCTAACGAGTACTGTTCCAGAACATAGTCCTGAAACAGTATGTGGCTGAAGTCTACCCCCTCTCAGAGCACCCCAGTCCACATTATTTTACAAAGTTCCTGTTCTACTCAATGTTCAATCATATCAAACAGTTCATAGACACTTTCTTTATGTATAGTTTCACCATTCACCGTCAGGTTGACATCGGTGTCATTGTTATCCTCGAGGTAAAATGTAACCGTTGCCGTGTTGGTGCCGGTAACTGTTGTTTCACCTTCATAAGGAGAGTATGGAAGATCAAACATATAACCGCCTCTGTAACCTGGAGTTGGAGTATAGTTCACCACGCCCGGATACTCCGAACTCATCTTCCACGGTGTTACAGTAGCCAGTACCGCACTTCCGCCAAACAGTGTAGAACCAACGGTTCCATCAACTTGTACTTCCGCATTCTCTACACTTGGAGCATACACCCAATTCCCATCAACATCAACTTCCCAGCTCTCTTCATCTCTCTCACTTTCTTCTACCTTCAGGTTTTTTGCATACAGATCAAAACCGCTCACATCTGTGCCTTCTTCTACCTGCATTGCAAGATAGCCGCTGCTTTTGACACTGAAAGAATTCATATTGGTAGAGTTGCCATCTACCTCATTATGCTCTTCATATCTCTCATTACGTTGATATATACGGTTATACATCATCTCCGCACTATAGCAGAGTGCTGAAATCGACACTGTACTGTTCCAGTCTGTACCATACTCTTTGCTTTCTTCCTGTCCCTCGAAACTGAAAGAAATGCTATTGGTATCGCTTTCTTTGCGTACATGGGTATAGTTGCCATCATTATAGGCATCAACACTCTCATACGTATCGCTGTTGTTATATTCACTTGAGCCGTTGAAGGTGACACTGAAGACCTCGTTCGAATCGAAACTCTCTTTGAGTGCATCCCCAACTTTCCGATCAAAATGCAGGTTTTCCGTTCTCAAACTGCTGCTTCCCTGATAAGTATCTTGATTTCCATACCCGGATGTGTCCAGTGGCGCTGTATTCCAGTTCTTATAGGTATAGTCTTCACTGTACTCAAGGGCAAGCGAACCGTTGAACGTATAGACAGGCAGCACAGGGTCCGGATCTGCAGTATAACCAACATGATACATCATGGACGAGTACATCATCATATCTGTGAAGAATGCGATCAAGTTGCTATTGGCATCATTATCTTCAAGAACACACTGGTTGAATGTCAACGTGAAGGTCTGACTGGAAGAACCACCATCGACTCCATCCTCATTGTTGCTTGCATCAACAGAGGTATCGTGCGCAGAGTAGCTACCGCTGTCACACGGAATGTTGTCCCCATACTCGATGCTGTCATCGCCATAATCCACTGACTTTCTGTACTTGTCCGTTGTTTTCTGCAACGCTTTTACTTTGCCGCTTACCAGTGTGGCCAGCGTCACCTCGTTTGCATCGGATGCCGAGGCACTTTGTTTCGCTGCAGAATCCATCCAGTAATATCCGTCATCTGCAAGTATAAACGCCATTTCAGCACTGCCCTGTGCATAGGCAAGGGCTGTGATCGTTTTGTTCACATCCAGTGTTGTCGGTGCTTTAGCCTCCTGCGGAATGGGACAGGGGTTTTCAGCGGTTGCCGCCTGTATCTCAGGCGTACCGCCTCCCCCTCCACCACCACAGCCTGTCAATCCGATACTTATAATCCCGACACACGCAATTGCCGCTACTGAACTTAATCTTTTCATCTTTTTCTCCTCTTTACTAACTTTAAATTGGCAGAGTCTTTTGAGTCTGCCTCTACCCCTATTGTAATGAAAAGATGTGCCAAAAATGTGCCAAAATCATTATTGGATGGCTTCACAAAAGATTGAAAGTGCGATAATTAGGGTAGTATGAAGGAGTGTTTATTTTTTTAAAAAAATGTATTTTTTTGAAATTGTATAGCTTTATTTAACAGAATCAAGCCCCAAAAGTAACGATTTTAGATAAAAAAAGTCTGTTTTAAACGTCAGTTTTTTGAAAAAGCATGAAGTTTTTGTCGGCTTCATCGAATCCATACAGTGACAATGGCTCTTTTGCAAGCAGTTGCATCTTAGAGACAGATACCAGCGTTTCCGGAGTATGGTAGAACTGTTCAACGGTCTGACTGCTTCGCCTATAACACTCTCCCTCTCTCTCAAAGAGGTCGAATTTCGCTTCGTAGCGCCCTTCTTCGAAGTCACTGTCAATGGCAAGGAAACGTGTTTCATCTTCTACAATATAAGCGCCGACAGCGACATTCTCGAAGCCGTATCGGGTATTGACATCGAACAGAAAGCAGCCGCCGTCGTTGAGATGTTCGCGTATGCAACCAAAGAAGCCCTCGAGTGCCTGCCGAGGGAGGTAATTGACCATATCGAAGACTGCGGTAATGACATCGAACTTGCCATCAAGTTCGCATAGGTCCACCGCTTCGGCATCAATTCCTTTGTCTCTCGCACGCTCTGCCATCACGGGGCTCAGGTCTATACCTTTGGCTTTGACACTGGGAAAGTGCTTTTGAAGTTCTAAAAGGTAGGCACCGCTGCCGCATCCTACATCGAGCAGCGAATCGAAAGTGCATTGGGAGAGGGTTTCGTAGTAGTAGCCGTAGAGCGAGGCGATGGCCTCTTCGTTTTCAAGCATATCCTCTACTCTCGCGTAGAGGTCGAGCGACGCGGTACTGTTAGCCATTCTTTTCAACAACGGCTTTGATCTGCTCATAGAGGGAGAGTATCTCCGCCTTCTTTGCATAAAAGCTGTTCTTGTTGGCAATGAGGTGCGCTGAGGAGTCCATGATATCCTCCGCTACTTTCAGACCGTTTTCACGCATTGTATTACCGGTTTCAACAATGTCGACAATGGCATCTGCAAGCCCTACAAGAGGGGCAAGCTCGATGGATCCGTAGAGTTTGACCACCTCGACCCCGACAGCTTTTTTGGCAAAGTAGTTTTTGGTGATGTTGACCATTTTGGTAGCCACTTTGATGTTGGGGCGGCTCCAGTCGAGTTCATCTTCATTCTTGATACCGATGGCCACCTTGCACTTACCAAGCTGCATGTCCAGAAGCTGAATGATGTCAAGCTCCTTTTCGGTAATGACATCGAGCCCTACCACACCGATATCGGCTGCGCCGTGTTCGACATAGGTGGGAACATCCTGGTTTCGTACGTTGAGGAAACGAAATCCCTCTTTTTCCATAATGAGCTCACGTCCCTCAAAACAGAACTCCCCGCCAAAGATCTCGCCAAAGATCTCCAGTGTCTGCTCCGCGATTCTCCCTTTGGGAAGTGCAACCGTCAACATTGTCTACTCCTTTGGAGCAGAAGTGAGGAGTGAGGAGTGAGGAGTGAGGAGTTATGGAATGCATTGCCTTGCAATGCTTCTTTCTCTTCAGTCTCATTCACTACACTATCTCTCATGACTTTTACTCCATCTATTATAAATATAAAAGCTTTTCCCAAGAAAAGCAAACCAAAATTCCTAATTCCTAATTTCTAATTCCTCACTCCCCTGCAGCGCGTGCTCCATTCCCTTGAATACCAGCATTTCATCATACACGGCATTGGCAAAAAAGCCCGAAACGGTTCTGCCGTCACCGCCTGTGACATAGAGCGGTTTTCCGCGTGAGAGTGTCTCGATGAGGGTTTTGATAGGCGCGATTATACCATAGCTTATCTGCCCTTTGGTTGTACGGGGTAGCTCCGTGAGTGAAATGTCGGTATCGAGCACGGTATCAAGTGCAGGAGAAATACGGGTGTAACTCTTCTGCAGCGCTTTGAGTCCGGGGTAGATAAATCCGCCCTTGTAGATACCCCGCTCCATCACATCCACCGTAATGGCAGAGCCCGCATCGACAAACACCCCGTTGTCATGGCTCAGACACAGCGCCCTGCGGTCTACACCCATCGTATCGTATTCACCCGGAATGTGTACCTTATCGGAGATATTTTCCCATATAGTTTCTGTCTTTAGGCGTGACTCAAGGTGCTGATTGACCGAAATATAGTACACTTTTTGCGTACAAAACTGCTCTATCGCTTCATCATGCAGCAGATGCACAACCTCTTTACCATTATAAAGATGGATACGGCTATTTCCTACATCGGCAAGAAGTGAACCATCCTCCATCTTCCATCCTCCATCTTCCATCGTTTCATGAAACATGAAACACCTTCCATCCATGCTCCTCAAGCAGCGCTTTCGCTTTGGAGCAGAGCGACGCTTTAATGACGATATATTTTTTCTTGATCGCACTGCCGACATACTGTTCGAGTTTCTCATGCAGCGCCATCAGCTCCTGTGCTTCTTTGCGCAGTACCCTGCTCTTTTTTTCAAACACCATCACATCGGCATAGAAGCCTTTGAGGTCCACACCGACAAATATCTGCACTTTTTTTCTGCTGCCAAGTTCTTTGGGGGGAACCTCTTTGAGAGATTTGAATACAAGGCCATGCTGCTGTAAAAATTCGACGAGTTCTTTCATAAAACAATCTTACCCTATTTCTGTTTTAACCAAGCGGATGAAACGCTCGCATCGTCTCCTGAAGGTTCTGCTTCTGGATGTGGGTGTATATCTGGGTGGTTTCAAGCGAACTGTGGCCAAGCAGCTCCTGTACCACGCGCAGGTCCGCTCCGCCGATGATGAGAGAAGAGGCGAAGGAGTGGCGCAGTACGTGGGGAGAGACCCCAAGATACTTCTTAACGATCTTGTAGGCACTGATGCGGCTTAGCGGATCACCTCGGTAGTTGAGCCATATGTAACTGCTTGCCATCGTCTGTCTCTCCAGATAGGCATTGAGCGCATCAAGTGCCACAGGTGCCAGCGGTACCACACGCTCCTTTTCACCCTTGGCGAAACGGATCTTCAGCCACCCTTCCAGAATGTCACTTCGCTGGGCACTGAGCGCTTCGGAGATACGGCAGCCACTGGCGTAGAGAAAAAGAATGAGTGCATAGTCACGCAATCCCTGCAATGTACTGCGGTCTATCGCTGCCACGCCTGCCATAATCTCTTCGGGGTTGAGGTACTTTGGCAGATTTTTGGGCACTTTTGCCATCGGAATCTTGATCTTTTCATGGGTGAAGTTCTGGCGGTGGCAGAAAGCAAAAAAGGTATTGATAGAAGAGAGTTTTCGGTTGAGAGTGCGTTTGTTCTCGAAGTGTGAAAGGAAAGCAAGCACATCAGTCGTCTCAAGCTTCGTCAGCGGCTTTTTCACCGCCTCTTCAAGCTGTCTGAGATCACCAAGATAGGAGGAGACCGTCAGTTCGTCAAGCACCTTGGTAACGCTGAGGTACTCTTCAAACGCCGTAAGCAGGTCGCTCATCGGCGCCTTAGTAGCTGAGTCTCTCAAGGTGGATGATTTCACCGTCTTTGTAGAGCTTACCGTTGGCAACGAAGACAGGTGAATCGACCTCACCCACATCGTAGATCTTGTATTTGCTCAGATCCGGACTGAGTACAATGAGCGAGCCCTGCTTGTCAAGCGCATAAACCCTGTTCTTGTAGACTGTCGCGGCGACAAACTGCGCGAACTTGAACTTTTTTGCTGCAAGCGGCTCAAGCGTGAGATCGAGTTTGATAATATCCCCCTCTTTGGTAAAGAGATAGATATGGTTGCCGCCAATGGCGACATCTGCAACATTCTTTTTATACTCGAACTCACCCTCGGTACCCAGTGTCAGCAGCTTTTTGGGTGTGGCTGCCACCAGTGTGTCACCCATACGCTCAAGGTAGATGACATTGTTAAAGACCTTGTCGCTGCTGAGGTAGACCACCTTCATCGCTTCGGGATCGCGCGTATCGAAGATCACCAGCTTACCGTCAAGCATCGGCATCACCACCAGCGTGTCGATAAAGAGCGGGCTTGCCGCTCTGGCATCGATGGCGTAGGTACGCTCGGATCGGTTTTCAACGATCTTTCGGTCCTCTTTGATGCTGTAGAGCCCAAATGCGTTGTTTTCAAGAATGTAGGCAACCAGCCCGTTTCGCACACTGGCAGAGACTACAGGCGGCTGCATCTTCACCTCTTTGATCACTTTACCGCTCTTCTTGTCTATCAGGCGGAACATCCCCTCGGCATTGCTAGCGAGAATGTAGTTGCCGCTCTCGCTGAGGAAGCGGAAACCTTCACCAAGCGAAATGTTGTGCACGCCGCTCTTGTCGATGTATCCGCCACCTGCAAGCGTAGCACCGTCACGGCTGACATCAATGATGGTACCGCTAAAGCTGCTTTCTACTCCCGAAACAGAGAGGGTGTTTTCCGGCTCGAAGTACTGTTTCGAACTGCACCCGGAAAAGAGAAGTGCACCGGCAGCCAAAGAGAGAAGGAGAAGCGTTTTCATCTTACTCTGCCTTCAGTGTGGCGTGTTCAAGCAGTTTCGCGAATGCCGCAAGCGGAGAGCGTGCATCGATCAGAGAGAGTCTCTCTTTGGCATTCTGTACCTTTCCTGCCTTGATGTCAAGGTATGCAGACTCGAGAATGGCAAGCTCTTTGTAGAGTTTGGAGTCGACCGGCTTCTTTTCGATCGCAGCGACCGTGTAACGGCTCATATCTACCAAAATCTCATCCTTGCTCTTTTCAATGGGAGCAAGCGCTTTGACATCCTGTGCCTTGGCCTCTTTTGAAAAGGTGTAGAGCTCATAGAGCGCAGGGTTCTTCTCTTTGAGGAGTGCAAGCGCAGCCTTGTCGTCAGGTTTCTGCTGCAGTGTCAGGAAAGCCTGGTTGGCCGCTTCGAGTCTGGACTGACGCACTGCATCCATGCCCATCGTAATGACGAAGTAGAAGAGGATCGCCGCTACCAATCCCCAGATGGAGAGTTTGTTCTTTTTGTAGAAAGTCTCAAGCTTGAAAACGCTCTCAAGTACCTTCTCATCGCCGCTTAGTTCCGTTTTGACATAGTTGACATCATCTTTAATGCTCACGCAGTGCTCCCTTGCATTTTACTTGACACTATTATACCAATTTGCGATTAAAGCTCCACGACGGTAATGCCGAGATTGCCCGGCATTCGGTAAAACTTCTGGATCTTGGGGTGTTTTTTGAGGTACTCCGTCACCAGTTTCGCAAGCACGCCGCTACCCGTTCCGTGGATGATCTGCACTTCGTTCAGGCCGTTTACCAGTGCATCGGAGAGGAACTTGTCGACCGTGTCTATGGCTTCGTCGGCATACATGCCAAGAAGTTTGACCGATACCGTCGCACCGTCCTTTTCGACGTGGTGGGTCGCCTTCTTTGGCCGTACAGGCTGTTTGGCCTTTGGTGTCTCCTGGCGACGCTTGAGCTCTTTAAGCGGAACGCGCATCTTCAGACCGTCGACAATAATGGTTGCATTGTTGCCGCGTATGGAGAGGAGTTCGCCTTTGTGGGAGCGGTACTTAACCTTGTCACCCTCTTTGAGCGGCTCTTTTGGTGTGACCGTCGCCTCTTTGACCTCAACGCTTTTTCGTTTGTGCGCTTCGTTGAGCAGCCGTCTTCCCTCGTTTGACTCTTTTGCCTTGAGCGCTTCTCTTGCCTTTTTGGTCGCGGCATTGTAACGGTTCTCCAGTGTGGCAATGGCCTTTCTATGCTGTTCCTTGAGCTTCTCCTCCTCTTCGGTGAGCCTCTGCTTCTGACGCTCAAGCGACTTGAGCTCGCTCTCTACCTGAGCTATTTTTTTGCGCATTTCACGCTCGAGCGAAGTGGACTTCTCGATCAGTTCGTTGAGGTTCTCCTTGTCCTCTCCGTACACCTTTTTGGCTTCGCTGACAATGGCAGGCGGTACGCCGTAGCGCTGTGCCGTCTCAAAGGCGTAACTCTTTCCGATGCTTCCCTGCAGAAAGGTGTAGGTGGGCACCCTTCGCTCTTCGTCGTAAAGTGCGGCGACCAGCTCCACCTCATCATCACTTGCCATTAGTGAAGCAAGGCGCTTGTGGTGGGTAGTGACGATGAAGTGGATACCCCGTTTCTTGAGTGCCTCGAGCATCACACGGAAAAGCGATGCCGCCTCGTCACTGTCGGTACCAAGTTCTATCTCATCCACCCCTACAATGGCATCCTGTTTTTCGAAGAGTTTGGCGAACTCCTGCATTCGCCCGGCAAAGGTGGAGATGTCGTTCTTGACCGATTGCGGATCGTCAATGACCGCTTCAATGCTCTTGTAGTGTCCCACCTTCGTACGCGATGCGTCACACTTGAACGGCAGCAGGTACTTGCTCATATATACTGCGCTTAAGAGCGATTTGAGCAGCATTGTTTTACCTCCGGCGTTCACCCCTGTCACAAGCAGAATCGGCTTGTGCATATCAAGCGTGACGGGTACGGGGTTCTCGATGGCAGGGTGGGCAAAGTCGTGCAGCGTGATGCGCTTTTCCCTCCCGGGCAGAATGAACTCGTACTCCTTGGCACGCGCGAAGCTCACCCGTGCCTGATAGTGGTCGAAACGGTCATAGGCCTTGTTGACAAAGGAGAGAAAGCGCTCCCATTTGAAAAAGAGCGCGGAGATCTCCTTGCAGTAGCGCCAGATGAGTTCGGAGCGGCTGCTCAGCAGCGCAGCCTCCTTCTCCTTGAGGTGTGTCACGCTTTGGGGGATGATGTAGAAAAAGCCGCCCGAACTTCGCCCTACGACTGTCGCCTTGATGGCGTTGTTGAAGCCGCCGCGCACCAGCAGTGTCTCTTCACCGCTGTGAAAATGCACCTGCGTATCGACCAGATAGTCACGCAGTTTGGCAGCGTGCGTCAGCTTGTAGAGCGTCTCTTTTATTTCAGCCCGGTTGCGCTTGATGGCGCGTTCTATGCTGTGCAGTTCCGGGTCACGTTCGGGATTGATCTCACCCTCTTCGGTAAAATATCCCACCACCTCTGCAATATCGTCGGGTATCTCGATCTCGCCTATCCAGCTTCCAAGCGGTTCGGGCAGAGAGAGCGCCTTGAGGCGGTTGAAGTAGGAGACCATCGTGACAAAGGCGAAGATCTCCTCCAGCCCCAGTATCCCCTGTTTTTTGATGAGATTCAGTTCCCTCTCGAGATTGGGCACGGGTTTTGGAGGGGGAAACTGCACGGAGGAGAGTGCCTTGATGTAACGGTGGTGCTGGTTGATGTCGCCTGGCATCGCAACCGCTTTGTCGCGGGCAAGAAACTGTTTGAACTCCGCAATGTAGCCGTCAAGGTCCAGTTTCTGAACGATCGATTTCTCTCCTCTTTCCAAAAAGTGCTCTCCATTCCATAGGTTTTGGTGAATTATACTATAAAATTGGGTATAATCTTCGACATGCAACCAGAAACTCGATTTATCAGCCAGACTTTCGACAAAACCGATCTGATGAGACAAAGTTCTCCAAACTGGGCGTATGAAGCGACCTACACGCTGCTTCCACAGGCTTTGGAGGGTAAGAACAGCATTCTCTTTCTGCCGCAGATACAGCTCTCCTACGCCATACGAAACGGGGGGATTCTCTATGAAGTCTCCTCTCCCAAAGGCACTATCTCAGTGGGTGTGGTAGAGGAGCTTGAAGACAAAGCCTGCTTCGGACACACCAAGCTCAAAGAGGGAATGGCCGTCATCTTCGATGACAAAAAGCCCTACAGCATGGTGACCAACGGCAGGTTCAGAGCCGCCATCGTCAGCTTCCCCAAAAAAGCGTATCGGGAACTAAGCGGAGAGCTTTCCAGGCACAACCTCGAAGCGGTCGAAGACATCAACAGACGTCTGCAGACACTGCTTGAGAACATTTTGAAAAAGGTCGAAAAAGCCCCCTCCATACTTGACGATGAAGCAAAAGCTGCGGCGATGGAAGAGGAGGTGATGCAGACGGTCACATCGCTTTTTGAAGCGCAGACGCCTGCACTGCCAAAGCTGACCAAGGGAGAGAAGATCGCCCTGCAGATCAGAGACCGCATCTACAAGCGTTTAAGCAAAAAGGTCACCATCACTTCACTGGCACAGGGGTACGGTGTCAGTGAACAGACACTGCAAAACGCCTTCAAGTCGCTCTTTGGTTTCACGCCAAGCAAGTTTCTGCGAAACCTCAAACTCAACCACGTACGAAGAGCGCTCATACAGGCAGATCCGGATGAAAATGCCATTGTCCACATCGCCAAGCGGTGGGGGTTTACCCACATGGGGCACTTCTCGCGCTACTTTACCGACCTCTTTGGCGAAAACCCTTCGGTAACGCTCAAACGCAAATCCGATGAGGATGAAACGGGCAAGTGAAGTACCTGATAGTCGCAGTTGCAGCAGCGGTACTGCTCTACCTCATCCGTCCCCTGACTCCCGCCATGACAACGACACTTCAGCCAAACGACACTATTCTTGCCGCCGGTGACAGCCTCACCTACGGCTTTGGCGCAGCGCCAGAGCAGAGCTACCCCGCCCTGCTCTCGAAAATGACAGGTATCAGGGTCGTCAATGCCGGCATCAACGGTGAAACCTCCGCTGAGGGACTGCGGCGGCTGCCCGGGCTGTTGCAGAAGCACCGTCCCAAGCTGACCATCCTCTGCTACGGCGGGAATGACATCCTACAGAAACTGCCCATGGCACAGCTCAAAGCCAATCTTGTCAAAATGGTTTCACTCTGCAAAACACACGGCAGTGAGGTGCTGCTTATCTCCGTACCCAACCTGACGCTCTTTGGGCTCGAACCGCTGTCTCTCTACGAAGAGGTTGCCGAAGAGACCGGTGCACCCCTGCTTGAAGGGGTGCTTGCCGATATTCTGGACAAACCCGCACTCAAAAGCGACCAGATACACCCCAATGCAAAAGGGTACAAAGCAATGGCAGAAGCCATCTACCGAAAACTTGTTGAAGAGGGTTTCATTTCACCCTGAAAACTACGCCTCACCCCGTATCTGGTAGGTGATATCCCCTGCACCAAACGCCGTTACCAGCCCCTCCGCATACTCACGGATAACGTGGCCGTCTTTAATGACCTTCACCACACAGTCCTCTTTGGTCACGGAGTCTGCCATCAGCAGTTTGTATCGGCTGAACGCCCCTTTGAGGTCGATGTCCACCTCAAGCTCGCCTGCCGACCAGATGGGCAGAATGACCAGCTCATCCACGCCCTCGAAACACTCCACAAATGCCGGCAGATTGTCGATGGTGCGCGAGTATTTGTGCGGCTGCCAGATGACGTTAAGCTGTGTGAAGTTTCGCAGCTTTTTGTAATGCTGCAGCGACTGCATCGTCACACGTATCTCGGTAGGGTGGTGGCCGTAGTCGTCGATGACCACCATGCCTGGCTGGTTCTGGACGATATCGAAGCGCTTCTTGATGCCCTTGTAGTGCTTAAGGTTCTCCCTTATAGCTTCGATATCCTCTCCAAGTTCCAGTGCGGCAAGAATCGCCAGCGCCGCATCGAGCGCAATGTGCTCTCCAAAACCGAACACATCGAACGAGCCGTAATCACGTAACGTAAAACGGGTATGCGGCTCTCCGTCCAGCAGAACGAAATCGATATCGTGTATCTCCTTTGAGGGGTAGAGTTTGATACTCTCCATATCAAGTGATGCAAGGAATGCATCTTCGGCATTGATGACACGGATCTTCGCCAGAGAGAGGAACTTTCGGTAGGCGTTGTAGAAGCGCTCCTCGTCATATTCGTAGTACTCCATATGCTCAGGCTCTACGTTGGTGACGATGGCAAGCATGGGGTTGGAGTTGAGAAAGCTCTCGTCACTCTCATCTGCTTCGAAGACCACCTTGTTGTTGGGGTAGTTACGCACATTGGAGCCGAACTCTTTGCTGATCGCACCGATGAGCGCGTTGGTCTCAGGCAGCAGGGATGCAAGCATCGCCGAAGTGGTGCTCTTGCCGTGCGCACCCCCCACTGCGTACACCTCTTTTTCGCCCAGAATGAACTTCAGCGCCCCTTTACGTGAGAGCAGCTCTATGCCAAGCTCCTTGGCGCGCTGGTATTCGGGGTTGTTGGGGCGTACCGCAGCGGAGTAGATGACCATGTCGGCACCCTCGACAGCGTCGGGGTGGTGCGGAATGGTGATCTTCGCGCCATAGTTGGTCGCCAGATCGTTGGTGATCTCCGTCTGCCTGATGTCCGATCCCGAAATCTTGTGTCCGTCGTTGTACAGAAACTTCGCCAGAGCCGAAAGCCCGATCCCCCCGATCCCGATAAAATGAATCTTCATATTGTACCCCCTACCCTCTTTTCATTAAAAGCATCGCCACGCGATGCAAACATCAATTTTTCACTCTTCTCTCTTAGCTCTTCACTAAAAAATTACGCCTTTTTCTCATCCTCTTCAAGCACCTTCAGCTCCTCTTTGCCCTGCTGCACATACTTGCTGTACATCGTCAGCAGAATATCCGTAGGCTGCACGAATGTCTGGATGAAAAAGGCCAGCGGGTCGTGCGGATCGACATCGTCCACATCGACAAGGTCCTCGATGAAGCTGTCAAAGCTCATTCCTGCCATCACCGCCGAAGCGTGTACCATCATCGCATCTTTGAGCCCCTCGTCGTTGACCGTATGGTAGAGCACAAGGAACATCTCTTTAGCAGCCTTTTTATCATTCTCGCTGTAGCGCTGAATCGCGTGCTCGTAGATCGCTCGCGCAATGGCACGCTCCTCGTCACTGCCAAGCACATCGAACTTTTTATGCTCGCTCAGATACTCCGCCAGCTTGTCAAAGGCGGTATTGACAATGAAGGTGAATATCTCGTTGATATCATCTTCTGGCGCTTCGATGACAAGTTTCGCATCGAGCAGCTGATACCCCTTCGCGATACTCTCCTCCTCCTTGCACTCTTTCTCCAGACGTTCGATATTGGCAAGAAACTCAGGGTCTTTCTTGAGCTCCTCGACATGAATTTCAGGCATTTCCTGCTGCATACTGTTCCTTTACAAATAGATTGAAGCGTTGCCACGCAACGCATACCACAATTCCTAATTCCTAATTCCTAATTCCTCACTAAGCGCAGCGATCCTCTTCAGCGCCTCTCTCGTCTTCTCCGCCTCATACACCAGCGCCAGCCGTACATACCCTTTGCCTTCGCCCTCTCGTCCAAGGAAAGAGCCAGGGATCACCTTGAGGTTGTAGCGCTCGTAGAGCTTGACGGTAAAGTCTATCTCGTCACCCACTTTCAGCCAGATGTAGAAGGTCGCTTCGGGAGGCTCGACACTGAGCACCTCTTTGGCAACCTCGAAATTCTTTCTGTACTTCTCCCTAAACTCATCCACATGGCTCTGGTTCGCCCACGCTGCGGCAGCCGCGTGCTGCAGCGGCAGCGGTGAAGCGCACCCTACATAGGTTCGGTAGGTCATATATTCACGCAAAATATCGGCATCTCCGGCAATGAAGCCTGAACGCAGCCCCGGTGCAGAGGAGCGTTTGGAGATGGAGTTGATGACAAGTATGTTCTTAAAGTCAGGGTTGCCCGCCTCTATGGAAGCATTGAGCAGTGAAGGTACCGGCTCGTTCAGGTAGAGGTCGGCATAGCACTCGTCGTTCATCAGTACAAAGTCGTACTTGAGTGCCAGCCTTACCCACTCTTTCATCGCTTCCAAAGACATCGTTGACGATGTAGGATTGTTAGGCGAATTTAGGATGACAAGGTTGGCTTCGGCCAGCACCGCCTCATCGGCTACCGGCTGAAAGTGGTTGCTCTCATTGAGATTGAGGTAAACCACCTCTGCCCTGCTGGCCTTTGCCGCACCCTCGTATATCTGATAGAACGGATTGGGAAAGACCATCAGCGGCGCTTCGACATCGTGCAGCAGAAACTGCGGGAAGTTGAAGAGGACTTCGCGCGTGCCGAATGTGGGAATAAGCTGGTCAAGCGAAAGCGTCAACCCAAAGCGGTTTTCAAGGTAGGTCAGCATCCCCTCACGCAAGATCGTTTCACCAGCTGTTTTGGGGTATTTGTTGAAAAGCGGGAGATTGGATTCAAGCACATCGAGGATGAACTGCGGCGTCTCAAACTGCGGCTCGCCGATCGTCAAGGAGAGCGGCGCATAGTCGCTGTTTGGCAGCAGACCCTCAAGCAGGTTGTTGAGCTTCTCAAAGGGGTAGGTTTCAAAATTCATAATGGCCCTGTTTTTTGGAACAATTATAGCAAAAAAGGGGTTACACTCTGCCTCATCCAGACCAAGCGCTCTGCACACCTATTGCAACACGTTTTCAACTTCGTTCATTATCCTCTCCTGCAGGGTAAAATCGTTAGGGACATATGTATCCGTAGCCGCATACATGGAGCATTGCAGCAGGTATTTCAAGGGGTATCAAGCTCTTTTCGAACCTCTCTTTTCTTCTACAAACCAAGTACTTTTTCAGCTTCTTCCGGCTCCAAAAAATCATCGACATTGATCTCCAACTGCTTCCCATATCCGCGTATTGCACCGTAGATAGCACAGTTGGTGTCGGTATCGCCGCCCCTTGAGACAAGCTCTTTGAACCCATCGAGAACAGAGAGATTCATCTGCAGCACATCAAGCAGGTGATAGAGGGTATGGATCACCCAGGCGGAGTAGCCGGGTTTGAGACTGGCAAGCAACGGTTTGTAGCGCGGTTGCTGCATCACCTCAATACCGTTCATGGCGATCGAAAGACAAAGCCGATTGGCGACATGAACCACTTCGTTATCGTGTGTCAGTGCAGCGTCTATTTCCATCAACGTAACTGCATCCTCAAACCCCAACCCCTCTTCGACAAGACGCAGGCCAAAAGGCAGTATGCGCATCAGTGCACCGTTACCCTGTGAGTCTTTGTTGCGTTCTCCACGCAGCAGCACCGCAGCGGTATGAATGCCGATGCCATCGGCAGCACCCTCCTCTTTTGCCCACTTGACGTAAGCAGCAAGGAGTGTTTCAGGCATGATGGTACCATATTCGCTGTAGTGCTTCCAGAGTATTATCGCCATTTTGGTATCATCTGTATAGCGCTTTATCTTTGCAACATCCGGCAGTGTCTTTTTGTCGAAAGTTGCACCAAAAAGCCCCTCCATCTCATACGCATTTCCGTACGCATCTCCACACGCCAGTGTAATAAGCGCATTCTTCGACCTGGACATATTATCTCCTATTGGTAGGCAAGTTGAACACTTTCCTTATTATAACAGGTACATGTCGGACTTAGCGTACCGTCACAGCACTGCTGTCTTCCGCCATAGCAACCGCAGACACCGCCATGATGCGAACAACAGCCCCTACGTACGAATTTTTGTGATGTTTTGGATTTGAATGGGATCCATCCCGATACTTCGTGCATCAGCGTCGAATCTATTGTCACATTGTCATCGGATGCTGAAGCAGCCGTAAACATAACCAAAACGATCGATACAAACAGTCGTATCATTTCACTATCCTCCTTTTAAAGATAGGACTGTACCTCTTGGGCCTTTAGGTAATTGTCTTGCAGCAGCATCTCTATTGCATCCTCCGAAAGAGAGGGAAAGTAGCGGTGCAGCCCCGCTTTGCGGCAGCTGTTGTACGCCTGGGTTATCATCACTTCAAACCTGTTTCTCGGCGCATTGAGCACAATGGGTCTGAGCCTGCTCTCCAGAAAGGTATCGAAGCTTCTGTCACCCTTGTTTCTGATCTTGTAGATGGTGATCTCAAGCGCGTCGCTGCCTTTGGGTTTGAGGCGGAAAAGGCGCGCTCTGTACCGGCCGGCGCTTACCAGCGCTTCGATACGGCTGTACTCGGGCATTGGGTGCTTTTTTTGCAGTTTGTACAGGGTACGCAGTACCCACTCTTTGGACATCTGCTTTACCAGTTTGCCCTTGCCGCTGCGGCCAAGTTTTGATGTGTTCCATTTGCTCTCGGCTACAAGTACTTCGGTAATGCGCCCTTTTTTTCGTTTGTAGTAGAGCCCGTCGATGCCGTTGCGGCCCACTTCACCCTCTATCTGAATCCATCCCGTACCGGTGTAGAGACGGTGCATCACACATTCGGCAGCTGCACCGTTTAAAACATTGAGTTTTGCCTGTATCTGCCTGTCGCTTAGCGGACTTTGTGCCAGTAGCAGGAGCGGGAGCAGCAAAAGCATCCATATCTGTCTCACCTGCTACCTCATAAAGATGAAAGAGAGTATCAGAATGCCAAGCAGCACGATGGTGCCGATCGTTTCTATTTTCTGGGCCTGTTGTACGCGTTTCATCGAACGCTCCTTGTGTTAAGTTACCCAAGTATAGCCCTGTTTGGTAGTGGAGGGAATGGCATTTGGAAGAAAAAAAATTTTGCTAAATGCCTATATTAGTAGTTGTATATTGAGTGACAGTGACGCTTTGTAGGGCGGAAACTGTCAGTAGAGTGCCGTGTTGGCAGAAGCGGTGGCACGCCGTGTCAGGAACGCACCCTTGTTGACCCGGCTTCGAATCTCTTTAAGCGCTTTGCGCGCCTGCGCCTCAGTCCTGTAGGGGCCTACAAGCACCTTGTACTCCCCCTCGTTGCGCACGACCGGAGCGTGTCCCATATTGCGAAGCGTCTTCAGATAGAAATCGGTAGGTTTGTGATTGAACGATCCGGTCTGAATGTAGTACGCCTGCTGTGCAGAAACTGCCTCTGGTGCCGCAGCCTTTGGCGCACTTTTGGAGGGTGCTTTTTGAACGGTTTTTACAGGCTTCGGTGCGGGTTTGGGTGCATTTACGCGGCCTCCGCCGCCACGGTAGGTAACCACCCATTTGATGATGTCGTTCTCCAGTCCTGCCGCACGCCAGTGGCCCTTTCGGGTATTGACGATGATGACCACGGTGTAGTACCTGCCGCTTCGGTTCTTGACATAGCCTGCGATGTTCTTGGCGTGCTTGAGGGTACCTGTCTTCATCCAGGCACGCTTTCTGACGATGGTGCCGCGGAAACGGCGCTTGATGGTACCGTCCACACCGGCGATGGAGAGGGTCTTCATCCAGCGCATCCCGTAGCGCTCGTAGGCATTGTCAAGCACATCTGCCATAATTTTCGCCGTCACTTTCGACTGGCGTGATAGGCCGCAGCCGTTGTCGATGTGCGGTATGTCACGTTTGAGTGCACCGCGTGCTTTGAGAATGACACGCACAGCCCGCCGCCCTTTCTCCAGTGTCGCCGGTGCGCCGTACATCTTCGCCCCCAAAAGCAGCATCAGGTGGCGCGCATAGAGGTTGTTGGACTTCTTGGCTGTCTTGGAGACAATCTTCTCAAGTGTTGCGGAGTAGTGGGTGAAGAGGCGCTTGGCGCCTTTGGGTACGCGCTGCAGCCGCAGCGTGCCTCTTACCTGCACACCTGCGTTTCGAAGCTCGGCTTTGAGTGCGTAGTAGAACGACTTGTAGGGCTTGGTAAGCACCTGACAGATATTGCGCTTACCGCAGCGCTTTGAGATCTGGCCGCTAAGCCACACCTCCGGGACCGGTTTGGAGTCGTCTATCTTCACCCTCGGCCAGGAGTAACGGCCGCGGCAGGGTTTGTTGACACGCTGCAGCTGGTTGTGGATGACAAAGCTGCCGTCAGGCACCTTTTTGGTGACACTGTTCTGGTTGGGAGCCACACAGATGGTGCTGACACGCTCGTTGAACATCATCGCATCGGGCATCGCGTTGTAGGGGCTGTGGGGGTGGCTGTCGAAGCCTGACGTGTTGCGCGTGCCCACCTTGAAATAGCCTCGGTCGATGACGATGTTGCCCGTGATCTTGCGAATGCCCGCTGCCTTGATGCGTGAGACGATTTGGGGAAGATCCTTGTCGCTGAGCGTCGGGTCACCGTAGCCTTTGACAATGAGGTCGCCGTGCAGCACGCCGCCGCTCAGCCTGCCTCTGGTGTAGAACTCTGTGGGCCAGCGGTAGTCGAAGCCCAGCTTCAATACCGCAGAGTAGGTGGTCAGCACCTTGATGATCGAAGCGGGTGTACGCAACGTGTTTAGGTTCAGTGAAGCGACCACACGGCTGCTGTTGCCGGCTTCCTTGATATAGATGGAGATCTCTTTTTTGGGAATGTGCGACTTGGTAATGGCACTCTCAATGCCTGCCGGCAGCGCCCATACCATGGTACTCAGTACAATCGCCAGCAGTATGCTCTTTTTCACTCTTTTTCCTTCCACGCGTTGTAAAGACGCGCCATCGCATTCTCGAGCACCGCTCTTGAGGTACCGACATTGAGCCGCATGAACCCTTCGCCGTTTTGGCCGAAGCTCACACCGTCGTTGAGCCCCAGTTTGGCCTTGTGTACGAAGAAGTCTACCAGAGCTTCCTGAGAGAGTCCCGTTTGCGAACAGTCAAACCACATCAGAAAGGTCGCTTCGCTTTTGACGGGTACGATGGGCAGATTGTGTTCTTTCAGGTAGGCTCTGACAAACGCGATGTTGCCTGCAAGATGTCTTTTGAGTGCTTCCAGCCACGTATCACCCGCTTCGTATGCCGCCATCAGCGCTTCTATGCCAAAGGGGTTGCCGTTGGTGATGCCAGAGCGGTCCTGCTCGTGGCGGTAGGCCCTGCGCACCCGGGCATTGGGAATGACGGCAAAAGAGGTGTTAAGCCCTGCGACATTGAAACTCTTGGAGGGTGCGTGCAGCACCACGCAGCGCTGCGCAGCCGCTTCGAAACTACCTATGCTGCGGTGCACCTTGTCGTAGACGATGTCTGCGTGAATCTCGTCTGCTACAATGAGTACGTCGTTCTGAACACAGATGGCAATAAGCCGCTCCAGCTCCGCATCGCTCCAGGCACGCCCGGTGGGGTTGTGCGGCGAACAGAGTAGAAAGAGGCTCGCCTCCTTGGCCTTCGCTTCAAAATCGTCAAAGTCTATCTCGTAGCGGTCGTTTGTGTAGCGCAGCGCATTCTCCAGCACTTTGCGTTTGCGGTGTTTTACCGAAGAGACAAAGGGCGGGTAGATAGGTGTCTGTACAATGATACCCTCACCCTTTTCGCTGAACGCCTCGATGGCGAAGTTCATCGACGGCACCACCCCGTACCCCGGAACGATCCACTCCTTTTCGATCTGCCAGCCGTAGCGTCTGGCGTACCACGCCGCAATCGCTTCGTAATAGCGCGGAGGATACACCGTATAGCCGTATACGGGATGGACCGCACGCTTTTGCAATGCCTCCTGCACGCACGGCGGCGAAGCAAGGTCCATATCGGCCACCCACAGCGGCAGCAGATCGTCGGTGCCGAACTTCAGCATCGCATCGTCATACTTGGTCGTGTAGGTTCCACTGCGGTCTACCGCTTCAAAATCGAATGTCATCTTCTCTCCCATACGCTCATCTGGGCGATCGTGTGCTGGTGCTTGCGCGCCGTCTCCTGAATGACAAAGGGCACATCGCGGGTGTCAAGCAGTCTGAAGTCGCCGCCCAGAATCTCCTCAAGCCCCTGCAGGGTCGTCACATTCTCTCCGTCACGCTTATAGCCGCCGATCCACTTCTCTTTGGGTGTCGACTCCTCCTGCCAGGTGTAGGGCGATGTCAAAATCAATAAGCCGCCTTGGTGAATGCGCGGCGTCATCGACTCCAAAAATTTGCGCGGATCGTAGAGACGGTCGATGAGATTTCCGGCAAAGACAAGATCAAAGCCTGTAAAGATAGGCTTGAGGTTGCACGCGTCCGCCTGCCAGAAGTTCACCTTCTTTGACGCATGCTCCAGCCCGAACTTGTTCAGACGCACCTCATGAAACGACTCTATCTCCCCCTCTTCGGGGATCGCGTAACGCAGCACACCGCTCTCCTTGAGCCGCAGCGCCTCCTGAATGAATCGCGCGGAGAAATCCACCCCTATCACTTCGTCAAACTCCCGCGCCAGCTCGAAGCTGCTGCGCCCGATGGCACACCCCACATCGAACGCTTTTGTTTTGGGACGATTGCCCATATACTCCAGCGCCAGTTTGGCACAGGTTTCGGGGTAGTTGGGCACCCCCAGACGGTTCTCTCCCCATCCGAAATGGCAGTACTGCGCAATGATAGTGTCGGTGGTGTAGGCATTGGTCATCACTCTCTCCTCGTAGTTGCTCTCTATGTAACGAAATCCCGCATGCTGATAGAAGTGGCGCCTGAAGGCGTAGCGGCTCTTTGGGTCGGCAAGGTTGCCGCAGCTGATCCACGACCCTCCCTTGATGAGGTTGTGCTTGCCGTCAAAGGTCGGTACGGTGAAGTCGTCGTATATCGGGTGCACGCCAAACCCCTCAAAGGGGTAGATAGGCGTACGCGTCCACTGCCAGACATTGCCGGCCACATCGTAAAGGCCGTTGTGCGCAAACTGCGTTACAGGCACACCCGAAGCAGCCACCCTCAGTTCAATGTTCGCTTCAGGCCTCTGTTCGTCAATTTCGCTGTATGCCCGCAGACGCATATACTCATCTTCGGT
Organism: Sulfurovum sp.; assembly: GCA_027049035.1. Classification (GTDB taxonomy): domain Bacteria; phylum Campylobacterota; class Campylobacteria; order Campylobacterales; family Sulfurovaceae; genus Sulfurovum. The sequence goes on along the minus strand of JALTVI010000078.1, from coordinate 18,742 downwards.
GGGCAGCACAATCTTTTTTCGCTCTTTCCGGCTCTTCCATCGGCAGAACGCTTCGGCTTCCAGACAGTTGACCTCCACGGGCCAGTCAAGCGGCAGCGGTATCGCTTCGGTCATCGTACGCAGTAGATACTTGCCCTCCCGCACACTCCAGAAACGCGGCATCCGTACCTTTTCATAGGTGCGCCAGGCATTCCCTTCGCCGTCCCAGTACGCGGCATTCTCGTAACCGCCCTCCTGCACGAACTGCAGAAACTCGCCGTTGCTGACAAGGTACTTCGACGCTTTGAAAGCGGGAATGTCTGCGGTATGGCGGCCATACTCGTTGTCCCATCCGTACTGCGCATCATCACGTGCCTTGCCAAGCGATACCCTGCCCTCGGGCACCTCGATCCACGCATTTTCCGGTACTGTACCACTCGCTTTAAACGGCTCCCACTGCGGTGTCGTCTGCACCGTCTCTATAGGCAGCTGTCGGATAAGTACCGAAGAAGTTTCGAGGTGGATGTTCTCATGCTCGATACCCATCAGTATGACCCACCAGGGCGATTCCCAGCCTATGGGTAGACGCAGCGGCATTGTCTCTATCAGTTCGGAGACAATCTGGTAGACCTCATCACGGTAACGCTGAGTTCGCTCCAGACTCGGCCAGTCATAATGGGCTTCGTCAAGGTCGTCCCAGCGCATCACGTCCACGCCGACGGCAAAGATCGATTCAAGTTCCGCATCGACACGGCTGTCAATCAGTTTGGCAAGTTTGAGTTTGTTGATGTAGAACACGGCGGTGTGGCCGTAGTAGAAGATAAGCGGATGGCGCAGAGGGTCGGCCTTTTGAAAGTAGGCCTTCTCATCGGCGATCGTCTCAAAGAGCGATTCGTAACGGCGCCAGCACGCCTGAAAATAGCCCTTTATCTCACGTCGCTTCGCCTCTGCATCGCTGCCGGCCAGTGTCGGTGCCTCTATGTAGTACGGCATGCTGCCTGTGAACCCCGCGATAGGTTAGAAGTCCACTTTCTCTTTGGCACTCTCGATCATGGAGATGACGATGGTGTAAATGTTGGCAACGACCGCACCGATGACCAGTCCTACTGCCAGCGTATGGTTCTCAGGAGAGAACTTCATGACAAAGAATGCCGGGATGAGGTGCAAGTCGGCAACCAGTGAACCCGCCAGCAGCTCTGCAGAGAGCAGGTTGCGCACCCCGATCTTCAGAATGGTCGAAACGACATTGACCGAACCGGCAATGAAAAGTGCTACCAGCGCCTCATCGTACAGAAACGCCGCCGATGTCGTCAGTGACATCAACGTAAAAAAGATATAAAAAACCTTACCCCACTGCATACCTACTCCTTCTTGCTAATGCTTTTTACTCAAAAGAAGTCATTCCTTTCAATAAAAAGCTTTTCTTCCCAAAGAAAAGCATACCAAAACTATTCACTATTCACTCTTAATGGAGAACGGTTTGGTGTATGCAGTGAATGTGCGACAAGTGATGCACTCAGCCCGAAGGGTGGCTCTGCCATTTGCATCACGCAGGAGTGCATTTGCTGCATACACCATAACCATACAACCGTTTTTAGACCGTTCCTTGTTCGTACATTGCGCGCATCTTCTCTTTCTCTTTCTCCCTTTTGAGCTTTTCAGCCTCTTTTTCACGGAAGCCTTTGACTGAGAAGCCAAGCCACATCAAAATCGGTGACGCGACAAAGATAGAGGAGTAGGTACCGACGATGATACCCACCAGCAGCGTGAAGCTGAAGCCTCTGATGATCTCCCCCCCAAAGAGGAAGAGGGTCAGGACCACGAAGAACGTGGTCAGTGAGGTCAGCGTCGTACGTGAGAGGGTCTGTGTGACCGACTCGTCGATAATGTCGGAGAGAATGACATTCTTGCTTGTCTTGATACCCTCACGGATACGGTCGAAGACGATGATGGTGTCATTCAGCGAGTATCCCAAGATCGTCAGCAGGGCCGCCAGCGTATCGAGATTGACCTCGACGTTGAAGAGCACCACCGCTCCCATCGCAATGGTCACATCGTGCACCAGCGCCATGACCGAAGCGACGGCAAAACGCCACTCGAAACGGAATGAGACATAGATGAGAATACCCAGAATCGCCAGTACCAACGACATAATACCCTTCTCGCGCAGTTCCGAACCGACCTTCGCGCCGACCATATCGACCCTGCGCACTTCGAAGTTGCCCGTACCTTTGAGCAGTTCGCGCATCGTGTCACCCATATCCTTACCCAGCGATTTGGAGCTGGTCTTGGTACGGATGATCACTTCGTTGTCACTGCCAAAATAGGTCACACTCGCATTCTCGTAATTTTTGTCCGCAGTGATCGCCTTTCGTATTTTATCGATGGGGGCTTTCTGGTCATAGTGCACCTGCACCAACGTACCGCCGGCGAAGTCAAGACCGTAGTTGAAGCCCTTTGTAAAGATCAGTGCCAGAGAGATCAGTACCAGCGTCACGGAGAGGATACCGAAGCGCTTGGCTTTGCTCATCAGTGCGATCGGTTTGTCATACTTGAAGATTTCCATTACTTTTTCCCCTCCATTTTAATACCGAACCAGAAGCCGAGCCTCTTTCTGTCGATCTTTGGCAACAGCCACTGGTAGATACCGTGTGTTCCGACAATCGCAGTCAGCATCGAAGCGAGGATACCGATACCCATTGTCAGCGCGAAACCTTTGAGCGGCCCCGTACCGTACGCCCAGAGTACCACTGCGGCAATCAGCGTCGTCACGTTGGCATCCAAAATCGCGGTAAAGGCTTTGTCGTACCCCTCTTCGATCGCTTTGGCCACCGACTTGCCCTCGTGCAGGAGTTCACGTATACGCTCGTTGATAATGACGTTGGCATCGACCGCCATACCGACGGTAAGGACGATACCTGCCATACCCGGCAGTGTCAGCGTCGCACCAAAGAGCGACATGATCGCCAAAATCAAGAAGAGGTTGCCCACAAGCGCCACATCGGCAATGACACCCGCCATACCGTAGTAGAGAATCATAAAGATGACAACCAGAATGAAGCCCAGTGCCAGCGCAATGGAACTTGCCTTGATGTTGTCCGCCCCGAGGCTTGGACCAACGGAGCGCTTCTCCATCACATACACAGGGGCAAGCAGCGCGCCAGAACGCAGTGCAATGGCAAGATCGTGTGCCTCGTCAAGCTTGAAGTTCCCCGAGATCTGCACACGCCCGCCGCCGATACGCTCACGGATGACCGGTGCGGAGTAAACCTTGTTGTCAAGCACGACCGCCATACGCTTACCCACTGCCTTGGCCGTAAAGTCACCGAAAATCTTCGCACCCTGTCCATTGAGGGTGAAGTTGATCACCGGCTGGTTGTTCTGATCGAATCCCACCTTCGCATCGGTGAGCATCGAGCCGTCAAGCACCGGAATGGCACGCAGCAGATACTTCTGTGATTCGTTATAGACATCGGGCAGAATAACATCGCCGTAGCTTCTGGCTTCGTTGGGGCTCATCGTTCCCACGCGAGCCGCTCGGTCTTCATCTACCGCCATAAGCTGCAGGTGTGCCGCGCGGGCAATGAGCTCGCGGATACGCTGCTCATCCGCCTGTGTCTTGATACCCGGCACCTCGACAAGGATCTTGTCCTCGCCCTGCTTGGCGACCGTCGGCTCGGCCAGTCCAAACTCATTCAGACGGTTACGGATCGTATCGACAGCCTGGCTGATGGCATCTTTTTGCGTACGTGCGATCTCTTCGGGTGTCATCTTCAGTGTGAACTTCAGTCCATCGTGTGTCAGTACCGTGCCGGGGATCTCCTTGCGCAGCAGTGCCGTCGCCTTGGCGACATCGTCCTTGTCGAGCAGTTCGAAGGTGACAACACCCTCTCCGGCGATGCGCAGATCGTCGTAGATGATATCCGCATCGTCAAAGAGGTATTTGACGCTTGCTGCGATCGACTTGGTACGCGACTCGATAGCCACATCGCTCTTGACTCCCAGAAGCATATGCAGACCGCCCTGAAGATCAAGCCCCAGGGTGATCTTCTTTCCGCTCTCGCTCTGCGTCAGCGACGGAATGGAGAAGACCACTCCGAAGATGAGCGCGAAAACAAAGAGTACCAGTCTGAAATTAAGCGCTTTCATTGCCTGTTTCGACCTTTCTGGCAACAAAGGCTCTGTCGAGCTTCACAACGGTATCATCGTTGAGCTTGATCTTGAGGAAATCCTCTTCAGGCTTGACAATCGTCGCAATCAGTCCGCCGTTGGTGATGATCTTGTCACCTTTCTGCAGCGATGCAAGCATCTCTTCGTGTGCTTTACGCTGTTTGTTCTGTGGTCTGATGATCAGAAAGTAGAAAATTGCAAAGAGGATCAGTAGCGGTACGAATGATCCCAGTAAACCTGCCTGTTGTTCCATTAGGAATCCTTTATGAATAAAATGAGACAATATTTTAGCAGTAATATATTAACAGGAGCCTTTTTGAAGCACCTACCGGCCCTATGCCTCGCCCACACCGCCAAAGCCGCCATCCTCTGCGGCGCAGCCATCGCCGTGACAGGATCGGCATTTCTCTACCTTGCACACTTCGGTATCACACTGCCGTGGCTTGACACCCTGCTTGGCCTGCTCTTTTTCTACCTCCTGCTGCCGGCCAATGCACGCACCTGGTTCTTTACCGGCACCTTTCTCTCCCTGCTCTGGTTCTGGTGGATCGCGCTAAGCTTCCTCCACTACCAGATGGCCTGGGCCATCCCCCTCGTGCTTCTCTTCATCGCCCTGGTTTACGGCACCCTCTTCTGGCTCATCGCCAAAACCGCCGAACTCCTCACAAACAAACTAATCCAAAACAGAAGCGTTGCAACGCAACGCATACCGACACTCCTACCTCCTACCTCCTACCTCCTACCTCTCATACTCAAAAGCCTCGGCCTTTTAAGTATGAGCTACATCCACCCTTTCACCTTCGACTGGTTCAAACCTGAACTGATCTTCACGGAGAGTGATTTTGGCATCCGGAAGTGGCAGTTTGCCGCCATACTGGCAGTACTTGTCCTTGTCCACTGGCGCAAAAGCCTGCTGTTCCTGCCGCTGGTACTGCTTGCCTGGCAGCCCGTACCGCAAATCTCAGACACAGACAATAGCGACATTGCACTGATAACGACACACACACCTGTAGAGGCGAAGTGGAACAAGGCACAACAGCCTGCACAGTTTCAAAAGCTCTTCTCAGCCATCGACAGCGCCGTCGATGCCACCAAGAGCCTTGTCGTGTTGCCAGAATCGGTCTTTCCCGTCTTTCTCAACCGCAATCAAAAGCTTTTCGATGCCCTGCATGAGCGCGCCAAACGCATCAATATCGTCACCGGAGCACTCTATTGGGACGGCAAAACCCCGCGCAATGCTGCCTATATCTTCACCAAAGACGGCAGGGTGCGTGTGGCCAACAAAGTCATTCTGGTCCCCTTTGGCGAAGCCAACCCACTGCCCGATTTTCTCAGCGACTGGGTCAACAGGGTCTTCTACGACAATGCGGTGGACTACAAGGCAGACGCCGTCATTTCCGACTACACCATTGATGGCAAAACCTACCGCAACGCCATCTGCTTTGAAGCCACCAGCGAACCGCTCTACAGGGGAAACCCGAAGCGGATGATAGTCCTCAGCAACAACGGCTGGTTCATCCCCTCCATAGAGCCGACACTGCAGCGGATTTTGCTACAATACTACTCCAGAAAGTACGGTACGACCATCTACCATGCTGTCAATATGGCACCTTCGTACACTATCAAACAGGGAAAGGTCTTCTACCGCCCATGAAATTCAAAAAATTTTTCATCGCTCCCATCCGTAGCTACCAGTACATCTCGAAGATGCTGCCGGCAAACTGCCGCTACTACCCGACCTGCTCGGAGTATGCCGCATGGCAGTTTCAGTTCAATGCACCCCACAAAGCGCTTGCGGCAAGCACCCTGCGGATTCTTCGCTGCAACCAGCTCTTTGCCGGGGGCATAGACTACCCAGTTGTGACATTCACGCCGCCAAAGCGCATTAAATCACTCGATATTAATGGAGTTTGTGGCAAAATCAACATACACTACTGGCTCGTTCCCAAAGAGGGAAGCAGGAACCGATTTTACGTCATAAAGGATTTCTATGCCCTATCCAGACACGATCACACTGACAAACCCGCTTGACATGCACCTGCATCTGCGCGACGGCGAGATGCTGCACAACATCGCAAAAGCCAGCGCCCAAAGCTTTTCGGGTGCGATCATCATGCCAAACCTTGTACCGCCTGTGAGCACCAAAGAGGAGGTGACCGCCTACAAAGCGCGCATTCTTGATGCCATAGGCGATGAGACCTTCACCCCCTATATGACACTCTTTTTCAAACCAGGCTACGACAGAGCCTTTCTTGAGAGTCTCAAAGAGGATATTACTGCTATCAAACTCTATCCTGCCGGCATCACCACCAACTCAGAGGGTGGGGTAAGCGGATTTGATGTCGAAGAGCTGCGCCCCGCACTCGAAGCGATGGGCGAACTTGGCATTCCGCTCTGCGTACACGGGGAGACCAACGGCTTTGTCATGGACAGGGAGGCCCAGTTCGTGCCTATCTACGAAAAACTTGCTGCTGCCTTTCCAAAACTCAAGATCATCATGGAACACATTACCACCAAGGAGAGTGTCGCTGCACTCGATCGCTTTGAGAACCTCTATGCCACCATCACGGTCCACCACCTCATTATCACCCTTGACGATGTCGCAGGCGGCATGCTGCGTCCGCACCTCTTCTGTAAACCCATTGCCAAGCGTCCCGAAGACAGGGAAGCGCTGCTCAAAGTAGCACTCGAGGCACACCCAAAAGTGATGTTCGGCTCCGACTCCGCACCGCACCCGCGCCACGCAAAAGAGAGCTGCGGCTGTGCGGCAGGCGTCTTTACCGCACCTATCGCCCTGCAGCTGCTGACACAGCTTTTCGAACGCCACGACGCACCGCTTGAGAATCTGCAGAAGTTCGTCTCCGACACCGCTCAAAATGTCTACGGCATCACGCCACTACAAAAGCGCGTCATCCTGGAGAAAAAGCCGTTCACGGTACCGCAGGAGTACAACGGTGTTGTACCGATGTATGCAGAGGAGAACATTGAATACACCATCAAGGAGATCATCAATGGATAACAGACTAAAAGACTTCGAAACCGGCCATGAGAACTTCAAGAAGATCAAGTTCAACGAAAACAAGGACCGATTTCAGGCACTGGTCGAAAAGGGGCAGCATCCCAAGGCGCTCTTCATCGGCTGCAGCGACTCGCGCGTGATGCCGGCGATGATCACCGGCAGCAAGGCGGGAGACCTCTTCATTGTCCGGAATATCGGCAACTTCGTCGCCCCTTTCCGTCCCGATGCGGACTACCACGCTACCGCTTCTGCCATCGAGTATGCCGTCAGCGTGCTTGGCATCTCCGACATCATCGTCTGCGGACACTCCCACTGCGGTGCCATCGCTTCACTCTACAAAGAGATAGAGGCGACACCGGAGAACATCCACACTATCAAGTGGCTCGAACTGGGGCATGCGGCCAAAAAGGTCGCACTGCTCTCACATAAAGACAGTCCCACAGAGGAACTGCTTCGATATACAGAAAAAGTCTCTGTCATCCATCAACTTGACAATCTTCTCACCTATCCTGCCGTAAAACGGCGTGTTGACGAGGGCAAACTCTTCCTGCATGGGTGGCACTATGACATTGAAACCGGGGATATCGAATACTACGATGATGATGATTATGAGTTTAAACCATTAAGTCAAAAGCAATAAAGTAATATTGATATATAATAACAAAAATACTTATTGAATAATTATATTTTATGTATAAGGAACTACTATGATCGCCAAAAATGTTGAAGCCCTTGTCGGAAACACCCCACTGGTACAGATCAATTCCCTTTCTGAAGAGACAGGAACAACCATACTCGGGAAATGTGAATTTATGAATCCCACCTCATCGGTTAAAGACCGTATTGCCTACAATATGATCAACGAAGCGATGAAACGTGGAGAAATCACTAAAAACACCACCATCATCGAACCCACCAGCGGCAATACCGGTATCGCACTGGCTGCCATCTGCGCGGCTGAGGGACTTCGACTCATTCTGACAATGCCGGAATCGATGAGTATTGAAAGACGAAAACTCCTCAGCCATCTTGGGGCGGAACTGGTACTTACACCTGCTGCGGAAGGTATGAACGGTGCAATCAACAAAGCGGCTTCACTTGTTAAAGAGCTTGATGACGCCATTGTACTCCAGCAGTTCAACAACCCGGACAATCCGGAAATCCACCGCACGACAACCGCAGTCGAGATACTCGATGACACGAACAACAATGTTGACATCTTTGTTGCCGCCGTTGGGACAGGCGGAACACTCACAGGAACAGCCGAAGTGCTCAAAGAGGAGATTGCAGACATTCAGGTCATCGCTGTAGAACCCGAAACCTCTGCCGTACTGGAGGGGAAACCTGCCGGACCGCACAAGATACAGGGTATCGGTGCAGGTTTTATTCCGGAAATTCTCAACACCGACATTTACGACGAGGTAACGGCTGTCTCCAATGAAGCTGCTTTTGCCATGGCATCGAAAATCGCAAAAGAGGAGGGACTGCTTATCGGTATCTCTGCCGGGGCGAACCTCGAAGCAGCATACCGTGCGGCAAAGCGTCCGGAGAACAGGGGCAAGACCATTGTCACCATCCTCTGTGACACAGCAGAGCGCTACCTCTCTACCGAACTTTTCGACTACTAACCCAATGGTCCAAACACTGCTTGAAACCATCCGTATAGAAGGGGGCAGGGCACACAACCTCTCCTACCACCAGGCACGTTTCGACAAGAGCCGAAAAGCACTTTTCGGTACCAATACCCCGATTGATCTGCAAAAGCATATCGACCCGCCCAAGGAAGGGCTATACCGATGCCGCATCCTCTATGCGGAAAATATCGAATCTGTTGAGTACCTTCCCTACACGCCCAAAGCAGTCAATACGCTTAAAGTAGTTACGGACGATACGATTGAGTACCATTACAAATATGCCGACCGTGCACCATTCACTGCCCTGCTTGAAACACACCCCGATGCCGATGAGATCATCATCGAACAAAACGGGCTGCTGACCGATACTACCATTGCCAATATCGCCCTTTATGACGGCAACAGATGGCTTACCCCCCGCACCCCCCTGCTTGAGGGAACAATGCGCGCAAGTCTGATCGAGAGTGGCAGGCTCGAGACAGCCGACATACGTAAAAGTGACCTTGTAGACTGCACACACGTGGCTTTAATGAATGCTATGATAGGATTTAAAATTCTAAAACAGGTCACCATCACATGAGACTCTCTATCCCAACCAAAGGTAGGCTACCATGACCATCAACCTCTTTCAGACCAAAGAGTACAAGGCGCTGATGCAAGAGCATATCAGCAAGACCATTGCTTACCTTTTCAGCAAGAATCAGGAGTTCGCCATCGCTTGTGAGATTGAGCATATAGACTTCAATCCGCCGCTGCCTGCATCGATTATGGAGAGTTTCAACGATATCGTACTCTTCGTTCTAAGCGGATATACCTTCGAGAGTGCCAAGCTTGAGGAGGAGTATTTCATATTCGAAGCGGGATTTGGGGAGGAGAATTTCGGATCGACAGTCACCATTCCCCTGCTTGCCATCAAGCAGGTGATCGTCGGTGAACACCCTATCGTGCTCAACCTGGCAAAGCCCTCCCCCAAGCAGGAGCGCTCCACACAGAACTCCATGGAAGCCCTGCTGAAGAATCCTGAGAACAAGAAGCTTTTGAAAAAGAAGAAGCGCTAAACTTTGACTTAGCACTGTCCTGCAAGGATGTAGTCGACAACGTTGTCGACGTACGCGTTATGTTTGTTCTCTTTTGTATAGACAATGTAGAACTTGCGCTTCATCGTATATCCGCGCAGTCTCGCTTCAAAAAGCTCTCCTTTTGCTACTTCGTCAGCGATAGCGTGCTTGGAGATGATGGAGACAACCGGGTGCTCAGTATCTCTTTTCGCTCTTTTTATCGTTTGAAGCACAGCAGTGGTATTCCCCACTTCCGAAAGCACATTGAAGCTTTTGCACGAGACACCCAATTCCTCAAAAACTTCGGCGACAACGCGTCTGGTGTGGGAACCCTCTTCACGGCAGATCCACTGGAAATCGTAGAGCTCTTCGGTTTTGACAATCTTTGGCAGCGGTGTACTGCTTACCAGTACCAGTTCATCTTCCAACCATTCACGGTAGATCAAATCACTGTCCATCACCGGTGATTCAATAAGCCCCACATCAAGCTTTCTATCTTTTAGTTTGGCGATGATGTTGTCACTTGTATCGATGCTGAGATTGATATCGTTGTTGATCGCTTTTCCCATTGTGTTGAGGCACTCTCCGGGAATAATGTAGGTTCCGATGGTAAACGATGCACCGAGTCTGAAGGTCATCTCTTTGTTGATGATCTTAAGTACCTCTTTTTCCGCTGCATGGATCTCTTTTTCAAGGCGTGTAGCGATCTTGTAGAGCTCCTCGCCTTCAGCGGTCAGTTTGATGCCGTTCTTTTTTCTTTCGATAATTTTAACGCCCAGATACTTTTCAATGAACTTGATCTGCTGTGTTACAGCCGGCTGGGAAATCCCGAGTTTGGCAGAGGCTTTCGAGAAGCTTCTCTCTCTTGCGACGGTCAGAAAGGTTTCCAGTTTGACAAAATCTTTTAACATTATATTTCCTTTGCAATACATGTATAGTCATGTTTAATTAAGCGGATTATATCTTATTATACTTAATTAAACATAAGGGTTGCTTATTGAGGTTAATTTAATTCATGTTTGCTTATGCGCTATAGTTTAGATGCCTGTACCGCATATGTGGTTTAACCAAGAGTTGGCTATAATCATAATACTATAGGAGCAACAGAATAGATGGAAGCAATACTCAACACTCTCAACCCGGCACAGCGCGAAGCAGTAGAGCACATCGACGGCGCGATGCTCATTCTTGCAGGTGCGGGAAGCGGAAAGACAAAAACACTCACGACACGTCTGGCATACCTCATCGGTGAAGTGGGTATCGACCCTGCAAATACACTGACACTGACATTTACCAACAAAGCTGCCGCAGAGATGCGCGAACGTGCACTCAAACTGATGCCACACCGGGTCTCCTACCCTCCGCTGCTCTGCACCTTCCATAAATTCGGTCTGCTCTTTTTGAAATTCCACATCGAAAAACTCGGACGGAGCAACAACTTCGTCATCATCGACAGTGATGATAAAAAACGTCTGCTCAGAAGCATTGCAAAAGAACTTAAAATTGACCTCAACCTCTCCTTCATCGCTTCGGAAATCTCCAAATACAAAAATACTCTGCTCACCCCCGAAGTGGTCATTCAGAAAGCGGAACTTCCCGACTATAAAAAGGTCGCGCAGATCTATGAGGCATATCAGTCGAACATCGTCGAAAACAACCTGGTGGACTTCGACGACCTGTTGATGCTCACCTACCAGATACTCGAAAGCAACGACGATCTAAGACGCGAAACAAGCGAACGCTACAGATACATCATGGTCGACGAATACCAGGATACCAACGAACTGCAGTACCGCCTGCTCGAACTCCTTGCCAGTGAACATGACAATCTCTGTGTCGTGGGTGACGACGACCAGAGTATCTACGGGTGGCGCGGTGCCAACATCCGAAACATCCTTGAGTTTTCCAATAATTTCAAAACCTGCAAAACGGTCAAACTCGAAACTAACTACCGCTCCACCGAACCCATTCTAAAAGCTGCAAATGCGCTCATCGAACACAACTCCACCCGTCTTGGCAAAACACTGACCTCCCACAAGGGGGAGGGACCGGAGGTAAAACTGCTCCACTCACTCGACGAGTCGATGGAGGCCAAAGCGATCGCGCACCAGATACACGACCTTATCGACCAGGACGCCGACCCCGACGAGATCGCCGTACTCTACCGTATCAACGCCCTCTCCCGCTCGCTGGAAGAGGGCTTTACCAAAGAGGGGCTCAACTTCAAGCTCATCGGCGGTATGCGCTTCTACGAACGCGCGGAGATCAAAGACATCATCTCCTACTTCAGGGTTTTCGCCAACCCAACAGACGACTTCTCGCTGCTGCGCATCATCAACAAACCCAAGCGGGGTATAGGAAAAGCCTCCATCGAGAAGCTGCAAAAGGCGGCTTTCGATGCCCAGCTGCCGCTCTTTGTCTACATCAAGGAGAGCCTCGAGGGCAGACAGCCGCTTGTCATCAGCAAAAAGGTAGCCGGCGCACTTGCCAAGCTTGTAGAGGACATCGAAGTGCTGCGCGAAGAGATGGAGGCAAACCTTGAGAACTTCATCACCCTCTTTGAAGAGCGCATCAGGCTTAAGGACCACTACGCCGGCATGGTGGACGGTTTTGACCGCATTCTCAACATCGACGAGTTCTACGGCTATTTCCGTGATGCCGTCAGCAAGAACCCCGACCTCACACTCGACGAGTTCCTAAACGACATCTCCCTGCAGAGCGACCAGGACCAGATAGAGGAGGATGCCATCACCATCATGAGCATCCACGCGGCAAAGGGTCTCGAGTTCGAGCACCTCTTTGTCATCGGTATGGAGGAGGAGTTCTTCCCGCTGCTTGGCGAGGGGTGCAACATGGAAGAGGAGCGCCGCCTCGGGTACGTGGCCATCACCCGTGCCAAAAGCGACCTGACGCTTTGCTACGTTGACAGCCGCTTCTACAAGGGTCGTAGAAAGATGCTCGACAAGAGCCGTTTCCTTGGCGAAGCGGGCCTCATCCAGGATGCCTCGCTGAAGATCACCAAACAGGCCGCGTTCAAAAAGGGCGACCTTGTCAAACACAAGATATTCGGCATCGGCCGCGTCCAGGCAGCCAACAAGTCCGGCAAAGAGTACAAACTGCTCATCAACTTCGGCGGCAACAAGAAAGAGATTCTCAGCTCTTTCGTGCAAGCCGTCTAAATCAGTGAGGAGTGAGGAGTGAACCGTCTTTTCGTCGTCAACAAACCCATCTTCGTCAGCTCCAATCGCTATATGGGGTATGTCAAACGCAAGTACCATACCAAAAAGGTAGGCTTCTCCGGTACGCTCGACCCCTTTGCCACGGGGTGTCTCATTGTCGCAACGGGGCAGTACACCAAACTCTTTCAGTACCTTGACAAAACACCCAAAACCTACCGTGCGACACTCTGGCTCGGGGCGAACTCTCCCAGCCTCGACATTGAAAATGTCGATAGCATCAAAGAGGTGGCTCCTTTTTCTAAAGAGAGAATCCTCGATACCCTCTCTTCGCTCAAGGGAGAGCTTGCCTACTACCCGCCAAAATTCTGCGCCAAGAAGATCGACGGCAGGCGTGCGTACGAACTGATGCGCGAAGGCAAGGAGGTGACACTCAAAACCATCACCTCCACCATCTACGATATCAGGCTTCTCAACTACAACCACCCCTTCGTCCACTTCGAAGCCACCGTCAGCGAAGGCACCTACATCCGAAGTCTCGGCGCGCTCATTGCCGACAGGCTCGGTGTCGATGCGACACTCAGCTCCCTGCACCGTGTCCGTGAGGGGAAGTTCTTCTATGAGAACGAAAAGACGCTCAACCCCTTCGACCGCCTCACCATCCCCCGCAACATCTACACCGGAGATGATGAATACCTCGAACTGGGAAAGAAACTCTCATCGGACTATTTCGAAACCAAAGAAGATGGCATTTACCTTGTAGAGACTGTAAACTTTTTCAGTATCATCGAAATAGAAGACAGCACAATAACCTACAAACTCAACCGCCTCGAAAAACCAAAGGAGTACTGAATGAAATACACCTCCCAAATCTACCCGCTACCCGCTTTTTCATAAGGCAATTGCCTTATGAAAATAACCGCCCACGCCAAAGTCAACATCTTTTTGAAGATCACCGGCCATGAGAGCGGCTACCACACCCTCCTCTCACGCTTTATGCGTGTAGAGAGCCTCTACGATACGGTTGCACTCGTCCCGAAACAGTGCGACAGCTTTACCATTGAGGGGTGCGACGGTGTGCCTACAGCCTCCAACACTATCTTCAAAGCCTATGAGGTACTTCTGCAACGCACCGGTTCGAAAACACTTGAAACTTTTTTTAAATCACACAAGGTGACTGTAGAAAAACGTATCCCCTCACAGGCAGGACTTGGCGGGGGAAGTTCGGATGCGGCAGCCTTTATGCGTCTTGTCAATGAGGTGTGTGCGCTGAAACTTCCTGTGGAGATACTTGCAAAGCTTGGGAGCCAAATCGGCGCGGATCTGCCCTTTTTCATCTACGACTACCCTTCGGCGAACGTATCGGGTTTTGGAGAGATCGTCGAACCCTTCGATGAAGCACCGCTGGATCTGGAACTATACACGCCCGATATCGGCTGCGACACTGCTCTTGTCTACAAAACCTTCAAAGCACATCTTCTTAACGACATTACTCCGTGCAGTTTTATAGGGTGGGAGCGGTACAAAAGTGCCGAGCTGCTTGACCTCATCGGTGATCCTGTGATGCTAAACGACCTCTATGCTGCCGCACTGATCGCCTATCCTGAGCTTGGGAACGTCGCTCCTGAGGGGTGGTTCTTCTCAGGCAGCGGAAGCACCTTTTTCAAACCAAAGGCCTAGTGCTCCGCAGCGTTTGCCATGATCTGTTTTCGAATCTTCGACGGACTGATATCGCTCTGCTCATCCAGCTCTCCAATGAGATCCTTACGGATATAGACCGTCAGCTTCGCCAGCGCTTCGGTCAGCAGATCCTCATCGTCATCGCTGACATGCTTGTCCTGGGCCACCTTTTGGTGAAAGACTTTGAGGAAGTTGTGATACTCCTCGAGTACGGCGGGAGAGGCGACAATGGCCAGCCGGTGGGTGTGAAACTGCAGCTGTGTGAGTTCATCCTGCGTAATGTCACGGTGCAGCACGATCGACTCGATACGGTCGATCAGGTCACGGTAGGTTTCGGTCTTGAGTTCGATGAACTTAACGCTCTGCTCCTTCTCAAGCTCTACAGAGGTCTGCTTGTTCAGCAGCATCGCGGTGATGAGAATGGTCGCCAGCGTTCCCAGAATAATGAGAATGATCTCCTGAGTAAAGGGCATTTTGTCCGACATATGGTAGGCTAATCGCAGAAAAAAGTAGCCCCCTACAAAGAGAATGATACTCAGCAGCATCATAAGAAGATTGTTCTTGACAGCCTGGTTCATGGTTAGCCTTTGGGGATTGATGAAATATTTGCAGATAGTAACACAAGAAAGGTCAGATGCGGGTAAACCCCGCATCCGGTCTATTTGACGGAGATGCTTTTGGCTTTTCTGGACTCCTCTTTCTCAAGCGAGATATAGAGTCTGCCGTCTTCATATTTGGCATCGATCTTGTCCTTGTCGATACCTTCGGGGAGAATGAAGCTTCTGGAGATCAGACCAAAGTTGCTCTCCATCAGGTAGTAGTCATCTTTCTTGACTTCGTTTTTCATCTTTCGAACCGCTTTTACGGTCAGAATGTTGTCTTCGACTTTCAGTTCGATGTCCTCTTTCTTGACACCGGGAAGGTCGATCTCTATTTCGAAACCGTCACTTCCCTTTTTGGCAAGGTTGGCGAACGGAAGGTGGCTTGCGACGTTCGCAAAGGTCTCTTTGGCCACTTCAAGCCCCTTCTCAACCTTCTCCTCAACGGTACTTGCTACCTCTTTTGCAGTTTTTGCTACATCCATTTCAACCTCCTTACTTACTTTTCTTATTGAAGCCTCAAGAACACACTTTATTTAATTTCAATTTTGCGAGGCTTCTTCTCTTCCTCTTTCACTTTTGGAATGACCACTTCAAGCACACCGTCTCTGCTCTCTGCCTGAATGTGCTCTACATCCACTTTCTCAGGCAGTGTGAAGCTTCGGCTGAACTTGCCGTAGCGGCTCTCTACCTTGTAGTAGTCATCCTCTTTGACCTCATCTTTGTACTTTCTCTCTCCGGAGATCGTCAGTACATTGTCTTCAGTCGTAATTTCGATATCCTCTTTCTTGATACCGGGAAGATCCACTTCGATATAATAGGCATCGTCACTCTCTCTTGTGTTGACAGAGGGAACGAACGATGTGATGTTGCTCTCCTCTTTGACAGCAGGGTCAAACTGGTTCATCAAAGAGTGGAGCACCTCGAATCCTTTTCTAAGATCCATATCGCTGTATGGGTTGTATCTTGTCACTAACATTTTCGACTCCTTTTTCTCTTATTTCTACCGCTATTATACACGCAGCCATGCCTGCTGGCATGCTACTTTGGTTGCATTATTTGCTTTTGTCCGATGAAACGATCTTCGACTTGAACTCTTTGAGCTTTGCTGCCAGATCCTCGAAAAGTTTTTCAGCCTTGTTCTTGCCCTTGATCTCTTTTTGTACCGCTTTGATCTTTTCATGCAGCATCTTGTAGGTTGTTGTGCTCTCGCTTATATAGCCAAGCTTTTCAGCTACATCCAGTGCATCGGAAGCTGCATCGAGGTACTTCAGCGCACGCTCCTTATCCTCTTTTGCAATGCGTGAGGCCGCAGCGATCAGATCGGCACTCTCAAGCAGCGGGATGGGCACCACCTCTGTCACTTCGGTAAAGGTGCTCAGCGCAATGTAAAGCACCTCTTTTGCCTTATCAAGCTTGCCGTCATGCACATAGGAGGCTGCAAGCTTCAACGCTTCAGGGTAAGAGGCAAGCGGCAGGTTCACCACAGTAATATCGATCTCACTTGCCAGCGGTGCAATGAGTGCTCTGGCCTCCTGTACTTTGCCCTCATCGAGCAGATCCTTGACGGTTTTGACCGCCTTGTCCACATCTTCTGCCGTTCCGACAAACTCCTGCACTCTGACGATATTGTTGATAGGCAGCAGTTTTGGCGCATTTTTTGCCGCCATGATCACTTCCAGTTTGCCAATGGCCTTTTCAAGGTTTTCAGTAGCCGCCTTTTTGTCCTTGTGCTCAAGCGCGACAACGGCATTCTGTGCGAACTTCAGAGACTCTATCGCTTCATTTACCAGTTTTGCAGGATGGCTTCTGGCATCCTCTTTTGCGTTACTGATGGCAATTCTGTTCACCTCTTTGACAGTGGCATCTTTGGCCGCCTGCTCTTTGGCGATACCTGCTGTGCCAAGCAGCAGTGACGCGGTAATGGCTGAGAGTAGAACTCTTTTCATCATTGACTCCTTTTTTCATCTTTTTTGAATGTCGTTATTTAATCTGTGCAATGATAAAAAGTGAAGCCAAACAGCCAATGCAACCGAAGTTGCATTTTTCAAAAAAGATAAAAAAGAGGGAAATAGAAAGCGTTAAAAGAGGTTGATCTTGTCCAGAAGCCGGTTCGCATCCAGAATCTGGATATCTTTGTTCTTGGTCGCGATGGTTCCGTCTGATTTGAGCGCCTTGAGGTGGCGTTCGACCACATGGCGTACCGTACCGATGAGCTTTGCGATCTCGGTGTTGGAGAGCCCCTGAATGAGTTTGTATTTGAGGCGGTTGTTGGGGTCGAGGTTCTGCAGCAGCAGTTTGATGAGACGCTCGGAGGTCGAGTAGAGCGACAGGTCGGTGGCAAGCTCCTCCATATGGCGCATCTGCTGTGCCAGATAGGGGAAGAACATCCGGTTGAACGACTCGTTGGTCTGAAGCAGGCGGCGCACCTCCTCTATGGGAAGCTGCAGAAGCTCGGAGTCTTCGAGTGCTTCGTACATCACATCGTGGGGCTGTCCGTCAAGCAGCACGATCGTATCGAACATATCCCCCTCACGGTAGACGAAGATCGTCTGCTCCTTGCCGTTGTCGAAGTTGAGCTGATAGCTCTTGATCTTGCCGCTGATAACGATATAGAAGTAGCGCAGCAGTTCGTCACCGCTGAAAAGTGTCTCACCTTTCTTTACAGAAAGGCGTCTGGTAACACGGGTGATCTCACTCTGCGCTTTGGTATCGAGGTTGTAGAACGGTACGACGGTATCGGGCAGCACGTTGCTCCTTTGGATTTTCAATACGTTATTTTATCGCATCGATACCAAAATATTGCAACACTCCGCTAAAATCACCGATAAATGCTGCAGGGACGCACTAGAGTTTTTCACGCAAAATGGCAGCGATACGCCCGGAGGCTTTCCCATCTCCATAAGGGTTGTGCGCCTGACTCATTTGACGGTACGCTGCTTCATTATCCAGAAGCCGCTGCGTTTCGGAGACGATCGTTGCTACATCGGTCCCGACCAGACGTACCGTACCTGCAGCAACCGCTTCGGGGCGTTCCGTCTCATGGCGCATCACCAGCACCGGTTTTCCAAGACTCGGTGCCTCCTCCTGAATACCGCCACTGTCAGTCAAAATCAAATAGGCATGCTTCATCAGGTAGAGAAATACTGCATAGTCCAAAGGCTTCAGAAGATAGATATTCTCTATCCCCTCAAGAAGTCTCTTGACAGGCTCCTGAACATGCGGATTCAAATGCACCGGATAGACAATGTCTATCTCTGGATTGTTGTTTGCAAGTGTTTTGATAGCTTCACAAATATGACTAAACCACTATGGACTGAAAGTCCATAGGTTCTCTGTTGCGGACTGAAAGTCCGCTCTCTACTCCAAAATCATTGTTCCCAAATCACGGTTTGATGGTGTTCTATGGTGTTCAAGGTATTCATCC
>JALTVI010000077.1 GCA_027049035.1 Sulfurovum sp. | reverse complement strand
AACTTGCAGTCAAGATCTACGGCGAGGACCAGAAGGTGATGGACCGCATCGCCACACAGATACAGCAGACAGTCTCCGGCATCAAAGGTCTTGAACGCCCGGAGATCGAGTCGCAGCTTGGACAGGCGCAGATCGTCATCAAACCTGACTACCTGGCACTCTCACGCTACGGCATCAGTGTCGATGAAGTGATGCGGGTCATCCGAAACGGCATTGGAGAAGAGCCTGTAACCGAAAAGATCGAGGGTGTCAAACAATTCGGCATCGTACCAAAGATCAAAGATGCCAAAAAGGATATAGCCTCCATCAAAGCCGTACTGCTTCGAAGCAGCAGCGGCAAGGTGGTACGGCTTGACCAGGTGTGCGACATTCGTGTCGTTCAGGGACCGGCTTTCATCAAGCGTGAGGACCTCAGCCGCTATATGGTCATCTCCATGGAGGTCGAGGGGCGCGACATCGCCTCCTTCGTTGCCGAAGCGGATGCGAAGATCAAAAAAGAGGTGAATATCCCCAACGGCTACTACATCAAGTGGGCGGGTGACTTTAAAAATATGCAGGAGGCGACCGCAACGCTGGCACTCATCATCCCCATCACCCTGCTGCTGATCACGCTGCTGCTCTACACTGCCTTCAACTCCTTCAAAAAAGCGTTCCTTATTCTGCTTGGGGTACCTTTGGGACTCATCGGAGGAATTGCGGGACTGGTCATTAGCGGCGAGTACCTGAGTGTATCGGCCATTGTCGGCTTCATCGCCATCTTTGCCATCGCCATTCTCAACGGTATCGTACTGGTCAGCTTCATCGATGAACTGCGTGAAAAATTCCCGCATGTCAAGACGATGGACCTTGTCAAGGATGCCACGCTGCTGCGCCTGCGTCCGGTCCTGATGACGGCATTTACCACCCTCTTTGGTATCTTGCCGCTGCTCTTTGCCACCGGTGTGGGAAGCGAAATACAGTACCCGCTCTCCGTTGTCGTCACTGGCGGCATTATCTCCTCGACAGCATTGACACTGCTGATACTTCCGGGGCTTTATATGCTGATGTTTGCGAGAGGGGAGATGAAGAAAAAGTAAAGAATGGCTTGTCATCCCGCACTCGATGCGGGATCTTTAAATGCGTTATTGGTAACTGGTGTATTGGTTATTGGTTGCCTATTATTGTAACCGAGAATTGATTCTCGACCTTGTGCTTTGTGCCATTCAGCGTTGGGGCGAAGCTGAAGCTTTCACTTCCGAGGTTTTTGGAACCGAGAATTTATTCTCGGCCCCTAGCGACGATAAATCCTCGCTTCCTGTCTCTTGTGAAGTTGGAGATTATTTTATCATCCCACACAACATCATTTATGCTTCTGCATGAGAGCGAAGCTAAAGCTCTCGCTTCCTCTTGACTAGTAGAGCTTGTCGATAAACTGCTGCAGCTTCTCTTTGGCGTTTTCAAGCAGTACTTTGCTCTTTTCGGAGAGTCTACCCTCTTCGGACATGGAAGTGGCCATAAACTGTTTGATGCCCTCTATGAGTCTTTTTGTCTCATGCATCTCATTGAGCGATTTTGGGTGGTACTCGTTCTCATGCTCCTTGACCCCTTCGATATGGAGAATACGCTTGAGTTTGCCGTTCTGCTCACCCAGTATCACCTCATAGCTCTTCAGAACGCTAATCGCATCGTTCATATGGGCATCGACACGGTCCATCTCCTCTTTACAATCACCTTTCTTCTTGGCATACTCCTGCGCCTCCTCAAGCTGCTGTTTGGCAAATGCCAGGTTGCTGCTTGCACGGGAAGCGACTCGAATACCGTAAATAACACCCATCACCAGCATCACCACAATAAAGACAAAGGCACCGCCAAGGAAGAGGTCGGGCTTGCTGCCAAAGAGTGTTGCGTACCAGCCGAACACCTTTGTCGCTGTCTCCTGTGTAGGTACTTTGGTTACATCAAGCGTGATTCCTACTTTTTCCGTCGCAAGGTAGACCAGTCCAACAAAGGTCAGGAAACCGGCAATCAGTGCAAGCAGGAAACTTGTAAATTTGCCGCTGGAGACATCTTTGACTTCGAAAGGAGGTAACTCCTCTTTTGGCTCAAAGGTTACGATATCTTCAGGGTTCTCCTCATCTGACTCTTCATATCCAAGTACTTTCAGCAGCGATTCACTCTCATTCAATGCATGTTCTTCAAGTGACTGCTTCGCCTCCTCATAGCGCTTGAGATCGTCCTGAAGCAGCAGTTTGCAGGCATCAAGCTGCTTTTCGGTATCGTCAACGATGTGGCGCGTCTTTTCGATCAGCAGGAGGGCCGCTTCATGTTTTTTGAGGTTCTCAATCTGTGCATGGGCCTCATCATCCAACGGCGCATCAGTACCTTTCTCTTCACTGCTCTCCTCTACCTCTTCGGATGCTTGCTCCGGAGCTTCATTTTCCGCAGTAGCTTCTTCAGATGCCTCTACCTCTTCATTCTGCATTACCGCATTCTGCTGCTCTGTTTCACTCTCTGTTACTTCACTCTTCTTCACATCTTCGCTCATTCTCACTCCTTACATGTGTCTATTCTTTCTATTTTAGCAAAAAAAAGACGTGATTGTTTAATCTATATCAATTTTTTCCGGGTTATGCGATATAATTTCCCACTATTTTATCACTTAGGATCATTATGGGTATTCTTGTCGCACTGCTGGTGCTCTCTTTTCTTATCTTCTTTCACGAACTGGGTCACTTTACGGCTGCACGCTTTTTTGGCGTGCGTGTCGATGTCTTCAGCATCGGTTTTGGCAAACGGCTCTGGACCAAAAAGATCGGCCAGACCGAATGGAGCCTCTCTGCCATTCCTCTTGGCGGCTATGTCAAGATGAAAGGGCAGGAGGATGCAGACCCGACGCTAAAGAGTATGGACCCCGACAGCTACAATGCCAAAAAGCCGTGGCAGCGCATTATCATTCTGCTGGCCGGCCCTTTTGCCAACTTTCTGATGGCCTTTCTGCTCTATCTTGCCATCGCCTACATGGGCGTTCCCAAACTGCTTCCCTACGTTGGAGAAGTGAGCAAGGATACCCCCGCGTTTCAGGCAGGCTTGCAAAAAGGCGACAAGATCGTACAGATCAACGGACACAACATCCGCTTCTGGGAAGAGATCGGCAAAGCGATCAACGAAAGCTCCGGTAAGATCACCCTCATCATCGAGCGCAGCCACCACCTTAAAACGGTGATACTAGAACCCAAAATCATCGAAGACAAAAACATCTTCGAAGAGCCGATCAAGCGTCGCATCATCGGCATATCACCTCTTCCCAAACAGACCACTGTCGTATACGGCTTTATCGACGGCTTCAAATACGCCTGGGATGAGACTGTCAAGGCAAGTACGCTTATCTTCAAGAGTGTACAAAAGCTCATAACCGGTGCAGTGGGCGCGGACAAGCTAGGAGGCATTATCACCATTGTCGACGTGACCGCACAGGCGACCCATGCGGGCATTCTCGCACTCTTTTTCTTCACCGCCCTCATCTCCGTCAACCTCGGTGTGCTCAACCTCCTGCCAATTCCTGCGCTTGACGGCGGGCACATCATGTTCAACCTCTATGAGATACTCCGTGGCAAGGAACCAAGCGAAAGTGTGATGTACTACATGACCGTTACGGGGTGGATCATTCTTGGAGGCTTGATGATGCTGGGACTCTACAACGACATCAACCGGCTGATGGGGTAGTTTTTTCTTCGAAAAAAAGTGAAAAGTTAATAGTGAAGAGTGAAGAGTTGTGGTATGCTTTTCTTGATGAAAAGCTTTTACTGTAGGGTGCTGTACCACTACAGCACCAACACTGGAGAAAAAAAATGATACTTGATAAAGAACATTTGCGTAAAAACCTCGATGAAGTGATCTGGAACATCGAACAGGCACGTATCAGCGTCAGTGAACACCACATTGTCAAACTGGTAACGGTTGCGAAATATACTGAAGTGGAGAATATTGCTACACTCTACGAACTTGGCCAGCGCGCCTTTGGTGAAAACCAGGTGCAGCAGCTGCGTGAGCGCATGGCTCAGCTTGAGGATCTGCCGCTGGAGTGGCACATGATAGGCCGTCTTCAGAAAAACAAGATCAACAACCTCATCGATCTGCGCCCTGCACTGATGCAGTCACTCGACAGCCTTGAGCTTGCCCATGAAATGCAAAAGAAGCTGGAAGCGAAAGAGGCCAAAATGCACTGCCTGCTGCAGATCAACTCTGCAAGAGAGGAGACCAAGGCAGGCGTTTCTCCCGAAGAAGCAGTCGATACCTACCTTAAGATCAAGGCAGAGTGCCCAAACATCACCCTTAAAGGAGTCATGACCATCGGCGCGCATACCGATGATACAAAGGCTATTCAAGCAAGCTTTGAGACAACCCACAACATCTTCCAAAGTCTTGAAAAAGAAGGTGCGACCATCTGCTCCATGGGCATGAGCGGCGATTATGAACTGGCGATCAAGTGCGGATCTAACCTGGTGAGGATTGGATCGGCGCTATTTAGATAGAAAGTAGAATATAGTACCTTTTTTGGAAGCGAAGATTCATCTTCGCCTCAACCAAAAACTCCAAGTTCCACTAATTCAAATCAACATCAAGTATGAATGATAATGTGCTAAAGGCACGGATTCATCCGTGCCCAGCCGGAAATGAATTTCCGGTTCCAAAAACCTCTCTTTTCAGAATCAAAAAATGCTAGAGCGGTAGCTTTTTAATTTTTAATTTTTAATTTTACACGTAGTCAGATAAAAGGAGGAGTAAAAAGGAAAGGGGTTTCACACGGCATAAAGCCGTATGAATTTGTGGTGATTAAAACTTGTAGTTTACGCCAAGCGTCCAAGCTTCATCATCATCTTTCAGGCCATCTCTTGTTTCAATGCCACTTGCCAGTGAAGTGTAGTCAACGAAAAGCACAAAACTGTCTGTTATGTCGTAGCTTGCACCAAGACCCCACTGAAAATCTGTACCTTTTGCCACAGTATCACTATTAGCTGCAAAGACTTTCGTATAGCCAACACCTGCAAGTGCATAAACTTTCATTGCATCAAATACAGGGTACTGAGGCTTCAGGAATAGACTTCCACCTGTTACATAATCAATATCATTCTTTCCTGACATGGTATCAGTAAAACGACCTTCCACTGCAAAATAGTCGTTGAACTCATATCCGCCGATCAGTGTATAGTTTGTTAGCGTATCAGAACCACCGTCCCATGATGCTTTGTTTGAAGCAACACCAGCACCGATGTAGAATGCCCCTGTCTCAACTGGAGTCGCTACCGGCTCTTCTACCGGAGCAATATCGCCGCCCGCCATTGCTGTACCAGCAAGCATCATGCTCGCTACTGTTGAAATCAACATTTTTTTCATTGTATTATCCTTGTGTTTTTTATTGCGATTTATTATAGTGTAACTTTACTTAAACATCTACTTTTGCTTCAGTTTATGAAGCATCCTTCATCTGACACGCTTCGCATATGCCATAAAGGTTTACCTGACGCCGTCTGAGTTGAAAGTGTTCACTTTCACTCAATTTTCGAAAGAGTGCATCGGTTTTATCAAAACAGATTTTGTCCTCAACATCTCCACACTTAGTACAGACCAGATGAATATGATCTTCTTTTGATAGTTCGTATTTGGACTTTCTGCCGGCTATCGGTACCTCTACGAGCACACCTTTTTCAACCATAAGAATGATGTTTTTGTAAATAGTCGCAAGAGAGAGTGAGGGATGTACCTTGACGACCTCTTCATAGAGATCTTCGACGGACATGTGTCCGCACTGGTCTATCTGGCGAAGAATGTTCATACGCTGAAACGTTGCCTTGAGGCCATGGTCGTTCAGCAGTGCCGCGTAGTCGATCATTCTTATCCTTCACTCTTTCTTTTATAGATAACCAAATATATCGTAGTATGCTTGGTTAGATATAAAAAGATGTACGGAAAAATCCGCACATCCAATGATTACAGCTCTTCAGCGTGCTTTGCAAGGTACTCTGCAACACCGTCAGCATCAGGCTTCATCGCCTCGTCACCTTTCTGCCAACCTGCAGGACACACTTCGCCGTGTTCGTTGGTAAACTGCATTGCGTCGATCATTCTGAGCATCTCATCAACGTTTCTTCCCAGTGGAAGGTCATTGATGACCGCGTGTCTTACTGTTCCGTCCGTGTCAATAAGGAATGAACCTCTCAGTGCAACCGCTTCGTCAAGCAGTACGTCGTAGTCTCTTGAGATCTGCTTTGTCAGGTCTGCAACGAGCGGGAAGTTAATACGCCCGATACCGCCTTTTTCTACCGGAGTCTCTCTCCAAGCGAAGTGTGAGAACTGGCTGTCGACAGAAACACCGATAACGTTTACGCCTCTCTCCTGGAACTCGTTGTATCTGTGAGAGAATGCGATAATCTCTGAAGGACATACGAATGTAAAGTCAAGCGGATAGAAGAATACGACTGTTCCTTTTTCTCCAAAGTTCTGGTAAAGGTTGAAATCCTCTACGATCTGTCCGTCAGCGAGTACCGCTGTTGCTGTAAAGTCAGGTGCTTTTTTGGTTACTAACATGGCAATTCCTTAATGATAATTTTTATTGTTTGAGTAGTTTAGCGTATTATCTTTAATGCTTTATTAATCAAGGTTCAAATCGGATAAAAAAACTCTTTTTTTATCCGAAATCTATCAATTCAGTTTACAAAAGGAAGCAACCCAAATCGTCTGACAAACGCCTCGTCGATATCAATAATGCCTCTCTCCTGCAGACGATCCAATACCTCTTTGGTGCAGAAAGTATCTCCCGGCCATTCGCGTTCGAAACCGTCAAGAGGTCCTTTATTGGTCGCATCGATAGCGATGAACGGCTCAAGTACCACATCGCGCTGTGCATCGATGTTGTTGACGACACGCCATACAAGCATATAGGAGTCGTTCAGGTCGTTGTTTGCCGCATCGACAATGACAAGTACCCTGATGTGTGCGGAGAGGTCGGCAAATTTGGCAATAGTTTGCTGCTGCGATACATTCTTTTCGATAGCAACGACACAGACCGGATGTTTGGTATGCGTCATGTACTGTTTGAGTGCTTTGACATCAGGTACACGCTCCTGACATAGTGCAAGCAGTGCATCATCGCTCAGAGGCGCTTCAAGCCCCTCTTCCACTTCCGCTTCCATTGTTGCATCGATGCCAAGTTTTCCCCCGACGAACTGTCTACTTGAGGAGTGGTCGAGGTGATCGACAATCCCCTGCGTGATTAGGATGTTCTCTTTGGAGAGACGATTGAGCACGTATTCAGAGAGTGCTTTATGCTCTTCAAGCTCCGGCGCATTCTCTCCAACAAAGACGGCATGCTTGACAAAACTCATCTGCCCCACGCCCCAAAAAGCATGCATGAACTGCTGTGCGTGTCCGGGATAGTGCACCTGCATCTTGGCCAGAATGAGGTTGTGAAAGACACCGTTTTCAGGCATATAGTAGTCAATGAGGTCCGGCGCCATCGGCTTTAGCATCGGCAGAAAAACACGCTCGGTCGCCCACCCCATATATTTATCCTCAAGCGGCGGCTTGCCCACCACTGTAGCGGCAAAGACGGGGTTCTTCTTCATTGTAATGGTCTTTACCTCCATCACGGGGAAAGGCTCTTTGAGGGTATAGTAGCCGGTATGGTCGCCAAAGGGACCCTCTATCTCCATCTTCTCAGGATCTACAAATCCTTCGATGACAATGTCCACATCTCTGGGAATATAAATATCGTTGCTGATCGACTTGACAAGCTGCGCATTCTTGTTGCGTACAAAGCCGTAGAGCAGCATCTCGAACATCCCGTGCGGCATCGGCGCCTGCCCGCACCAGATGTAGAGGGGATCGCCGCCTATAGCGACGGTAACGGGCATCTTTTTGCCCGCTCTCTGGTACTGGTCGAAGAAGTGCGAAGCGTCTTTGTGTATCTGCCAGTGCATCCCAAGACGCTTCTTGTCATACTGCTGCAGACGGTACATTCCAAGGTTCTGCATATTTCCGTCAAGGCTTTGGGTATAGACCTGTCCCATCGTAATGAAAGGACCGCCATCCTCTTCCCATGTTTTAAGAATGGGAAGTCTGTCAAGATCGACCTCATCCTTGGGAATGACAATCTCCTGACACTCCCCTTTGAACTTCAGACGCTTTGGAAAGACGTTTTTGAGGCTGAAGAGTTTAGGAAGCATCGCCAGCTTTGCCTTGAGTGTCTTGGGCGGTTTGAGTTTGAGAAGCTCCTCTATGCCCTCTGCCACCTCATCGGGATGCTTTCCGAAGATCTTCTGAGTTATCTCCTTGTTGGCAAAGATGTTCATCAGTACGGGCATATCGTACTCGATACCTTTGGCTCTGTTGACGGGCTTTGTAAATAGTATGGGACGGGAGTCCTCTTTTTTTACCTCGATATAGGCTACATGCGGAATCTCAAGTTCCACATCAAGCGGTTCGTCAATGATCTTCAGGTTGCCGTTTGCTTTGAGCCATCCAATGACATCTTCCATCCGTATATCCTCTCTGATTGAATAGAGTGATTATAGCAAAAGGGGGCTGTTTGGTTGGTATAGCTTCTTATCCCCACATATATCTTATGAGGAACAAAAAACAGGTTAGCAGAGAAAATATTTAGCACTACCGCTCACATATTTCTTAATTCAGTGTGATTCTGGTTATAATAAAAATACTAAGGATATATCATGCCAACAATGCAAGAAAAAATGTATGAATCATTAAAAAATATTCAAATTGGCACTATTTTAACAAAGAAAGAAATAGTAAATAAAATACAAAATTTGTTTCCAGATACCCCAGACAGCAGTATAACTCCTCAAGATGCTTGTTACAACATTGTAAATATAGGTCGCTCAGAAGAACCACTATTTGAATGGATCAAAAGAAACAAGTATAAATATTTAGGGAGAAACTATCCGTACAATGGTGATATTACCCACAAAAGTAAAGATTCAGGTACCATAGAAAAAGTTGGGTATTGGAGCAATGGGAAAAAGGTAATGACTAAAGATATTTTCGATTCTCAAATATCTCATTCTAATCATGAAATTATCTATCCAGATGAAGTTGAAAATTATACTTTAGCAGAAGGAGCAAAAAAACAAGTTATCGTTAATGCTTATGAAAGAAACCCTAAAGCAAGACGAGAATGTATAAAGCACTATGGGACAAAATGCTTCCTTTGTGGCTTTGACTTTGAACAAGTGTATGGAGAAATCGGTAAAGGCTTTATTCATGTCCATCATATAAAACCATTAGCAGAAATTAATGAGGAATATGAAGTAAATCCGATTCAAGATTTAAGACCTGTTTGTCCAAATTGCCATGCAATGATACATAAAAGAAAGCCAGCGTATAGCATAGAAGAAATTGAAAGTCTAATTAAAAAAAGCGTGTAATCAAAAATATCCACCTGTTCCTATGTTACATGTGGTATATATACTTCAGATAAACTCCCACGTAGAACGCGGGAGTAAAATCTCATAAGGGTGTCTCTTTACTGCGGCTTGTGGCAGAACCACCAGTCGAAACATTCGTAGTTTGCAAGACGCTCTTTGGCTGTCTTTTCATCCGTTGCCGGCGGTACGATGACGTGGTCTCCGACCAGCTCATTCTTCGGCCAGTTTGCAGGCGTTGCTACACCTTCATCACTCTTCTGGAGCGCTTTGACGGCACGGACGATCTCGGAAATGTTACGTCCGATCTCCTGCGGGTAGTAGAGGATCGTACGTGTTACCCCCTCGGGGTCGATGATGAATACCGCACGTACCGTATTGCTCCCTTTGGCAGGGTGCAGCATGCCAAGCTGTTCTGCGATACGGTCGTTGCCCGCGATGATCGGGAAAGTAATCTCGACATCGAGCTTCTCTTTGATCCACTCCACCCATTTAATATGGCTGAAGACCTGGTCGACCGACATACCTACCAGCTGGCATCCGAGTGCATCGAACTCCTCTTTGTGTTTCTGAAACGAAACGAACTCCGTCGTACATACCGGTGTAAAGTCAGCTGGATGCGAAAAGAGTACTGTCCACTTCCCTTTCAGATCTTCGGGCAGACTCATAGGTCCGTGTGTGGTTTGTACATCGATGTGTGGAAATGTTTCTCCAAGCATTGGTAATGACATCATATACCTCCTGTTGTAATTTTTGATTAATTATTCTCTTTGGCCATCTTTTTGGCACCAATACCGATTCCAACCAACACGACACCGTCAAAAAAGAGACTGATCGCCGCATAGAGCCCTACCCATAAAAATGAGCTGATAGGCCATGTTACCAGTATCAGTATAGCCAAAGCAAGTGAAAGTAAGGCATTGACAATGGAGAGCCACCACCACTTGTGCGGTCTGTAGTCCATTGCAAAGCCAAAGCTCGAAAAGGCATCGACCAGCAAATAGGCCGCCAGCAAAATAGCCGCTACAGCCACCCCTTCGATGGGAAATACCATGAAGAGCAGCCCGGTAATGAACGACAGTGTCGGCTTGAGCCATGCACTGAACGACTTTCTATAGGTCTTGTAGGTAACATATCCCTGAATGATGGCACTGGTCATAAAAAGCCACCCAAGCAGGAATACGACCGTCAGCGACATAATTCCGGGTGCGAAAATACCGATGCCGCCTACAATAAGCATCAAAATCCCGGAGATGATCGTCAGGGTACTGAATTTTTTAAGTGTCTCTTTGTCAAAGAGCATACTGAGTGTTGTCATCATTGACTCCTTCAAACTGTTTCTTGAAGGAAGTATAGAGAAAAAGGGGTAATGGAGGATGCAACCGTAGTTGCATTGAGAAGATTCTTTTAAAGCCTCTCTGGCATTTCATTCTTGAATGCGATTTTTTCGGCATTTTCGAGAATGTCGAGCGCACCCTTCTCTATCATCTTTTGTGCCAGCTGGTCGCCAAGAATATCGGCTTCATCCAGCGGTGCACTGAGACTTTCATGCAGGATGTGCGTACCGTCAGGATAGCCTATCATCGCTCTGACATGGACCATTTTGTTCTCTCCGTCCGTTTCGATGGACGCATTGACCGCTACCGGTGCGGAGCACCCTGCTCCGATGACGGAGATGAAGTCGCGCTCAACCCTGGTACAGAGGAAGGTATCTTCATCGTTAAGGCTCATCGCAATCTCTCGAACTCTGTCATTGCTTGCAACGATTTCAATACCAAGTGCCGCCTGTCCCATAGGCGGGATAAAGAAATCCAGTTTCTCGACATAAGGAATATCTTTTAACAGATCGAGCCGCTTCAAGCCGATATAAGCAAGGATAATCGCATCGTACTGCCCCTCTGCCAGCTTTCGCAGACGTGTATTGACATTGCCTCGAAGATCTTTTACTTTCAAATCAGGCCGTTTTTCGAGAAGCTGCATACGGCGGCGAAGCGAAGTAGTTCCCACTACGGCACCTTCTGGAAGATCATCAAGGCTCTTGTAGGTGTGGGAGAGAAATACATCGCTCTGGTCCTGACGCTTTGTAATGGCACACAGCTCCAGCCCTTCAGGAATGTAGGTCGGCACATCTTTGAGTGAATGCACCGCAAGATCGGCATTGCCTGCAAGCATCTCATCTTCAAGCTCTTTGGTAAAGTGCCCTTTTCCGCCCACAAGCGCCAGCGGCTTGTCAAGGATCTTGTCACCCTTGGATGTAATTTCGTTGAGCTCTACCGTCACTTCCGGAAAAGAGGTTTCGATACGCTCCTTGATATGATACGCCTGCCAGAGCGCTAACGCACTCGCCCGTGTTGCGATAACCAGTTTTTCCACGTATATCCTTTTTTATACATCTCATTGAAGCCAAAGAGAGACCTAGTGTCATTCAAACTGTTTCGCAAGAGGCGTTACAAATGACAAGGCGTCAGCGAATCAGCTTTTCTTTTTTCTTTGGTTCGTTTCTTTTTGCTTTGTGCTGCTACAAAGAAAAAAGAAATGAACAGATACATAAGTAGTGCCGCACACAGTGTGTGCAGGCTTCACTTCTCACTATTTGATCAGTTTCTCGTATCCGTTTCGCATCTTGTCCCACTTCCCGTCAATATAGACAGTCGGTGTTCCGGTCACCATCATGCGTCCTGCAGACTTCTCGTCGGCTTTCATCGCATCTTTGACCTCTTTTGCATTGATCTTTTCAGAAGAGACATCGTACCCAAGCTGCTTTTTGACTGCTTCAAGCACTTTTTTCTCATTGCGCTCACCCGGATTGATCTTGAGACCGTACATCTTCTCTACAATATCTTTTTTGCCCTCTTTCTGCGCCACATGCATCACACGTGTCAGAATACCCGACACCGGATGGATTCTCAGCAGCGGCAGGTGGTAGTAGTAGAGTGCAATCGTATCGGGATGTTCTTTGGCCGCCTTCATGATATCTGGAATGACATCCTGACAGAAAGGACACATTGGATCGGAGAAGACCACGATCTTATGCTTGGCATCTTTGTTTCCAAAAAGTAGATGCGCATCGTCGTACATCGCGGCCGGAACTGTCGGTTTTATCTCATCGCGGTAGCTGCGTCCGGTTTTCAAATTGGCAAGATTGCTTGTGATCAGATTGTCTTTGACAAACATCACTTCAGGGGCATGAATCTCTTTTTTATTGTAGGTCAAGTCCATGGTCGTCAGCAGAACAGTCCATCCCGGAAGATCCTTATGGGTCGTCGCTTCAATGACGCTAACACCCTTCAACTCCACCTGCGGGTTTTTGACAATATTACGTTTAACATAGTTTACCAGAAGCTTATTGTCCGGCACTTTGGCGGCACTCTCGGCAGGTACCTCAGTCGCGCTCAATGCGAGGGTTGCTATCAGTGTGCTCGTCAACAATTTCGACATCAATGACATCATCTTCTCCTTTATGTGTATAAAATTCATTTGTTCTGTTTTGTTCGGGGCTCATTTTAGCGACAAATTGTAAATAAACTGTGTAAAGCAGTGCTCCAACTCCCAAAAAATCACTGAAAACACCGGGCAGAATGAGCAGCAGGGCACCCAGCATATACGAGGTATTGGCATCCTGAAAACTTTGAAAGTCGAGTTTTCCACGCTGCAGTGACGCCATATTGCCAAAAATCCTGTCAGGCGTTCTTTTAAGCAATGCGGCACCGATAAAGATAGTTCCGATCGTCCATATCGTCGCCCAGAATGCACCGATGACTTCGAGCATCTTCAATGAGAGATAGATCTCCAGGAAGAGATAGGGAAGCAGAATGACAATCAGCATAGTCTCTCCTGCACAAACGAGACAATCTCCTCTGCAGAGACTTCCTCTTTGACCATCCCCTCACGGGTAACAAACTCCACCAGTCCGTCGAAGAGCTTCTTTCCAATGATTACGGCATGGGGGATACCGATGAGTTCATAGTCTTTCATCTTCGCACCGAAACGGTCTTTACGGTCATCGAAAAGCACATCGATACCCGCTGCACTCAGTGCCTCATAGAGCTTTTCGCCCAGCGCAAGCTGTGCTTCATCCTTGATGTTTGAGACCATCACGTACAGGTCAAACGGTGCAGACTCTTTCGTCCAGATACACCCCTTCTCATCGTGGTGCTGCTCTATGATGGCAGCAAGCAGACGACTGACACCGATCCCGTAGGTTCCCATCACCATCGGTTTTGCTTTGCCGTTCTCGTCAAGGAAGGTACACCCAAGCGGTTCGGAGTAGCGCGTACCAAGCTGGAAAATATGCCCCGCTTCGATACCCTTGGTATAACGCAGCGTGCCTCCACACTTTGCACAGGCATCTCCCTCCTGCACTGCGACGATGTCACGGTAGTCGAAGTCACCATCGATCGTATTGCCTGTGGTGTGGTACGCTTTTTCATTCGCACCGCAGATCATGTTGGTCGCACCCTTGAGGGCATTGTCAATGACTACACGCACACTTTCCGGCGCATTCAGCGGCGACATAAAACCTGCTATAAGTCCCGCCTCTTCGAGTTCCTCTTCACTGACTTCTACTAGTTCGTTGGCATCAACGGCATTACACGCTTTTACCTCCTGCAGCTCGTCCGAACCTCTGAGGGCAAAGAGAACAATCTGACTTTTCCCCTCGTCGTAGAATGCACGCATTGCAACAGTCTTGACTAGATAGAAAGGATCGACATTAAAGAATTTCGAGAGTGCTTCCATAGTCGTAGCATCCGGGGTATGTACCTTTTCACTGCCAAGCTGCGGTGCAGGCGCGTCACATGTTTTCTCCCGGCGTACCGCCGCTTCAATGTTCGCACCGTAGTCACAGCCGTCACAGACGACGATGGTATCTTCCCCGCTGTCGGCAAGTACCATAAACTCTTTACTTCCTGATCCGCCGATCGCGCCGGAATCCGCTTCGACAACACGGAACTCAAGTCCCAGGCGTGTGAAGATCTTTTTGTAGGTCTCTTCCATCAGGTCAAATTCACGCTTCATGTCCGCTTCATCGACATGGAAGCTGTAGCCGTCTTTCATCAGAAATTCGCGCCCGCGCATCAGCCCGAATCGCGGCCTGATCTCGTCACGGAACTTGAGGTTGATCTGGTAGAGATTGAGCGGCAGCTGCTTGTAGCTCTTGACACTCTGGCGCACCAGGTTAACCATCATCTCTTCGTGTGTAGGTCCCAGCACAAACTCATTGTCCTTGCGGTCCTTGAAGCGCAGCAGCTCCTTGCCGTACTTCTCGTAGCGCCCGCTCTCTTCCCACAGCGATGCGGGGGTTACGAACGAGAGGCTCACCTCCTGGCAGCCGGCATTGTCAAGCTCCTCTTTGACCACGTTGCGCACACGGTCGAGCACCTTTTTGCCAAGGGGCAGGAAGTTGTAGAGTCCGCTGCCGCCTACGGATTGAATGAAGCCTCCGCGGATGAGAAAGATGTGGCTGGCGAGTGTCGCATCGTTGGGTGTCTCTTTGGTTGTGGGTACTAAAAGTCTGGAAAATCTCACGCGTTGTATCCTTTGGTGTGGTGGTCGTTCTTGTACTGCTTGAAGTCGATGTGTTCTGTATCAATATTGAACATCTTCTTGACTGCTTCAATACAGTTGGCATTCTTCTTCTCTGTCGATGACTTTCGAAGATTCATCGTCGGGTCATGCAGGAAGCGGTTGAACATCTGCTCAGCCATCTTGCGCATGTTCGCTTCGTATTCAGAGGGTACAAAGCCCTTTTTCATCGCACGCTGCAGCTCCTTCTCGATGGCTGCAGAGACATGCTCGCGCATCTGCTTGATAACCGGCTCGATGGAGAGTGCACGCAGCCAGGCGTAAAACTCTTCGGTGTAGCGGTTTACAATCTCCGCCGCACGGATCGCCTGCTCCTGGCGCATCGCATGGTTCTCATTGGAGATGCTGCGCAGATCATCGATACGGAAAAGCTGCAGTTTGGGCAGGTTCATATCGGCGATGTCTCTTGGAATGGCCATATCGAACCAGTGGCGCGGCAGTGTTTCGTTCTCGATCATCGCCTGGGTAATGACAGGCTCGGGCGATGCAGTCGCAGAAAAGAGCAGACGGTAGCGGTTGATGTACTTTGGAAGATTCTCCATCGTGTCAGCCTTGACATTCTCGCCAAGTGACTCGGCGACTTTCTCTACCTTCTCCTGGTCACGGCCGATGAGTACGACGTCACACCCTACCCGCAGGAGGTGCTTTGCCGCAAGTACACCCATCTCACCCGCACCCACGACGATGCCCTTCATCCCCTGGATATTCTCTCCCAGCAGCTTGTGTGCCTGTGCTACGGCAACTGAAGCAATCGAAATTGGGTTTTGGGAGATGTTGGTGGCGTTGCGCACCTCAGCCGCACACTTGACAGCATAAGAGATGACACGATTAAGCTTGCGTCCTGCGGTACCGTTCTGGAACGAAAACTTGAACGCATCCTTTACCTGTCCGGTGATCTGAGATTCTCCGACAACCAGAGAATCAAGTGAAGAGACCACAGTGAAAATGTGCTTGACCGCATCTTCGTCATCGTAACGCTTCGCTGCGCTTTTGAGCTCATAGAAGTTCAAGTCGCTCTTCTGGCTCATCAGTCCCAGCACGGCATGGTAGCTGGCGAAGTTGTCTCGTGTTGCCAGTACGATCTCCACCCTGTTGCAGGTAGAGACAATGAAAGCTTCGTGAATGAAGTCAAAGTGGGTCAGCTGATCGAGGATCGTCTTCATCTCCTCATGATTGGCGAATGCCAGCTTCTCCCGCATCATCTGGTCACAGTTTTTGTGCGAAAAGCTTACTACCTGGTAGTACATCAAAACTCCCTGTCTATCATTTCCATTGCAATCTCGGAGAGAGCATCCTCTCCCTGTGCATTCATCAGCTCTACCGCTTCGTCAATCAGCTCTCTGGCCTGGGCATAACACTTTATCAGCACCTGTCGCTCCTCCATCTGCGTCATGATCCAGTCCTGCTCTTCAGTTGTCAACACCCTGGCATGAAGCGATTTGAGTTTCTCTCTGCCCGCCTCGTCAAGTGCTTCGTAAAGATAGATATAAGGCAGTGTCGTTTTTCCCTCGACAAAATCATGCAGTGCCGGCTTTCCAAGCGTAGCACTGTCAGCAGTAATATCAAGCAGATCGTCCACCATCTGAAACGCCAGCCCCAGGTTGCGCCCATAGATCATGAACGGCATTTTGGGCTTGCCTGCCAGTACTGCCGCCGCACCTGCTGCCGCTTCAATGAGTGACGCGGTCTTCTGGTAGATCATCTTCAGATATGCTTCTTTATCGACATTGAACGACTTGGAGAGTGACACATCCTTGAGTTCTCCGAGGCTAAGCTGCGTTACTGCGTTGGAGATGAGTTTGGCAACTTCGGCAGAAATATTGTTAAGCTCGAAAAAGCCCTTGGAGTAGAGAATGTCTCCGAGCATGATGGCTGTCTTGTTGCCGTAGAGTGCATTGAGTGAGGGTTTGGAGCGTCTGGTGTCCGCATCGTCGATGACATCGTCATGCAGCAGACTTGCAGCGTGTATCATCTCAACGACTGCTGCCGTCTTGACAGCGGGAAGGTTTTCTCCTGCAATCTTAAGAATGAGCTTGGCACGCAGCCGTTTGCCATGGGGCAGTCTGGCATAGAGCCTCTGCACCTCTTTATCATCCAACTCTGCGACAAACTGTTCTATCTTTCTCTCGACGGCACTTAGCATCCTGGGTTCCTTCGCTGCAAAAAGTGGATAATTATAGCCAAAAAAAGTTAAACACGCTCACCTTTGACACGATAGACTACCGCATAGAGCAGCGGTACATAGAAGAGGTTGAGCACGGTTGCCCATGCGATACCAAAACCGAGCGAGACTGCCATCGGTTGCAAAATGAGCGCCTGACCGCTTGCAAAGAACATCAGTGAGGAGAGACCAAGGACTGTCGTTACAGAAGTCAAGATGATCGGACGCAGACGCATACCCGCTTTCTGGGCCATCTCTTTATGATTGTTGCTGCCCTTGATAAAATCAAGCATGATCAGTCCGTCGTTGACCACCACCCCGGCAAGTCCGATGATACCCATCACTCCCGGCAGCGTCATATGGATGCCCATCAGCTTTGTGCCCACCAATGCACCCAGCACCGAGAGAGGGATCGTAGAGAGGGTAATAAGCGGCAGCAGGGCGGAGTTGAACATCCACACGAGGGTCAGGAAGATCAGGAAGATGGCGATCACCGCCGCTTCGGCCATCTCTTTTTTGATCTGGCGGTTCTCCTTCTCCTCTCCTTTGATGATAACTTTGACACCGGAACTTTCCAGCTTCTCAAGCAGCGGACGTATACGATCCATCACCTCCGAAGGGGTGATACGGTGCTTGTCGACACGTGCGAAGAGTGATCGCACTTTTTCTCCGTCTTCTTTGAAGATTTTGACAAAGCGTTTCTGGTAGTAGAAGTCGCAGATATCTTTCAATCTTACCCGCTGCTGTCCGTCCGGCGTAGTCAGCCTGAAGTCTCCCAATGCGCCACGTTTTTTCTTGTAGGCATCTTCGATACGGATACGGATCAGCCCTTTGGCATTGAACATCTTGCCGTACTCCGCTTTTAAGAAGGCGCCGCGAAGCACATTGACCACATAGGTTTCGGTAAAGCCGAGCTGCTGTCCGTACTCGTTGACACGTAGTTTCAGCTCCCGTTCCCCCTCGTTCGCATTGTCGGAGATATCCTCCACTCCCTCTATGTTGGAAAGCAGTTTCTCTACATTGTGCAGGGCTGAGAGCACCTTTTTTTCATTATCTGCACTGAAACCTATCTCGATATCGTGGCTGACGATGCCCGCCTGCTGTACATAGATATTGAACTCTTCATAGAGCGGTTTGTTGTCGATCTTGATCTTTCGGAATCTGTCCACTACCTCTTTTTGCACCTCTTTGACAATCTCCTGGGCTTTGCGGCGGCGTATCATGTCACTGTCGTCATATTCGAGTGAGAAGATAGGGTTGATGTAGCGGTCGAAGAAGTTTTCGGGTGCCTTTTCGTGCAGGTTGATGAAGATTTGAAAGAGGTTGTCGCCTACTTCGAAGCTTGCATCGGGGTTGAACTTGAAGCCGATAACAGATGTAACCGAATCGACCTCCTCTTTGTCCAGACGCTTGAGCAGCGCCTTCTCAATTTTGGTAACGTACGTTTCAGTCTCACGCAGATCGTGGTTGATGTCCACTTTGCCGTTGAGGTAGATCTGCTGTGCGTCGAACTCTGGAAAGAGCTGGAACTTCGTGACTTTCATCATCCCTATGGTTGCCAATACAATAAAGAGAACAAGGAGTATCAGAGAACGCCATTTGTGTGTCAGCAGCCGTTCAAGAAAGCGGCTGTAGACAGCGACAAATCGCTTCCATCCACTTTCGTGGTTCTGCATCTTTTTCACATTGCCGATACTGAAAAACTCTTTTGCGTGCAGCGGAAGAAAGTAAAAAGCCTCAAAGAGCGATGAGAGCAGCAGAATGGAGATCATCACCGGCAGTACCTGCATGAACATCCCCATCTTGCCGCTCATGATCAGCAGCGGCAAAAAGGCGAAGACTGTCGTCAGTGTCGCTGTAAGTACTGCCGGGAACATCTCCACTGCACCGTCAATGGCTGCCTCTTTTGGAGCTTTTCCCATCTCCAGGTGCCGGTAGATATTCTCGGCTACGACAATCGCTTCATCCACTAGCATCCCAAGAGCGATGAGTGCTCCTAGCATCGTCAGCATATTGAGGCTGTAGCCGATGGCATCGGCGGCGATGAGCGTGATGAAAAAGGAGGTCGGTATACCGATGGCAACTACCCATGCAATACGCGCATTGACAGAAAGAAAGAGCGCTGAGAAGACAAGAATGAGACCAAAAAGGATGTTCGAAGAGACCAGGTTCAAACGGTTCTTGACCCATACGGAAGTGTCGGTATAGGCTTCGAATGTGATCTCTTTGTACTTTTTGGTATAGGCTTTGAGCACTTGGCGTACCTGCTTGCTTAGCGCAATGGCATTACCCTCCTTGGTCTTGTTGATGTTCAGAGAGATGTTGGGCTTGCCGTTGAAGTGCGATATCTGTTTAGGATCACCCAGACCGATGCGTACCGTAGCGATATCTTTAATACGTATATGCCGTCCGTTGATACCAAGCAGCGTCTCGCCGACAGCCTTTGCCGTTTTTTCGCCATTAATGGTAGAGATATAGAGGTGGTCACCTGCGGCGTCGATGGTACCCGCAGGAAAAATGGAGGCGATCTGCCCTATAGCTTTGTAGACCGCCGTTTTGGGAAGAGCGTAGGCATCGAGCCTCTTTTGATCGAGTGTTATGAGCACCTCTTCGTCTGCATCACCGCGGATAACGATACCGCTGAGATCCTTGATGAGTGCAAGGTCACCCTTGAGCTTGTCAGCCACATCAAGCAGCCTCTCCTTTGGCACATCACCGGAGATGGCTACCAGCAGCAGCGGGTAGTCGTGTACCACCACTTTGGCAACCGGCTCATCCATATCCGAAGGCAGGTCACGTCTGGTATTGGCGATGATATCTTTGACATCGGAGAGCACCAGCTGTTTGTCGTTCCCCGGCTTGATATCTGCCTCGATCGTGAACATACCGTTTTGGATGGTCGTATAGATTGTATCTATCTCGGAGAGGCTTTTGAGTTCATCCTCGATCTGCTCGACCACCATCTTGTCAAGCACATCGGCGCTGGCACCCACATAGCCGCCGGTAATGGAGATCTCGTCAAGCGTCGATGCGGGGAAGATCTCCTTTGCGATATTCTGATAGGCGAATACCGCCATGATCAGCATAAAGACCATCAGAATATGGTTGAGTATGGGTCTCTCGACCGCAAACTTGACAAATCCCCGTATCATCCTACTCTTCTTCTATGACAAAGATTGTGTCAGTGACCCGGTTTTTGAACTTGAGCGCTTCGACATTCTGTTTGAGAATCTTGTTCTCGGCCTTAAGTGCCTCCACCTGACGGTAGAGCTTGTTGACCCTCTTGCTCTCATAGTAGATCTGGTTGCTCAGATAGATCTTCACCAGCGCCAGAATCAACACGATCGCCATCCCCATCAGGATGACACTGAGCATTCCCCACGTAATGCCGTTGGGTCCTTTGGGTCTCTTTTTATGCGAAGCCATCAACTTCCCTTTTTGAAACGGAAACTTCGAAGCTTTGCCGAGCGGCTGCGCGGATTGCGTTTGAGCTCCTCTTTCGAAGCGGTCACCGGTTTGCGGGAAAGCGGCTTGCCCAGCGCATGGTCGCCCCCGCAGGTGCAGCGCATCGCCTGCGGATCGCAGATACATCCTGTAGACCACTTCTTGTAGCGCCTCTTGACCAGACGGTCCTCAAGCGAGTGAAAGGTAATGAGAGAAACAACCTCACCTTCAAAGTGTCTTGCCTCAATGGCGTCAAGCAGCCCCTCTATCTCGCCAAGCTCGTTGTTCACCTCGATGCGTATCGCCTGAAAAGGGAGGGTTGAGGGGTGTATCTTGCCCCCCTTTGGCATCACGGTTGCTATGATTTCACTAAGCTGCTTCGCACTCTCTATGGGGCCTTTTGCCCGTGCATCGACGATGGCTGCAGCCAACCGTCTGTAGGAGCGTACTTCACCGTAGGCATCGAAGATATACTCAAGTTTCTCTTTGGGGTAGGTGTTGACCACTTCATAGGCGCTAAACGGTGCGGAGGCATCCATACGCATATCGAGCGTCTGCGCATCAAAAGCAAACCCTCTTTCTTTTTTGTCAAGCTGTAAAGAGGAGACGCCAAAATCGGCCAGCAGTGCCGTAATAGGAGCTTCTTCAAGCGTAGGAAGCACCGTTGCGAAAGTCCCTTTGTAGAGCTTGCTTCGCTCGGCAAAAGGAGCAAGCCGCCTCTTTGAAAAGGCCAGCGCCTCTTCATCGCGGTCGATACCTATGTGTCTAAGGTGCGCGTAGCGGCTGAGCACTTCAGCGCTGTGCCCTGCATACCCAAGCGTGCAGTCGACAAAATACCCCTCGGGTACCCCTTCGAAACTCTCAAGCACCTCATCAAGCAGTACCGGTATATGCGGACTCTCCACACCTTTCCTTCCGTGATAGAAGCATTGTGAAACAATGCATTCCTACACTCTTCACTCTTCACTCTTCACTCTTCACTAAATTTAGTGTTATAATACCGAAATAATCCTAACAAAGGCTGCCCCGTATGGACAAGCATCTCATAGAAGATATACAGCGCATCTCCCACTCACTCTTTGAGAAGAACTTCTTCGGTGTCTTTCACGGCTCCATCTCGGCAAGGATCACCGCCAACGGTTTCATCATCAACTCCAAAGACACCATCCTCAACGAAGTGACCGAGGCCTCACTTGTACGTCTTGACTGCCAGAAGCGTGACTACAGATGGAGCCTGGCCAACAATGACGTGCATATCCATGAACATATCTACGAAAGCATCCCCAATGCAAAATATGTCAGCTATACCATGCCGCCGTATGCAACAGCTTTCTCGCTCAGACACGGGAAAGTCTCTCCTCAAGACTATTATGGTAAACAGGTTCTCGGCGAAGTGATCGTTTACGACCCTAAAAGCTTCGATGATTGGATTGAACGGGCACCCTATGAGATTTCCCGTTTCTTTTTAAAAAACGATAC
The DNA here is from genome assembly GCA_027049035.1 of Sulfurovum sp. Taxonomy (GTDB): domain Bacteria; phylum Campylobacterota; class Campylobacteria; order Campylobacterales; family Sulfurovaceae; genus Sulfurovum. The sequence continues at coordinate 31,562 of JALTVI010000077.1, read as the reverse complement.
ACACCTGCTTCTCATTAAAGGTTTCGGACTTATTGCCTATGACAGGGATATTACCGAAATGGCAAAGAAAATTGCCATTTTGGAGAACTCCTGTAGACTGCTGGCACTTAGTAATAATCTTTAGTTAATCTATAGATTTATTTTTGCTTAAGCGAAGTTCCGTTACACTTCATCTGACGATAGAACAAACTCACATTACCGTTTTTTAGGAGGGAGTATTCATGGATACAAAGAGTATGATAGAGACGATCAAGGCAAAGTTCGAGATGATCCAGATCGCTTTAGGCAAAGAGCTGAAAGCAGAAGAGATATTGCATTCCAAATACCTGCGTTCCATCATCGATGCGACTGAACACGCCTATGTCCACCTCAATGACAGTATCTGTGAAAGTCTGCATATGTGCCAGGAGTGTGCACAGAAACGTGATCTGTTAATGCGTTATCTTACGATGCTGGATGATATTGATGAAAAGCAGGAGATTCCGGCTGAAACAATGCAGGAGTTGGCACAATACCCTCAAGAGATCTCCAAAGTTATCGAGCGTATCGACAACGTCCTCGAGACACACTACAGATAGAAACAGTTACCGGTCAGGCAGTTTAATGTGGTTGACATAAGTGTAAAGCAAAGTTTCGTTATACTTTTTGCTACTACACTTCCCAGGACAGGTGCATGAACCAAACCCAGAAACGCTTGAGTATCATCAAAACTGCCATCTCCATAGGGGATGAAGAGACCATACAACTGCAAATACTCAAACTGTCCCCACTGAGAACGGACGAGAAGATTCAGGAGATTCTGCGGGGGCTCGAGGCAAAAAATTATGCCCAGACACTGCCTCTTATTACCGAATATATCGAAACACCGCCTGAAGTCATTCTTCAACGTACAGTTCAGAATGAGCCCCCTTCACCCCAGGAAGAGGAGGCGATCATTGAAGAGTTCGATCTCTTCAAAGTACCGGCAAAAGAGGAGCCTGAGAGTGTCAAAGAGATTGTCGACATTGAGGGTTTTGTCGGTTCTGATCTCCCTATAGACGATTCACCTTCCCAAAAAAAGACAAACAGCATCGATTACGACGCACTGCTCAGCCTCAAAAGTGACGAAATCCTCCCTGATAACATCGACATCAAACAGACACGTCTTGAAAAAGAAGACGATGATGACTTCTTCACTCCTACAGAGGAAGATTCTCTCTTTGAAAACAGTGCCATAGAGAAAGATGACTTTTTTCATGCTGAAGAGGAGCCCGATACAACACTGCCAAATGAAACAGGTTTTCCCGATACACTGCTTGAAGAGACAGCCGATGAGGCGGAAGAGGAGTTTATAGAGGATGCCCTGCAGGAGTTCGAGAACCCTGTGGTCCCGCAACCGGTTGTTGCTGCAACTGTCAAAGAGAGCTCCCCAAAAGAGGCATCCGCAGAACTTCCATCAGAACCTGATGACGCAGTGCCCTGCTATGAACCCATTCCCTATATTGACCAGAAACTCAAAAACCTGCTGACACAGTACCCACCGGCAGAACTGCCCTCCAAATCTCTTGAATCGGTCAACAGCTGGCTGCAGAAGATCGCAAACGAGGGGTATACCGAAACTGAGATCGAAGCACTTGTAGAGAGCGCTATGAATCTCTCAAATGAGGGAGAGAAAGCCGAAGCGGCCCAATTGCTGCTCATCGCTGCTGCCACACGCTCTCTTTATGCACAGTTTATGCTGGCACGTTCACTCTTCAAAGGTGATCTTCTTGAGCAGAATCTCCCTGAAGCCTTTACGCTGATCAACCGTATGGCGATGGATGACAACTATCCCGAAGCTCTCTGTGACCTTGCACAGCTCTATGAACACGGCATCGGTATCGAAAAGGACAAGGCGCGTGCCGAAGCGCTCTACAAAGAGGCGATGGAAGCAGGCATCAAGCGTGCCAAACCGCACTACGAACGTCTTGCCAAAGGCAACAAGGGACTCTTCGGGAAGCTGTTTGGAAAATAGACTTCCCTTTCCCCTTGTAATTTCTAATTTCTAATTTCTAATTTTCTTATGCCTTCATAGGCGACATCCATCATTCTGTCAATCTCCTCTTCACTGATGACATATGGCGGCATGAAATAGACGACAGACCCCAGCGGACGTAGCAGTACCCCGTTCTCAAGCCCGTGTCGGTACACCTGCAAGCCGATACGCTCTTTGGGGTCATACCCTTTCAGCTCAACAGCTGCGACCATCCCCTGCTGCCGGACTGAAGCGACATTGTCAAGTGTTTTGAAGCGCTCCAGCTTTTTTGCGATATAGCGTGATTTCTCTCTGTTCGCTTCGATGACATTGTCTCTTTCAAAAAGCTCCAGCGTCGCCAGCGCAGCACTGCAGGCAAGCGGGTTGCCCGTATAGCTGTGTGAGTGCAAAAAGGCTTTGTAGTCGTTGTAGTCACAGTAGAACGCACTGTAGACCTCATCGGTTGTCATCACGACCGAGAGCGGCAGATAGCCGCCCGTCAACCCTTTAGAGAGCGTCATGAAATCCGGCGATATGCCGGCGTGTTCACAGGCGAACATTTCGCCGGTGCGCCCAAAGCCGGTCATGATCTCATCAGCAATGAGATGCACGTCGTACTGCGCTGTCAACTTCCGTGCTCCGGCAAGGTAGTCAGGATGGTACATATGCATACTGCCCGCCCCCTGAATCAGCGGTTCGACTATGAAAGCCGCGATCTCGTCCGCACGCTCCTTGAGCATCTCTTCCAGCGCTTCCAGAGCCTTTGCCGCCGCTTCCGGAGTCTGGTCTTCGGGAACAGGCACCTGTACGTTGGCAATCAGCAACGGCTCGTAGGTCTCTTTGTAAAGTGCCACATCCCCGACCGAAAGTGCACCGATTGTCTCTCCGTGATAGGAGTTTGTCAACGAAAGAAAGAGCGACTTTTTCTTGCCGTTGTTACGGTGACAGTGATAGCTCATCTTCAGTGCTGCCTCTACCGCGCTCGATCCGTTGTCAACATAGAAGACCTTTTTGAGCGTGCGGGGTGTCAAGGCGACAAGACGGTGTGCAAGCGCTATGGCAGGCTCATGCGTAAAACCCGCCAGAAGCACATGCTCCAGTGTGTCAACCTGCTCCTTGATACGGCTGTTGATATAGGGGTTGGCATGCCCGAAAAGGTTGACCCACCAGGAGCTGATAGCATCGATGTAGGCATTGCCCTCGAAGTCATACAGCCACACCCCTTTTGCCGATTTGACGGGTATCAGCGGGAGGCTTTCGTGGTCTTTCATCTGGGTGCATGGATGCCAGATAACCGCAAGGTCTCTTTGCATCATCTCTTCGTTACGGCTGTTCACTACGGAATATCCTTCTTTTCAATTGGTATTAACCACAAGTTGACTAAAATATTATACAAATTTTACCATAGAAGGCAGATAAAAATATGATAAGTTGGATGCAGAAACACAACCGGTACCTCGTTTGGACCATATGGATCGCGACCATCGCGTTCATCGGTGCCGGCTTTGTAGGCTGGGGGAGCTACGATTTCGGAAAAAAAGCGGGCAATGTCGCAAAAGTCGGTGACATTGAGATCTCCCAGGCCAAACTCAACCAGGCATACAGCGACCTCTATACCCGCTACAACGAAATGTTCCAGGGGCAGTTCGACGAAAAGAAAGCCAAAGAGATGGGACTGGTACAGCAGGCATTTGCAACACTCGAAACACAGGCAAGACTGCTCAACTATGCCCAGGCGATGGGCATCATTGTCTCCGATGAGGAGCTCGCCCATACACTGCAGTCGATCAAAGCGTTTCAAAAAAACGGCAAGTTCGACCGAAGCATCTACGATATGTTCCTCAAAAACCGCCGTATGAAAGCCAAAGATTTCGAAGCGCGTCTGCGTGAAGAGCTTACCATCAACAAACTGCTCGCCCTGCTCAATGTCGAAAGCCTTCCGCTTGAAGAAGAGACCATCAGTGCTGCCCTGAATGTCGCAGACAAGTTCAAGTATGAAGTACTGTCACTTGCCGATGTCAACCTTACGCTCGATGAAGCAAAACTCAAAGCGTTTTGGGAAGCACACAAAACGGAGTTCAAGACACCGAAAAAATATACCCTTGCCCTGCTCTGGACAGAGAGTGCCGATACACCGGTGGAGGAGAATGAACTGAAGACATTCTTCGATACCAACAGTTTCAACTACATTGACAAAAACGGCAAACAGCTGACTTTTGAAGAAGCAAAAGAGAAAGTCACAAAAGATTTCAAGATCAAAAAAACAAAAAAGACAGCACAGCGTGCCTACATCGCTTTCAAAAAGGGTAAGCAGGATGCACAGGAGAACGTAACACTTCCTCTAAACGATCCAAACCTCTCCAAAGCGGTCTGGGATGAGATTCAGCAGCACGACGCCGGCACCGTTCTCAAACCGAAAGTTGTCAATACCCGATATGTCACCGTCAAGATCGAAAAGGTTATCGAGCCTGAAGTGATGACCTTTGAAGAGGCCAAGCCGCTTGTCACAAAACTGTACGAAGCCGATGCAAAACAGAAAGCGCTGGCAGTACTGGCAGAAGAGAGACTTAAAACCATTTCCGAGAGCAATACCACTGTTTCCGACTTTGTCACTTTGAGTGACGCTGACAACCTAAACGGGCTAAATTCACAGGAAAGTTTACAATTTTTACAAAAACTCTTTACATCTTTAGAAGAAAAGGGTATTATTAGGCTATCGAATAAAGTTGTAGTCTACGACATTATGGCGCAAAAGCACCGCTCCCCTGATGCAAACCTCACGGAACGTGTCAAGGAAACTGTCAATACAATCAAACCAAGGGTTTTCGAATCCAACCTGATTCAGGTATTGGCCGAAAAGTACCCGACCGAAGTCTATGTGGGAGGACTCAAAAATTGAGTGATACAGTTTTAGCGATCGATATCGGTTCTACGAAGGTCTGTGCGATCATCGCGGAAATCGATAACGGCAAGGTTCAGGTACTGGGCCACGGTATCACAAAATCCCAAGGCATCAAAAAGGGTGCCATCACCAATATCGAACTGGCTTCCAAGTCCATCAAAAAAGCGGTCAGCGACGCCAAACGCATCGCAGGCAGCAACATCACTTCCGCAACCGTCTCCATCTCCAATGCCTATGCCAAAAGCCTCAACTCCACAGGCATCGTCAACATCCCTCACAAAGATATCTCCATCAAAGAGATCAACCGTGTGATGCAGACAGCGCTCTACAATGCCAACGTTCCCAACGAGTATGAGGTGATCCATGTACTTCCCTACAACTTCAGGGTAGACGACCAGGACTTCATCGAAGACCCGTTCGGAATGAATGCAAGCCGCATGGAGGTGGATGTCAATATCATCATGACACAGAAGTCCAACCTCTCCAACCTCAAAAAGGCAGTTCGATCCGCCGGCATCGAAATCGATGGCATTGTTCTCAGTGGTTACGCTTCAGCCATAGCCGTTATGGACGATGATGAAAAAGAGCTCGGTGTCGCGGTCATCGACCTTGGCGGCCAAACCAGCAACCTTGTCATCCATGTAGGCAACTCCATCCGTTATAACGATTTCCTCGGTGTAGGCTCCAACCATATCACAAACGATCTCTCCATGGCACTGCACACACCGCTGCAGATTGCCGAGAGTGTCAAGATACGGCATGGAAACCTGATCGAGACAAGCAATGAAGTGATCGAGCTGCCCATCATCGGCGACGAAGAGAACCGCAACGGCGTCTCTCTGGAGATTGTCCACTCCGTCATCTTCGCCCGCGTCGAAGAGGCGCTGATGATCCTTGCAAAATCGCTGGAGAAATCTGCACTTAAAGAGCAGATCGGTGCAGGTATCATTCTTACCGGCGGTATGACCAAACTCAAAGGTATCCGGGAGCTTGCCCAGTCGATCTTTCCTGCCATGCCGGTGCGCATCGGCAAACCGCAGGAGATCGAAGGGATGTTTGAAGAACTCAAGGATCCTGCATTTGCCACTGTGGTAGGTCTGCTCCTCTACAGAGCGGGCAAACATACCCAGTACGAAATCAACTTCAATAACGAAATGCTCCACTCCAAAGCAGAGCATACCGATGATCTTGAAGACATACGCCTCGATCAGCACGAACAGTACAAAGAGGAGCCTGCACCTGCGCCAAAGAGAAAAGAGCAGGCAAACGAAGAGAAGCCGGAGACAATCGTTTTTGATGACCTGCCAGACCCAAATGCAGAGAAGAGCAACGCTTTCAAAAAGATTGCCAACTGGGCCAAACAGTTATTTTAAGATACAACACTAAAAAGGGGGAAGAAATGGAAGAGTTTGAAATAGACATTGTAGAGACAAAGTGCCAGACAAACGGTGCGAAGATCAAAGCGATCGGTGTAGGCGGCGGTGGCGGAAATATGATCAACCACATGATTCAGGAGGGGATCAACAATATCGACCTGATCGTTGCCAATACCGATGCCCAGGCACTCGAAACCTCACTGGCTCCGTACAAGATGCAGCTTGGCATGAATGCTACACGAGGTCTTGGTGCAGGAATGGTACCCGAAAAAGGACGCGAAGCAGCACTGGAGAGCTTTGAAGATATCAAAGCGATGCTGGAAGGTTCCGACATCGTCTTCATCTCTGCCGGTCTTGGCGGCGGTACCGGAACTGGTGCGGCACCTATCATTGCACAGGCGGCCAAAGAGGTGGGTGCACTGACTGTCTCCATCGTCACAAGCCCGTTCAAGTTCGAGGGACGCAAACGTACAAAACTTGCAAAAGAGGGTCTTGAAGAGCTTAAGCGTGAGAGCGACTCCATCATTGTCGTACCAAACGAAAAGCTCCTCTCCATCGTAGAGAAGAACCTCGGTATCAAAGAGAGCTTCCGTATGGTCGACGACATTCTTGCACAGGCGGTTGGCGGTATCTCCAAAGTGATTCTCTCTCACGGCGACAACGACATCAACCTTGACTTCGCCGATGTCAAAACCGTTATGAGCCACAGAGGACTTGCACTGATGGGTACGGGATACAGTGCAGGCACCAACGCAGCATACGATGCGGCTAAGGCGGCCATCGAATCACCGCTGCTTGACAACATCTCCATCGACGGTGCAATGGGTGTACTGGTACACTTCGACATCCACCCTGACTATCCGATCATGGAGATCGGTGAAGCGATGAGCATTGTCGAAGAGAGTGCTGATGAGGATGCTTCCGTCATCTTCGGTACAACCACCAACCCTGATATGGCGATTGATGAAGTGAAGATTACTATTATTGCTACAGGCTTTGAAGACAAGAATGCCATTCCTGAACCAACCACTGTCAAAAAGCAGGAGACTTTGCTGGGCAGCAACACCAACAGTATCAATACGATCAATACACTCGCTGGCAGAAAAGTTGTCGGCTATGACGGAGACCATGAAGACATCCTTGATGTTCCGACATTCCTTCGAAAGCAGATGGACTAACCCCCCCCTTCTCTTCCCCTTTTTAACGCAGGAGTCTTCCCTCCTGCAACACTGTTTTCCCCCATTAACCACTTTTTCGCTATGATAGCGCTATTAAAAATTCTCTTATCATTTTCATAAGGAACACAGACAATGAAATACATTAGAACACTCTCCACCATTGCACTCACAGGCGTAGGTGCTCTCCTTGCAACAGGGTTGACAGGATGTGAGCAGAAGACGTCACAGGAGCAGCCTCAGGCAAAAGGCGCTTTTGTCGTCATCGAAGAGACAGCCCCGGGTAAATACAAGATCAAAGATGAATTCCCCTCAGATGAGACACGCATCATCCTCAAGAAACTCGACGGTACCGAAAAGGTACTGACCAAAGAGGAGATGGATGCCCTTGTCAAGCAGGAGGCTGCCAAGATCGACAACGGTACCTCACCATTGACACAGCCTGATGCACAGGCGCAGATGCAGGGCGGCATGGGCCTGGGAGAGGCCATTCTCGCGTCCGCTGCCGGTGCGATCATCGGCTCATGGATCGGCAGCAAACTCTTTGGCAACCAGAACTACCAGAACAACCGTAAAGCAGGCTACAAGTCACCCTCAACCTATCAGCGCAGCAAAAACAGCTTTAGCAAGGCACGTAAAAGCACAACCAAACGCAGCGGCTTCTTTGGCGGTAAAAAGAGTACCTCAAGAAGCGGCGGCTTCTTCGGCGGTTGAGTATGGTCAAACTCCTTCAAGTCTCGCCACTGACTACAGACTATCTTGAATCGCTGGGCTTTGTCTGGCACACCGACAGTGACGAAACCCCTTATGTGTCGGACAAGCTGGTTCTTCTCACACCCCGGGAGGCAAAAGCCTACTACGAAGCGGGCAATACCCTGTACGAAATGTTCATCGAAGCGGCGCAGCATGTCATCGACAACAATCTCTTCCATGAAATAGGCATCCCGTTCAATCTTGTAGAACTCATCAAAGAGAGCTGGGAGAACGATATCCACTGGCATCTCTACGGCCGTTTCGATCTTGCAGGTGGTATTGACGGCAAGCCGATCAAACTGCTGGAGTTCAATGCCGATACTCCTACGGCCCTCTTCGAGACCGCTATTGTACAGTGGGCGATGCTCAAGCAGAACGGCATGGAGGAGACTGCCCAGTTCAACGGCGTCTATGAAGCGCTGCTGGACAACTTCAAGCGCCTTGTAACACTCACTGAAGATGTTTCAGAATTTGAAACGCGCTATGAGGGATGGAAGTTTCTCTTCACCTCCATTCGCGGCAACAGTGAAGAGGAGAATACCGTCAGACTGCTGCAGCACATTGCTACAGAGGCCGGATACAACACCGAATTTGCCTACATCGATGAAGTGGAGTTTGACGAGAAGGAGGGTGTCTTCTACCATGAACAGCAGTACGAACTCTGGTTCAAGCTAATCCCGTGGGAGGACATTGCCCTGGAAGAGCCCGATCTGGCGATGATGCTTACCAATATCATCAAGAACCAAAAGGCTATCATCTTCAACCCCGCCTACACCCTGCTCTTTCAAAGCAAAGGACTGCTTGCAATCCTATGGCAGCTCTATCCTGACCACCCGCTACTTCTTGAAACCTCATTCGAACCCCTTGGAACAGAACGTATGGTGCAGAAACCGGTCTTTGGACGTGAGGGCGAAAGTGTCCGCATTCTTGACGAACACGGCACCTTTATAGAAGGAGAAGAATCAGGGGAGTACGACAGCCACAAAATGGTCTTTCAGGAGTATGTGGAGCTGCCATCGGACATCGAAGGCAGCAGCTACCAGGCAGGGCTCTTCTATGCGTATGAATCGTGTGGTGTGGGTTTCAGAAAAGGCGGAAAGATTCTTAACAATATGTCCAAGTTTGTAGGACATGTTATCGAAGACTAATCCTCCCCGGGCTTCATACAGCCCGGGCAGTCGTAAGAGACGATCTTCGGTTTCGGCAGATCGATACGTGCGGCAGTGAGACTTCCGCCCCAGAGGCACCCGGTATCGAGTGCCAGCACATTCTCATCTTCATAGAAACCCAGTGTCGACCAGTGGCCGAAGATGATCTTCAGCTCCACCTCTTTTCGGTTGTCACACTCAAACCACGGTTTCATCCCTTTGGCACGCACTTCGGGTGTGGGGGCACCTTTCTGTTTGAAGTCAAGCCTATGGTCCTTGTAGCAGTAGCGCATACGGGTAAAGGCGCTGACGATGTAGCGGTCTATATCATCGGGGCCCGCATGGCGGTCGAAACGCTCCACGCCGCCTTTGAACATCTTCTTCAGCCACACATCGACATGGTCGCTTTGCATTTGTACTTCGATGCGGCGGGCATACTCTATGGCCATGCCAAGGTCGAACTCCGGAGAGATACCCGCATGGCTCATGCAATATCCCAGTTTGAAATCGGTATGCAGAAACTTCTGATGACGCAGCCAGTCAATCAGTTCATCCGCTTTTGGTGAAGCCAAAATCGGATCAATGGTCGGATTGGACTTTTTAATGCCGTAGTAGGCGGCAATAAGCGTCAGATCGTGGTTGCCAAGTACAATTTTGACACTCTCCTTGATACTGTAGAGATACTCCAGAACTTCTAGAGACTTGTCACCCCGGTTGACAAGATCGCCTGCCAGCCACAATGTATCGTAACGAGGGTCGAAGTGGATCTTCTGCAACAGCCCCTGCAGGGAGTCGTAGCAGCCCTGAATATCGCCGATAGCCCAGGTACTCACTGGAGGAACTCCAATGAGTTAGTGAGTAGTGAATAGTGAATAGTGAATAGTTTCGGTTTGCATTGCTGCGCAATACCTTTATTCAATGTCGGTTGCTCATTACTCATTCCTAATTCCTCACTCAAATTTAGTTCCTTATTCCTATTTCTTGGTGCGTGGTTACGCACCCTACCTCAACCCTAAATCCTAAATCCTAAACCCTCAGCACTCAACGCTCATCGCTGATCCCCAAAGCTTCCTTGTATTTTGCTGCTTTCTCTTCAAAGCTCATTGCCGCATGTGCCGGCGAGGGTGATGGCAGGTAGACGCGTTCTATGTCAAGCTTGCCAAAGTGCTTTTCAAAGAGTGTCTGCGCTTTTTTGCCGGTAAATGCCAGTTTCTTGATAGAGGGATATTTCTCAAGCAGTGCGGGAATGTCGTTGACCGTGACATTGGAAAGCGATGTGTCAAGTGAATTGTCACGCTCGCAGGCTGCGACCATATCCCACACCCCAAGGCCATTCTCTTTGAGTAGCCATATCTTCTGATCACGGTTGTTGACAGGATAGCCCGTTACCGTTTCAAGCAGCTTCCAGAACTGGTTTCTGGGGTGTGCATAGTAAAAGGCGTTATCAAACGATTTAATGCTGGGGAAAGAGCCCAGAATGAGGGTTTTTGTATCGTTGAAGACAATGGGGTCAAAGGGGTGTTTGAGTTGTTCTTGCATATTCATATCTTTTCAATTATCTTTGTGGTGCGTGACTACGCACCCTACATCAACTGCTCACTACTACTTGCTACCCTATTACCTATTTGCATGCTTTTTGCATATTGCGTACCATCAGCACCAGCAGTGCCAGTGAGAAGATCTTGAAGTTGATCTCACTCCCTTTATGCGTAGCGATGAATGCCGCTGACTGGGTCATCTTTTCACCGGCTTCCTGCATGGTCAGGATGTCGGGCAGATAGTAGTGACCGAACATTAATCCTGTTGCAACCACAAAGAATGTCGCCACCTGCGTGATGGTGTCACGTTCGAACTTCTTGTACTTGTACCCCTCATAGAGTATCACGGCAATCACCGTAAAGTCAACAAGATAGGAGAGCCTGACAAAGTTCTGCGTCATAATGAGCCCCTCCTGAAAATGGCTCAGCACATTCCCGCCAAGCCACTGCTCGGTATGAAATGTCACCGGAGCTACCACAATACCGGCAAAGAGCCCTGCTCCAAGTGTCGCGCCAAGCAGTATCAGATACGCAATGGTTATTCGTCTAAATATCGGTTTCATATTTCTTCCTTTTATGTCTCTTTTAATATTTATGTTCTTGGTGCGTGATTACGCACCCTACACATTCACTGCTCACTGCTATTTACTACCTGCTACCTATGCAAACTCAATCACAAATCCGCGGTCAAATCCCGCAAGATCTTTGTAAAATGCAATGGATTTTACCCCAACTTCATTAACAAAACGCTCAATAGGCACTTTCTGGTCATACCCCATCTCACACGCCAGCCATTTTACCCCGCGTGCTTTGACATCGAGAATGATCTGCCGAAGCAATTCATCCCCTGCCCTACCGCCAAAGAGCGCCTCTTTCGGCTCATAGGCTGCAACGTTCTTCTCAAGCGTAAAATCCTCGGCAATGTAGGGCGGATTGGAGACGACCAGTTCAACACTCTCATTTACCTCATCAAGCAGATTCGATTTTCGCAGTGTGACCTGTCCGCCAAGCCCAAACGCTTCGATATTCTCCCCCGCTACGCGCAGCGGTGCATCACAGATATCGGTCGCAACAATCTTCAGATTGGGAAACTTGCGTGCCAGCACGACACTGATTGCCCCGCTGCCTACACCGATCTCTGCAACAGAAGTCAGCTTTTCTCTTTCAATAATGTTGGCAACTTCATCGATGAGCAGTTCCGTCTCCGGACGCGGGATGAGCACACCCGGTGCCACTTTCAGGTGAATATCGTAAAAACTCGCCTCGCCCACAATGTACTCGTAGGGCTCGTGTGCCGCGCGCCGTTTGATGAGCGCTTCGTACACTTCAAAATCCTCTACCGGCACATCGGCGTACATCACCAGATAGATACGCTCTTTTCCCAGATGGTGTGCAAGCAGGAGTTCCGCCTCGAACTGCGGTCGTTCACAGCTTTCATTCAGACTCTCTGCACCCCAACGGAGTGCTTCACTTATGGTCATCATCTGCTTTGTCTAAATAGGCGAATATCCCGTCATTGGGAAGTGCGGGCTCTTCTGGCTTCTCCTCTTCACCAACGACCGTGTTGCTGGCATCGTACCCCATCGCCTTGAGTCGCTCAATGATCGGCGGGTGGGTATAGTAGAAAAAGATCACAAGCGGATGGGACTTTGGAAATGCCTTGTTCTCGGTTACCAGCTTCAGCAATGCGGAGATGAGATTCTCCTTTCCGCCCATTTCGGAACCAAAGGCATCAGCGGCATACTCGTTGTGGCGGCTGACATAGCTCATGAACGGTGTAAAGACGAAACTCACCAGTGGCAGAAGCAGCATCAGTATCGCGATCTTCACACCCGCATGCGGTATGACACCCATCTGGGTAAAGAGCGAATCGGGCAGGTGTCCGAAGAGGAAGAATACCACAAAGAGCAGTCCACCCATCAGTGCGATGTTTTTCCAGATATCCCCGTGGCTGTAGTGGCCCAGTTCGTGGCCAAGTACGGCAAGCAGCTCATCTTTGTTCAGTTTCTCAAGCAGTGTATCGAAGAGAACCACACGCTTGCTCTTGCCAAGCCCGCCAAAGTAGGCATTCAGACGGCTGTCACGCTTGCTGGCGTCCATGACAAAGATGCCGTCGCTCTTGAGTCCTACCTTTTGCATCATGTCCGTAATGGCATCCTTGAGTTCCCCCTCTTCAAGCGGCTTGAACTTGTTGAAAATGGGCGCGATGAGGGTCGGATAGAGCACATTGACAAGCACGGCAACAGCGAAAAGAAGTACAAATCCCCACAGCCACCACATCTCGTAGTTGCCGATGATCCACGCAAGCAGTGCGAAGAGCAGTCCGCCAAGCACAAAGAACATTGCCGCACTCTTGAGCGTATCGACAATGAACATCTTTGGCGTCATCTTGTTGAAGCCGAAATCCTCGTCAATCTTGAACTTCTGGTAGAGCTCAAAAGGAAGTCCCACGATGTAGTTGATGACAACGAACCCGTAGAGGAATACCACTGCCTGCAGTACCGCTCCCTCCACATGTACCAGTGAAGAGAGCCAGGCAAACCCTTTGAATACCCACCAGACGAACATCAGGTAGTCTACAAAGTGCTCCGCAATAGCCAGCTTCTCCTTGGCTACGGCATAGTTGGCCGCGACCATATATTTGCCTGCAGGCATCAGTACCGGTGCCCTACGCTTCTCCTGGTTGATATACCCTATCTGCATGACTGAGATATAAACCCGCATGAAGGTATAGAGCGAATAGAGCCCGACAATCCATTCTAACATAGAAATATCCTTTGTATATATCATTGGAATAGATTATGTAACCTTTATGTAGGGTGCGTATTCACGCACCTTCAAACCATCTTGCAAAAACACGGTCTGCCATCGAAACATGTCTCGAAGGTGCGAAATATCGCACCCTGCGTATGTGGTCACAAAACCAAAATTTTTCATTCCATATGTTTATTCATACGAGAATATAGCAAGACGGACTTTAGCAAGCCTTAAAAGAGTATAATTTCACAAAAAGAACCCCGAACAAAGGCATATCTCATGGCACTCATCGACCTCTTCGATATCAAAAAGCAGTACGATGTAAAACTCCTGCTTGACGGGGTCGACTTTCACCTCAACGAAGGTGAACGGGTTGCCATTGTCGGCAAGAACGGCTGCGGAAAATCGACACTGATGAAGATAGCCCTTGGCGAAGAGGAGCCCACCGACGGCAAACGGGTCATCGACCGCTCCATCCAGATTGAGATGCTCTCGCAGCAGCCAACCTTCGATGCCACCCTCAATGTCCGTGAAGCCATCGAGAACGAGCTGACAGAACTTAAAGCGGCTAAGGAGCGCTACGACACGCTTACCGCACAGGTAGCCGAAGACTTCGAAAACAGGCAGCTGCTTGCACAACTTGAAGAAGTCACAGCATACCTCGACCACCACAACGCCTGGAGTCTCGATGACAAGATAGAGCGCGTTTTGCAGGAGTTCAAGCTCAAGGAGTATGAGGAGAGGCTTGTCATCTCACTTTCAGGTGGAGAGCAGCGCCGTGTGGCGCTGGCGTCACTCATCCTCAAAAAGCCCGAAGTGCTGCTGCTGGACGAACCGACCAACCACCTCGATGTCTATATGGTGGAGTTTCTCGAAGAGATTCTGCTCAAAGAAAAGTTCACCCTGCTGTTCATCTCCCACGACCGTCACTTCATCGACACCATCGCCACCCGTGTCGTGGAGGTGGAGAACCACAAGCTGGTCTCCTACAAAGGGGGTTACAGAGACTACCTCGAACAGAAAGAGGCACGCATGCAGGCGCTTGCCAAGCAGCATGAGAACCTGCTCAAACTCCTCAAGCACGAAGAGGAGTGGCTTGGCAAAAGCGTACGCGCCCGTGAAAAGCGTAACCAGGGGCGCAAAGCGCGTGTCTTCAAACTGAGAGAGGAGGCAAAAAAGAACCCCACCCTCATCCGCAAGATGCAGCTGGAGCTGGAGCGAGAGAAGAAGCACTTCAACCGTGAAAAGAGCGTGGGCAAGAAGAAGATGCTCTTTGAGATAGAGCACCTGCACTACGCCATTGCAGGCAAAGAGCTCATCAGAGACTTCTCTACCCGTATTCTCCAGCGCGACAAGATCGCCATTGTCGGGGTTAACGGTGCGGGCAAATCGACCCTACTTCGGCTACTGCTTGGCAGGCTCAAGCCTGAGGGCGGTACCATCAAAAAGGGTGACTTCTCCATCGGTTACTTCGACCAGCACAGAGAGATGCTCAATGACGAAGAGACACTCATCGGTACCTTCTGCCCCAACGGCGGTGACCATATTCAGGTGCGCAGCGGCAATATGCACGTCTACGCCTACCTTAAACAGTTTCTCTTCCCCGAAGAGTTTCTGACCAAAAAGATAGGCCAGCTCAGCGGCGGAGAGAAGAACCGTGTCGCCCTTGCCCTGCTCTTTACCAAGAATGTCGACTGTCTCATTCTCGATGAACCCACCAATGACCTGGACATCCAGACCATCAACATCCTCGAAGAGCAGCTGCTCAACTTCCCCGGCGCCATCCTTTTTGTCTCCCACGACCGCTACTTCGTCGACAAGATCGCCTCCAAACTCTTCATCTTCAAAGGCAACGGCCTCATCGAAGAGTCCTACCAGAGCTATTCGGAGTATCTTGAAATCGAAAAGGAGATCAAAGAGATAGGGGCGTTGGCAGAAGAGGTTGAAAACAGTGCGCCAAAAGAGAATAAAGTCACTGTAACACCGGAAAAGAAAAAGCCCACAAAGCTAAGCTATAAAGACCAGCGTGACCTGAATATGCTGCCTGATGAGATTGAAGCACTGGAAGCCAAAATAGACGAGCTTAACGCCTGCCTTGCCGACCCGGAGTGTTACGGACAAAAAGGACTAACTGCGCTGAGTGAGGAACTCGCGGAACTTGAAAAGGAGTATGAACAAAAGAGTGAGCGGTATCTTGAAGTATTGGAGATGTACGAGGCGTTGCAACGATAAACTATATTATTTTCACAATATAGAAAAAGATCTTTTTATTGTAAAAGATCTCTTAATGGTCAGATTCTGGACAATTTTTATGTAATAATTCATAAAAATAAAAAGGATAGATCATGGACGTACTAATAATTTTGGGCTTTATTGCTATCGCACTCATATATGTAATGGTAAGTTCTGCAGCAAACATAATGATGATTATGAAGTATGGAGAGGATTGGCGTGATGACCTTGATGAATAAAAAATACACTTAGTCGCAAGAGAAACATAATGAAGAAAACTAAAATCCTATATGAACTCATGTATCGTTTGTCAAAAGGTGAAGAGTTAACCATCAACATGCAACTGGCAAATGAATTCGGGATCAACAAAAAAACATTAGGTCGTTATTTGGATGACATCGTTGATAACTATAGTGATATCATAACGATAGAAAAGAAAAAAGTGGCTAATCATCCACGACAACCTAGTGTCTATAGAGCCATCAATCAAGAAAAAGATTTGGCAACCACATTGAAGTTTTTCTTGGAACACAGAACCGATCTAGGTTGGGTATTGCAACTACTTCATGAAAAGGAGCCTACACTTGCAATTGATGGGGAATACAGTGATGATATCAACAAACTAATTTCACAAGAGAGTGATATATTCGTATTTAAATCAACCCCCTTTGAGCTACTCGATGCAACACATCAAAAAATATTTACCAAACTAAAAAACGCTATCAAATACAATATGTATAAAACTATCTCCTACAACTATAATCATAAAGAAATTTTAAAAGATGCAAAATGTCTAAAACTTATTTTTACTCAGAATAACTGGTACTTGGCAATAGAGGATAATAACAAATTTTTTAGACTTTTGAGGGTTAGTTTCATTGAAGATGTAACACCATCTGATAAGGGGAGCTATCAAAAAAGTAAAGTTCAAAAATATAATCAACATTATGAAAATATACAAAATGCAATGACATTACATAATGAACCTGCTAAGAGAGCTATTTGTAGAGCATCTCCAAAAATATCAATCTATTTTCAGAAGCACATGAAACCATTTTTAAACTCACAAAAATATTTGAAAACGTGTGATGATGGTAGTATTGAATTTGAACTGTCATATACTCAACCCATTGAAATTCTACCATTTATTAAACAATGGTTGCCCGATATTAAGATTATCAAACCAGCATCATTGATAGAAATTCTTAAACACGATCTTTTTCAAGCCTCGAAAGATTATACTTCTTAAGGGACAGATTTTGGGTATACATCTGCCCTATACTTACGAATAAATGCTTATGGAAAATGGAAATGGGAAACAAAATGATAAAACAAAGAGTGGTATGGAACATGAATCCAGTAACACGTGTCGTACCAAGCAAAAAGATTTACAAGCGTACTAAAGCAAAAACGGATTTGAGAAATCAAATGAGTAATTTCAAAAGGTAGAGTATGAAGGTTTTTATAGATTATGATACCACTTTAGTAAACTTGATTGATCCTTGGGTTGCATGGATTAACAAGAAGTATAATGTCACTATCTCATCTAATGATATAAATCGCTGGTATTTTCTTGGGGAAGTATTTGGTAGAGAGGCAGATGATTTTTGGCGCAGTAAAAAATACAATCACTATACCAATAAAGAAATTCTTCAACCTTTTGAGGGTGCCGTTGAATTTTTCCAGACAATACAAAATATGTTTGGCGTTGAAAGTACATTTATTGTATCATCAACAAGGGACCATCATAAAGAAGAAAAAATTGAACATGCAAAACATTTTTTTGATATTGATGCAACTCAGTTTATTCCTGTCAATAAAGAGAAATATCATATTACCAAGGATGGTATTTTAATTGATGATTATCCCTTGCATGTCATGGAACATGTCAAGTATAACAATCAAAAAGGCATTGTTTTCAATTTGGACAATCGTTTTGGTTGGTGTCGAAGGTGTAATTATTCTATGGATAAAACGCTTAAAGACTTTACACATGTTGTGGAGGATGAGAAATTTTCAATTGCAACATCATATGAAAAAATTTTAAAGGAATTAGATTATGCATAATTGGAATAAAAAGTTTGCATTTTATACAGTTGCACTTTATAGGGTTGGGAACTATACCGATTCCGCTTTAGTTGGGGCAATTTTATTTGAAAAGGCTGTGTATTCTCTTTTAAGCAATAAAAATATAGATAGACTTTATATAAAAAACCATAAAGGAGGATATAAAGGTGAATTACAATTTGCCATTGAATTGATGTGTAAAAAATATCCAGATTTTAATTTTGATGAGATCGACGACATAAGAAGAAATGTTCGTAATAATATTACTCATGAAATTAACATTCATGATATTGATAGAGATAAAATTCAACCAATGATTCAATTTATTTGGAAAGTATTTGATTCTCAAAGTTATAAGCGATATCAAGGCAGTATAGACAATATTGATTTTTTAACAGCTGATTACGCTGTCGTAGATATACGTGAAATGTTTAATGAAAATCTCCAAGATTTACTCGCAAAACATTATCAATTTAAAGGTTTTACCATTGAAGATTTTCAAGAATTATACAAATTGAGGGCTAAAATGATTTCTTTGGGATCAAAAATAAAAAAAGAGATTTTAAAAATTGAATATAAAAATGAGTTATACATAGATATTATTTCAAAAATAGATACGACATCAGCTTATGTGTGGATGAGTATGAATCTTTATGATAAAGACAGGAATAGAGTTGATTCTGCATCTGCATCTATATTAGGGACTCCACTTGATTTACGAATATATTTTGATATTGGTGGTGGAGGCTATGAAGTTCGACAAGATTATTATAAGTTTTTAAAGTCTGACTATTTTGCAAACTTTCGAGACAATAAAGACTTAAAGGATATAGAAATTTTTGATAACGACTGGTACTGTTTTATTATTGAGAGGAAGTTTTTATCGGATGTAACTGCTGATGAACTGGAAGATAAAATAAAAAAATCAGAAGAGAAATTGGAAGGTTATAATAAAGATACCAAAATCTCTTGGAATAGGATGTTGTGTGGCTACATCATAGATAGAGGTAAAATCGATTTTAGAGAAATTGAAAAAAAATTAAGAATAATCATAAAACTATACTACTGTTTTGAATATTTCAGACAACGAGAACTAAAACGAGCAAAGATACCATTTAAATATAACATTGACTTTGATTGCAATAAACGATATGAACCAAAAATATTCCATATGAATGATATTAATTTGAAAAGGTAAAAAATGAAAGAACGATATACCAAATTACTCCAACACGCCCACAAAGCGAAAAAAAATGCTTATTCGCCCTATTCAGGATTTAAAGTGGGTGCAGCCATTCTTACAAAGGATGGAAAGGTAATAGATGGATGTAACGTAGAAAACGCAGCCTATGGTTCTACAATGTGTGCGGAAAGAACAGCCATTTTTAAGGCGGTTTCAATGGGGTATAAACCCGGAGATTTTCTAGCTATCGCAATAGCTTCCAGTGGTGAGAATTTTTCACCTTGTGGATCATGTCGTCAAGTTATCAATGAATTTGGTGAAGATATCGATTTGATTTTCGAGTGGGATGGAAAGGTAGTCGTTGATTCACTAAAAAGCATTTTACCATATAACTTTGTATTGGAAAATAGTTTATGAGAATAGGACAATTTGTTAAGCATTTTGTACCAGACATAATTCATTACTGCGTTGAGAAAGATCCTCATGAGATTGAAAAACTTCAAGATTTGGAATATTCGAGAAAAACTTTTGGGCTTTCATCTTATCCGTTTTGGTCAAAAAGTGATGCTATTCAACATAGCAAAAGATTTTGGACTGATGTTTACATCATCAATGGTGAAGAGTTTAGAGTTAACAGTCAGTGGACTGTTAAACATACTGAAAAGTTTAAAAAATATTTGATTGATAAAAACATTGCCACCAATGAAACTTTGGAGGCACTCGAAATAGAAGTTAAAAAGGAATCTAATGAAGAACTAGAGAAAAAAGTACATTCAAGAGGAAGATATAGGGGTAATGCTATTGGCAATGCACAAAACCTTCTAATCAGAAACATACTAAGCAATTTAGGTGATGAAACTTTTTCTGAAAAAGATTGGCAAGAGACAAAAAAATATTTTGATAACAAATGTGCTTACTGTGGTTCGAAAGAAAAGCTTGTCATGGAACATGCAATCCCCATCAACAAAACTATGCTTGGTGAGCATAGACTTGGTAACCTTATCCCTAGTTGTCATTCATGTAATAGTAAGAAGGGTTCAATGAACTTTGAAGAATTTTTAGTGGATCAACCAAAAAAAATTCAAAAAATAAAACACTACATGAGTTTACACGGTTATGAGCCACTTATTCAAAATCCTTTGTCTGAAAAAGTTTCACTATTGTTAGAACAAGCCTATTTGGACACAGCTGATGTAGCTAAGAGATATATTAAGACCATTGAGCTTTTCCTTGATGCATAAGTTTTTATGGTCCCACATACATTAGTGTTCTTGGTATGAACAAGAATGCACTATCTTGTTGTAATACAAAACTAAACCCGCTAAAAGAAATTTTTAATGCCATATATGGCATACTTTTTCCAAAGGATATGTCATGAAACGCTTGGAGTTGATCCTCAAGATTAGAGAACGAAAAAAGCAACTCGGTATCACTGTTGAGAATCTTGCAAAGTTAAGCGGTGTAGGTGTCAGAACTGTCAACAGACTACTGAATAATGAAGATGTGAAACTTAGTACGGTCGAAGCAGTTACCTCCCTTTTGGGGTTGGACTTTGCAGGGAATGAGGTTGTGCCTTTGGAAACACTCAGAAAGCAAAGAGCCCATCAAAAGGCACTTTTTTTAGCCTCTATGGTACAAGGCACTTCAACACTTGAGATGCAAGGGCTCGATAAAGAACATATCAACAAAATCATTGCCGACTATGAAGAGGCATTTTTAAACGGTTCATATCAAAAGAGTCTCTGGGTAGCATAGATGATAGACTCTACCAAACCGATAGATGATGCTACTCCCCTCGATGACATCTCCGGACTCAAACTCCCCAAAGACAAAGTCTATACACTCAAAGAAATTTACGCCGCCGAAGCAAACAACATCGCACATGCAACACTCAAATATCTCTCTGCACCACCTTCAAAAAAGACTGCACCGTTCGATTATGCCTGGATGCAGCAGCTTCATGAAGAGATGTTTGGTGATGTATGGGAGTGGGCAGGCAAGTTTCGTCAGGTAGAGCTCTCTATCGGCATCAAATCCTATTTGGTACCGTCTGCACTCAAAGAATTGACAGAAGACCTGGCATATTGGAAAGCGCATAAAACATTTGACATCTATGAAACAGCTGCCCGTTTACACCATCGGGCGGTACAGATTCACCCATTTCAAAACGGCAACGGCAGATGGAGCAGGATGCTGGCAAATATCTACCTTAGACAACATGGATCGATGCCGGTAAAGTGGCAGGAAGATCTGCTCGCGAAAGAGAACCCAAAACGGGATGAGTACATACAGGCGCTTAAAGAAGCCGACCATGGTGATTACCAGATGTTGATAGCAATGCATAGGCATACCTATTGATCATTTCGAGCCTGTGAACGACGCGCAGGTATCGTTTGCTTAACGGTACCTGCCTCCGCGGCTACGTTCACTTCGTTCATTCCGACCGCTCCGGTTTCGACATGGTTCGCCCACCTTCGGCGGTGCTCCTTCGTCGCACAACGCCTCCGGTTTCGAGCCTATGAACGACACGCAGGTGTCATAGCGGTTTGCCCGCCTCCGTGGCTCCGCTTCGCTACGACCACTCCGATTTCGACCCTACAAACGACACACAGGTGTCAAATGGTTTGCCCACCTCCGCGGGTCGCTTTGCTCCACCGCTCCGGTTTCGACGCTAAAATCGACACGCAGGTGTCGATTTTTACGCGTCTCACCAATAAATCATGACGCTTCTTCGGCCCCATCTTAGGGCTTTACGGCGGTTG
Source organism: Sulfurovum sp. (assembly GCA_027049035.1). GTDB lineage: Bacteria > Campylobacterota > Campylobacteria > Campylobacterales > Sulfurovaceae > Sulfurovum. The sequence continues at coordinate 9,676 of JALTVI010000077.1, read as the reverse complement.
GTTCCCATATAGATGTCTATACGTTTTTTGTAGCGCTTGTTCATCTTGTCACGTACGCGGTAGATACCAGGAAGACCGCCGATCTTCACGCGTGTACCGTTACGCATACCGTATTTGTAAAGCAAGTCTCTTGAGACGGCGATCACTTTCATTCCCGGGCGGAGACGGTTGTTCCATGCTGCTAGGAATGGGGTGCTGTCAGTCTGATTGCCGTGTGAGGAGTATGCGGTGGCTGTGACACGAAGTTTGTGTTTGCCAAAGCCTCGAATAAACCGATTCTTCTGCTTCTTTGCAAGTTTTTTCTTGGCTTCAGCTTTCTTCTTTGCCTTTTGCGCTGCAATCACGTATGGCAGCGGCAGCTTCAACACTTTTCCTTTTCGAATCTGTGCGGTATTTTTGACCTTGTTGTATGCGGCAAGCTCCTTCGCATCAAGACCGAATTTTTTGGCAATACTCAGCAGGGTATCGCCCTCTTTGACTGTGTAGGAAGCCGAAGCGATCGCATCGATCTTCTCCTGTCCAAACGGAAGCTTCAGCTTCTGTCCTATCCGGAGCATATGCTTTTTCTTAAGCGCGTTTTGCTTCATGATTTCACTGCTCTTAAGACCAAACATCAACGCAATTTTACCAAGGGTATCGCCCTTTTGGACCTTGTAGATGCCCTCTTTTTTAAGCGGTTTTGAGGGCTGCTTCTTTTGCACTGTCTGTGGCAAGGTTACTTCGATGCTTTGGTTGCCCTCTACTACTTTGACAATAGGCTCGCGCTCCGCTCCCGGCTTGAATGGCGGCAGACTTATCGCTTTTTTCTCTTCATATCTGTGTACAGGAACCAGTTTCGGCAGGGAAGTTTTGCCACCGGTAAAACGCTTTGGCGGACCGAACTCTTTGATGTAACGGTTGAGCATGTCTTCCACAGATATGACTTTTAGATGAAGGTTCTTTTGGGGGACAGGAAGCGCTCTTTGGACAATCAGCTTCTGTTTGTTGGGAGTGTATTTGATCTCTTTGGCGACAAGCAGACGGTTGCTGTAGGGAGAGCACTCTTTCATCCCCGACACAATGACCCGGCACTCTATCGGTGCGGCATGCACACCGGCGGCCAAAACGACCCCTGACAGCAGTGCGAGTCCAAGTGTCCGTTTTGGCATCTGTTTATGTCGAACCTACAGAAAGTTCAACATCTCCTCTTTAATCTTCTCTTTCTCAACCACGACAGTGTGGACAATCGGTTTTTCAAAGAGGCCACGGATCATTGGCGGCACCGTCACGTTCGCGTGTTCCGCTACCCACTCGAGCGCTTCTATGTCACCCTCTACAGGGTGCCCCAGCGCCTTGGCAACAGTTGGAGAGAACTTTGTCCACTCGGCAGTCGAGTAGATGACTGTCGGCAGCGGTTTCTCTCTGAGATTCTCGTAGGCTTTGATACAGGTTGCCGTATGCGGGTCCATCATGTAGCCCTTTTTGACATAACGGGCAATCTCATTCTCACACTCCGCATCATCGGACCAGCTTGCCGCGAAGTCCTCCTGCAGTAAAGCACGCTCCTCTTCGGTAAGCACGAATCTGCCTTCACTTGCCAATGCATCCATCAGTTCTTTCGTGCGTGCCGCACCAAACTTGTCGAACATAATGCGCTCGATGTTGGAGCTCTTCAGGATGTCCATTGCCGGAGACTCGGTCAGCACCAGTTCTCTGCCGCTGAGGTCATACTCGCCCTTTTCGATCCAATCGGTCAGAATGTTATTGACGTTAGAGCTGATGAGGATCTTCTCGATGGGCAGTCCCGCTTTCTTGGCATAATAACCGCCAAGCGCATTTCCGAAGTTGCCGCTGGGTACCACCAGATAGATCTTCTCACCCATCGCGATCTTGCCGCAGCGTACCATCTCAAGGTAGCTGTGGATATGGTAGATAATCTGGAAGATGATACGTCCGAAGTTCACCGAGTTGGCTGCAGAAAGTTTGATATTCTTTCTTTCAAGCTCCTCTTTGAAATCTTCGGAGGCAAGCAGCGCTTTGAGGGTGTTCTGTGTATCGTCGAAGTTACCCTTGACGCCGATGACTTTGAGGTTTGGCGCATCTTCTGTCACCATCTGCAGACGCTGTACATCGGAAGTACCGCCCTCCGGGTAGAGGCAGGCTACTTTTACGTTGGCCTGGTTTTTAAATGTCTCCAGTGTCGCCGGGCCGGTATCACCGCTTGTGGCTGCCATAATGAGGTAGTTCTCGTTACGCGCCTGTGCCAGTTTGGAGAGGATGTAACCAAAGGGCTGCAGAGCCATATCTTTAAAAGCACGGGTCGGACCGTGGTAGAGTTCGGAAACACAGCAGTCCTCTTCGATTTCGCTCAGAGGTACGGGGTTTTTCGGGTCGTCGAACGCATCGTAGCGGTCCAGTGCCGCCTGCAGCACTTCCTGGTCGATATCGATACCAAAGCTTCTCAGAAAATCCATCGCAAGCGTTTTGTAGTGGCTGTTTTTGTGTTTTTCCAGAAACGCTGCATCGAACGCAGGCAGTGACTGGGGGACATAGAGTCCGCCAAAACTTGCACTTGGGCTTAAAATCGCCTCTGAAAAGCTCACCGAAGCGGGCTTGACACCGTCATTCCCGCGTGTTTCAATAAATTGCATCTATCATCCTGTTCTAGAGTGTAGTTGCCGCAATTATAGCCAAAAAAGCATAAGGGGACTACCTTCTGCAGCTCGCTGGACCCCTCTGCCTACTGCTTTTTTAGTTTGATAAGGTAGAAATCCTTCGCCAGCCTGAAACTTTCCGTCTCTCCGACAATAATCATGCTCCTGTCACTCATACGTGCCACACCATGCCCCACATCTTTGCGTTCGCCGCCAAAGACATGCGACCAGATCAGTTCGCCGCGTCTGTCCAGTGCCAGCGCGTAGAGGCTGTGGTTTCCTTTTCCCAGCGTATTGGTACCGCCAACGAGCATGAAGCCGCCGTCAGCCGTCGTCGCCACGGCATTGCCGTACTCGTAGTACTTGAAGCCGTAGATCTTGTGCCAGATCGTCTTTCCTTTGGCGTCTATCTTCATCACGGTAAGGTCGCTCTGGGAACTGCCGTAGGAGCGTGTACTGCCAATGGCAACGATGCCGTTGTCGATTGTCGGCGTCACCCCGTTAAGCAGATCTTCATACGCCTCTCCAAAGGTTTTCGTCCAGCGCACCTTGCCGTTCTGGTCCATTTGCATAATCAGAAAGTCGGCATCGCCGCTGTACTCCATCTCCCGGTATCCTACCAGCACCATCTTCCCGTCACGGGTACGTGTCAGTGCCGTTGCCGCATCGGCTTTCTCTCCCCCTACCGTATGGGCATGGAGCAGTTTACCGTTTGCATCAAGCCGTGCAATGTAGATATCTTTGTCCCTTGCACCGTAGGACTCCGTCGCCCCCACAAGCAGTATGCCGCCGTCATCGGTACCTGCAATGCCGCCGGCATATTCGTCTCTGTCACCGCCAAGGGTCGTCTCCCAGAGTTTCTTTCCGTCCAGTGATATTTTGGCGACATAGAGATCGTAGGCATAGGCTTTTGAAAACGATTTGGTACGCCCCAGCACGACAATATTCCCATCCGCCGTTCTGGCGATCGCCTTGCCCTCGTCCTTCTTTTTGCCACCAAGCCAGAGCCGCCACGTCATCTCACCGTTGGCATTCATCCGTGTCACACACACATCACTGCGCTGTGCCCCGTACGATTTGCAGGTCCCGACAATGGCACTCTCACCGTTTTCAAGCGCAACGATGCCATAGGCGATATCATCCTCTTTGCCGCCGTAGATCTTCTGCCAGACGTCAACATACGCCTCTTTTTTCACTTTCTTAACCGGGGCTGCAGCATTGAGGTTCATACATGTAGCCAACAGAGCCGTTATCAGCATGGATTTTTTAAGCATATATTTTCCTTATAATATTTGATCGTTTGATTTAATTATACTGAATTTCCATTACAATAGCGTGTCATGCTCTTTCAAAAAGGCAATAAGCTCCTGTTCCGGCATTGGACGTGCAAAATAGTAGCCCTGTCCCAGGTCACAGCCGTATGTTTTGAGAAAACTCTCCTGGTGATGGTTCTCTATCCCCTCTGCAACCACCTGGTAACCAAGACTCTTTGAGAGTGCAATGATCGCCTTGCAGACTTCCGCGTCGTGCATATTTTCCGGAAGCTCTGTAATAAATGATCTGTCTATTTTGACCGTATCCAGCGGCAATGCTTTCATATAGCTCATCGAAGAGTAACCTGTCCCAAAATCATCAATCGAGATACGGCACCCCAGTTTTCTAAGGTCTTCCAGAATCGTCATATTGGTAGTAGAGTACTCCATGATGAAACGTTCAGTAATCTCTATTTCAAGTGTTTGGGCAGAGATGCCGGTTCGCTTTAAAATAGTTTGAAGGTTTTCCAAAAATGCGTCGTCTCTGAACTGAACGGCAGAAAGATTGACTGCGAGTGTTTCCGGAGCACATCCCGCCTCCTGCATCCTTGCCTGGGCAAGACAGGCCTCCTCAAGTACATAGTAGCCGATCTGCACGATCATACCCGTCTCTTCCGCAATCGAGATAAAGGCATCGGGGTTGACGGTTCCCAGCTTCTTGTTTTTCCAGCGCAACAGCACTTCTGTTCCGGTTACTTTATGCGTATAGAGGTCGTATTGCGGCTGAAAAACCAGTGAAAACTCCTTGCGTTCAATAGCGTGGGACATCTCCTGTTCCATATCAAGCCGTGCCTTGACATCGAGTGAGAGCTGTTTGTTATAGAACTGGTAGTTATCCTTTCCGTATTCCTTTGCCGCATACATCGCCGAATCGGCAAATTTGATAATCTCGAACTTCTTCCTCGTATCGTCCGGATAGATCACAATCCCGATACTTGCCGTAGTATTCAAAGCGTAGTTGAATACCTTAACCGGTTCCCGGATAAGTGAGAGTATCGTTTCGGCAATGCCCGCTGCCTCTTCCCTCCCCTCTTTAAGACGTGCCATAATGACAAACTCATCACCACCGATCCTTGCAAAGAGCATATCATCACTCAATACATTCCGGATACGGCTTGAGAGCTCTTTGAGCATTGCATCACCGATGGTATGCCCCAAAGTATCATTGATCACCTTGAAACGGTCGAGGTCAATGAAGTAGACAGCGACTTTTTCATGGGAGGCGTCAGCCAGTGAAAGAAAATCTTTAATGCGAAGGTCAAAGTAGGCCCTGTTGGGTAATTTGGTCAAACTGTCATGGTATGCCAAAAACTCAGCCCGCTCCTGTGTAGCAATGATCTCCTGTAAATCGGTATAGATCGCAATGAAGTTTTCTATCTCGCCTTTTTCATCTCTAACAATGGTAAGGGTAAGCCAGATAGGAAGCACCGTGCCATCTTTGGCCTGATTGTGCAGCTTGCCTGACCACCGGTCCTTTGTAAGCAGTTGATTCCACATTTGTCGGTAGAAGTAGTCGTCCTCCTCCAGTGTTTTCACTACCATCGGCTTGCTCCCTAGAAGCTCCTCCTCGCTGTATCCGAACATATTGACAAAAGCGGGGTTGACAGAAAGAATCCGTTTCTCTCTGTCGGTGATCAGAACACCGTCTCCCATGGTCTCATACACTGCGGCAGCCTGCTTTAGCCGCTGCTGCTGCTCTTTATAGGCAGTAATGTCGAGCTTGACGGCAAGATACTGCACCAGCTCTCCCTCAATAATAACAGGGATAATGGAGACCTTTTCATACAAAAGCGCACCGCTTTTTCTGCGGTTGATAAGTTCACCCTGCCAGATCTCCCCTTGGCCGATCACCTCATTCATCTCATCGTACACGTCTCTTGGCATCAAGCCTGATTGGAGGATGTTGGGATCCTTCCCTATCACCTCTTCCTTGCTATATCCGGAACGCTTTTCAAACGCTTCATTGACATACTCTATATGTCTTTGGGTATCGGTCAGCATAATCGCATTGTCACTGTTCTCGATGGCATAGCGGAATGCCTGAAGCTCACGGGTATTCTGCCGGATACGCCGGTAACTGAAGATCAGCAGTGCCAGAATCACAAAGGCAAAACTGAAGAGTCCAAACGCAATATCCTCCTGATAGTGCCTGTCTCGGTTATACTCTTTGGTCAATGCCACCAAAAGATTCTCAATTCTTTCAAGCAGCGGAATTTCTTGTGCCGCTTGCTGAATCTCTTTCACCCTGTTCACATCATGCAGAAACTGTCTGCTGTGTTGGATAAAGTAGCCAAGCCTATTCTCTTCACTCGCTTTGGCTGAGAGGCTGTCGAGCAAACGGCTGACCTTTTGGACATCATAGGGAATGTTCATTACAATTTGGCTGATAGCAAAAAATATTTTGTCAACCAGTACAGCTTCGTAACTCCTCTCTTTCAGTGTTTTCTCCAGCGTCTTTCGCATATCGTAGAGAAAGTGCAGCGAGTTTGTTACACGGGCATTGAGTGCTTTGAAATCTTCGAAATAGACTTTTTTCTTTTTATAGGTTTCCACAATCTCTTTGATATTTTTTTGAACCTCTCTACCGTACTCCGCTTCACTATTTCGATGCTGAAGCCGTGCCAGCAGTAATTCAAATCTGTTTTCAAGCATTGCTGTTTTGTCATAATCGATATAACGGTAGAGTTGGGAAAAGTAGTTATCGAGCTTATAATCGAGTATACGCATCTCATCAAGTACCTGGTGGTACTCGGCATAGTGTTTGATATCCTGATTGATCTTGACAAGATAGCCTGCCAGTCCCAGAAGCAGGAGGAAAAAAAAGCTCAGCAGCAGGCTGAAACGGTCCGTACGTTTCTGCCAGTTGCCAAGCCTCTGCTTCATGGGTTGGCCTTTTGTGTCTGGGGAAGTGTGCCGTTGAGTGTTTCAAGGAATGCTACGATTGCATCAATCTCCTCCGGTTCCATATATCTTCCAAGCTGATACTGGGTCATGAAACTCACTGCATCTCTCAGTTTTGTAAAACGGCCGTCGTGCATGTAGGGTGCCGTTCTTGCAACATTACGCAGAGATGGAACTTTGAAGACATATTTGTCCTCTTCTCTTCCCGTCACGTTATAACGCCCAAGGTCTGTACTGTTGGCATCTTTATAGACACCAAACTTGTTGTAGAGATTCCCGCCGACATTGACACCGTTGTGACAGAGAATGCATCCCTTCTCTTTGAAAAGCGTATATCCCCGCTTCGCTTCCTCACTGATAGCGTTCTTATCACCCTTGAGATAGCGGTCAAAAGGCCCATTTGGCGTTATCAGGGTTTTTTCATACTCCGCAATGGCATCTGCAATATTCTCTTTGGTTATGCCATCAGCATACGCTTTTTCAAAAGCACGTCGGTATGCCCGGTGCTGTTTCAGCTTCAGTACGAGTTCATCAAGATCCTGTCCCATCTCCTTGGGGTTTCGGATGGGGTCTTTCACCTGGGCCTTCAAATCGGGTGCACGTCCATCCCAGAACTGACGGAAATTGAACACGGCATTGAGTACCGTCGGTGCGTTCATACTTCCTCTTGCACCACCTATCCCGAACGAATACTGAAGTCCGTCATCCCCGCCCTCTGCAATCACATGGCAGGTTGCACACGATATGATATTGTCCTTGGAGAGCAAAGGATCGGAAAAGAGCTTTTCTCCCAATGCTGCTTTTTGAGGATCAACATCCATCTTCTCCGGTATGGGTCTGATCGAGCCTGCCTCTATCAGACTTGCACAAAGCAGGAGAAAAACCATACGCAGCATCATGCACTCCCCTAAAGCTCAATACAGGTACCGACACCTGAACTAGTCAATATTTCAAGCAGCAGCGAATGCTCTACACGCCCGTCGATAATGTGTGCTTTCTTCACCCCGCCGCGCAGTGCCTCGATGCAGGCATCGACCTTGGGCACCATTCCTCCGCTGATTGTACCGTCTGCCTTGAGAGCTTCGGTCTTGGCAATATCAAGATTGGTGATGAGTTTCCCATCTTTGTCGAGCACTCCGGCAGTATCGGTCAGAAAGAGGATCTTGCGCGCCTCGAGTGCGACGGCGATTTGGCTTGCCGCAAGGTCTGCGTTGATGTTGAAACCCGGATGCCCGATTGTACTGCTTGAAGCGATGGGCGCAATGACCGGTACAAAGCCGTCATCGATGATGTTGTCGACAATTTCGGGATTGACCTGCTCAATAATACCTGTGTAGCCGAAATTGTCGAAATCTTTGGGACGCGCTTCGAGGAACTTGGCATCTTTACCCGAAATACCGATCGCTTTGCCACCGTGGTTGTTCAAAAGTGAAACGATCTCCTTGTTGATCTCGCCGCTGAGTACCATCTCGGCAATACGCATGACCGCCTTGGTCGTAACGCGCTGCCCGTCTACGAACTCCGTCTCCACGCCAAGGTCGGCAAGCAGGTCGGTAATGCTTTTTCCGCCGCCATGGACGATGATGGGCTTCATCCCCACCAGGTGCAGCAGAACGATATCCTGCGCGAACTGCTCTTTGAGCTCCGGCGATGTCTGTGCCGAACCGCCGTACTTGATGACGATCTTCTCATTGGAGAATTTCTTGATAAACGGCAGTGCGTCCAGGAGGGTCTTGACCACTTCGATCTTACTCTTCATGCGTTTCCTTATATTTTTTAATATATGAATCGATGCATTGCAGTATGGCATCTTCGATCTCTAATTTTAACCTCATTTGGACGATAGATAACTTAAATTTATCCATTTTGACTGCATCTTTCTCAGTAACAAGAAGTGCATCAGCACCAACCTCTTTCATTTTCTCTTCCAACTGAGCTTCATTGAAGTAGGCGTGATCCTCCAGGTAAAATCTTCCAACAACGTTCTTTGGCAGATAGGGTTCAAGTCTGGCAGGGTTTGCGATGGCTGTAGCCAGCAGCAGCCTCCCTTCAAAAGGATCAACCTGCACCAGGCGCCTGAAGCCCCTTCCTTCCTGCAGCACGCTGTCAGCAAAACGCTCTGAAAAAGAAAACTCCCGCAGCGGGCCGGCAGGGAACGGAAGTGTGTTGGGAATGGAAGCGGGTTTTAGAAGAATATCATATTTTTCAATATTAACACGATTGAAGCCATCATCCAATATAATAACCTCAGTACCGTTGGCTTTTGCAAGCGCAATCGCCTCCTCTCTCTTTTCAGCAACGATCACCGACGCGTTGGGCAGCGACTGTGCCATCAGCATCGGCTCATCACCACTTTGTGTTACATCAACAAGCACTTCACCCCTGCGGCTGACCTCCACCAGCCCCCTGCTCTGTCTGCCATACCCCCGTGAGACCACAGTGACATTCTTATATCGTGACGCCAGTGCAATGACAAAGGGCGTCTTGCCGCTGCCTCCAACCACCAGATTGCCCACCGAGACAATGGGCACACCAAACGCTCTCTTTTGTGCAGCAAGCCGTCTAATCAACATATAGCTGCCATAGAGCAGCGAAAGCGGTGACAACACCGCTATCAGCAGATAGTCGAGTCCTTTGGGATGATAATACAACCGCTCAAAAAACCGCTTCACCCCAACTCCATATTTAAAAATATCACCATATTCTACCTTCTACCTTCTACCTTCTACCTTCTACCTTCTACCTTCTACCTTCTACCTTCTACCTTCTACCTTCTACCTTCTACCTTCTACCTTCTACCTTCTACCTTCTACCTTCTACCTTCTACCT
>JALTVI010000076.1 GCA_027049035.1 Sulfurovum sp. | reverse complement strand
CATTCCTGACGGTCTTTTCAACCAATGACAAATAAGTCTTTTATCACTCTCTGTCTATTGTGCTTTCTTAGTCTATCACTTTCTTCGTGAAGACTCTTCCGGTCACTTTTGGATTATACGATGACGAACTTCATAGCATTAATTAACCATTAATCTATAAAAAAGCCTAATAAAAATCACAAATCCCCCTGTTTCCGTACTTTTAACCTCCACAAGACACCCCTAAATCACGAAAAAAACCAATAAATTAATACTTTTTTACCCAAAATGTTAATTTTCTATTGACTTTTGATTAATCTTTGTGTTAAACTTGCAGAGTAAAAACAATACAAAGGAAAAAACATGAAGTTTACAAAACTCAGTTTGGTAGCAGCGATCGCTGTAAGTTCAGCATTCGCAGGTGGAGACATTGCTCCAGTAGAACCCGCTCCGGTAGTAGAGACATCTCCTTGGTCATTCTCTGGTGATGCAAAACTTTATTATCATGCTGAAACAGGAAGATTTGATGCAAGAACTGGTGATACAGCTAGTATCTTTAATCAAGCTTCAGCAAATGGTCAGGCTGCAATTTCTGCTGATGTAGGATATGCAATCAACAGCAACTGGAAAGTTAATGTCGGTATGACTGGTCTAATGACACTTGGACTTGACGACTCTCTCGTTTCTGGTACATGGCTGCTTGCAGGAGCCGATGTTGACTCACTTGGTAACCCTCTTACAAGTATAGGTGATGCACTTTGGATTGACACTGCAAACATCACTGGGACAATGATGGATGGTGCCCTGACTCTGGTACTCGGTCGTCAAGCACTCGATACACCACTGGCATTCTCTGAAACTTGGAACATTGCACCTAACACATTTGATGCAGCTGTAGCTATCGCTAAACCAATGGAGAACCTCTCTCTGATTGCTGGTTACATCTATGATGGTAACGGTAATGGAAGTAGAATTACTACTTTTGATACGGCAGGTGTCAGCAATGAAGGTGGATTTACACATGGTAATGGTTTCATCCCTCTCTTCGTTGGAAGTGATCATGAGATCAGTAACGGTGCATGGACAGTTGCAGGTGTTGCAACATTTGCAGGTATCACTGGTCAAGCTTGGTACTACGATGTAATGGATGTTGCTCAAGCAGTATGGCTCCAGGCTGACGGTGACTTCTCCGGCTTTACTGTAGGTGCTCAGTACGCTTGGATGGGTGCAGACAGTGCACTTGAAAATGCTGTAGCAAAAGAACTTGGTGCACCTTCTGTAACTATTGATGACTCTTCAGCTTGGGCTGCAAAACTTGGCTATAAAATGGATGCATTCAACGTATGGGCTGCATACTCTCAAGTTGATGACAAAACAAATGCAGTACTTCCTATCTCAAACACTGCTACTATTCGTAATGGTGCTGGTCTAGGACCTGTTGCATTTGGTTGGCAATCACAATCTAAACTCTATACTGAAGCATGGTGGAACTATGGTCTCGTAGGTCAGCCTGGTGCAGACACTACTACTGTTGCTGCTAGCTACAATGTAGGTGACCTTGCAATGTTCAACGGTGTTCAGGCACTTGCTCAGTACACACACATTAAAGGTGCTCAGGAAAGACTGTTTGCAACACTTGGTGGCGCAAATGTGAACGAAACTGATGTTGATGAAATCACTCTTCTCGTAGGTGCAAAAGTGTATGGATTCGACGTTCAAGTTGCATACATCAACACAGATAGAAGTGATAAAGATCTCACTACTAACATTACAACTGATGACACAACTGACGCAGTTCAGCTCTACCTCACATACAACTTCTAAGAAGTCCGTATGACTCGCAGGGGTTCGCCCCTGCACCCTCTTTTTCAACCTCCCATTTTTCAAATATATCTATAACTCATTTTAACCTCCACTTTTTACCTTTTAATTTTTAATTCTCTTCAAAGCATTTGAAGAGTATATTACTTCCATTGAAAAGTTAATTGATAACTATTTTCATTTTACTTTTACAATATCATAAGGAAGATGAATTAATGGAAAAAATCGTCGTAGCACTGGCGGGACAGCCCAATGTCGGGAAGTCCTCGCTCATCAACGCCATATCACACGCCAAGCTGAAGGTGGGTAACTTCTCCGGCGTGACAGTGGACAAGACGGAGGTGGTCTTCAACCTCTGCGACGAGAAAGCGTGCAAGGACTACGAAGTGCACATTGTCGACCTGCCCGGTGCCTACTCGCTGACAGAGTACACCATTGAAGAGAAGGTGACAAAGAGCTTTCTGCAAAGCGAAGAGTACGACCTCATCGTCAATGTCGTAGACGCTACCAACCTGCAGCGAAACCTGCTTTTTACCACGCAGCTGCTTGAGACCGGCAGAAAGGTCATTGTCGTCCTCAATATGATCGACGAAGCCAAAAAAGAGGGCATCGAGATAGACGAAAAACAGCTCTCCGCCATTTTGGGTGTGCCTGTCATCAAAACTTCGGCCACCACAGGTGAAGGCATAGAGGAGCTCAAACGCACCATTGTCGAAGTGTACGAAAAGCCTGAAACTACGGCAAAGGTGATCTACTCCGACCCCATCGAAGAGGAGATAGAACGTATTGTCACCTTTTTGGAAGAGAAGAACTACAAAAGCGACCTGCCCTACCGCCATCTTGCCGTAAGACTCCTTCAGGAGGATGCCGACGTCTACAAAAAGATGCATGACGAACCCATCTGGATAGAGCTGCAGCCCATTTTGCGTGAAGCGCTGGAGCACATCTACCTGCATATGGGCACCAAGGACCTCGAAGAGATCTTCGCCGATGAGCACTTCGCCTTTGCCAAGGGTGCGAAGATGGAGGTGATGTCCATTAAGAGTATGCGGGCAAAGAACCTGACCCAGAAGATTGACAACCTGCTCATCAACAAGTGGCTGGGTGTACCCATCTTCCTCTTTTTGATGTGGCTGCTCTTTCAGCTTACCTTTACACTCGGTGCCATACCGATGGACTGGATCGACGCCGGCTTTACCTGGCTGGCAGACCAGACACGCGAACTGCTCGGCAACGGCGAACTTGCTTCACTCGTCGCCGACGGGATGATCAGCGGTGTGGGGGCTGTCATTATGTTTTTGCCCAACATCATCATCCTCTTTTTCGGTATCGCCCTGCTGGAGACGACAGGGTATATGAGCCGTGTCGCCTTTCTGCTTGACGGCTTCTTTCACAAGTTCGGACTGCACGGCAAGAGTTTCATCCCGCTTGTGACGGGCTTTGGCTGCTCCGTACCCGCCTACATGGCCGCACGGACGCTCAAAAACGAAAAAGACAGGCTCATCACCCTCTTTATCATAGGCTTTATGAGCTGCGGCGCGCGTCTGCCCATCTACGTACTCTTTGCCGGCGCCTTTTTCGGCACGGAACATGCGGGGAACATTCTCTTTCTCATCTACATCTCCGGTGCGATGCTGGGGCTGCTGATGGCAAAGGCGCTCAAGATGTTCGTATTCAAAGGTGAGGACGAACCTTTTGTCATGGAGATGCCAAAGTACCGCATGCCCTCTTTCAAGCTTATCTGGCACACGGTCTACGGACAGGCAAAAAGCTATCTCAACAAGGCCGGAACATTCATTCTTGCCGCATCGGTACTAGTGTGGTTTGCCAGCAACTACCCCAAACATCCGCAGATCGAAACACACTACACCGCCAAAATCGAGCAGGTGCAGAACGAAACAGAAAAACAGCAGCTTACCAACGAACTCAATGCCAAACTGCTCGAGGAGAGCTACCTAGGGCAGATTGGAAAAGCAACCGAGCCCTTCTTCGCACCGCTTGGTTTCAGTTGGAAGATGGCCGTTGCACTTGAAGCGGGGCTTGCTGCCAAAGAGGTGGTCGTCTCGACCCTGGGCGTACTCTACTCGCTTGGCGATCAGGTCACGCAGGAAGACAAAAGCCTCATGGCGCAGATACGTGCGCAGATACCGCTACCTGCGGCCATCGCTTTCATTGTCTTTGTCATGATCTACCTTCCCTGCTTCGCCGCGTCAGCTGTCTTTACCAAAGAGGCCGGCGGGGTGAAGTATCTGGTCTATCTCTTCATCATGACGACGGCAACGGCGTGGGTGCTTAGTTTCATGGCGTACCATGTGACACGGCTGATTGTGGGAACGTGAGAAAAATTAGAAATTAGAAGTTTGAAGTTTAGATTGGAGGTGAGTAAGTTATGAGACTGGATGAACTGCACAAAGGCGACAGAGCGGAGATTGTCAAGATACATGCCGACAAGGCACTGAAAGACAGACTGGCATCGTTTGGTGTCATGCGCGGGGAGGAGCTGACGGTCAAGGGTTGTTCCATTGCCAAACAGACGATGGAGGTAGAGGTTGGCGGTACGCTGCTTGCCCTTCGTAAAGAGGAAGCGGAGAAGATAGAGGTTCAGAAGCTGTAGGTGTAGCCTCAACTTACACTTTTTTATATTCAGCGTTAGTGCGAAGATAAATCTTCGCTTCCTATCGTTTCGGTACCAAGAATTTAACGAAGTATATACCTTTAGGTGCATTCCCATCACATGGCGAGGAATGATCCTCGCTTCCAATTTTCCTGGAACCGGGAATTCATTCCCGGCCCAAATGAGGTTGGATCCCCACAGAACCGGGGGGGGGGATTTATCGTAGTGTATTTCCTTGTGGAATAGTCCTGCTTTACGTTTTTGCTATTTAACGTGAGGGCGAAGATAAATCTTCGCTTCCTATCGTTTCGGTACCGAGAATTTAACGAAGTATATACCTTTAGGTGCATTCCCGTTCCTGGGGGGGGGTGAATAAATTCGCTCTGCCTATTTTTTAGAAACAACAGAACAACACAGATACGGATACAAACATGAAAACAACACGCATATTGCCCTTTGCCATTACTATGATAGGCACAACATCTCTCTATGCAGACCAGAACCAGACTGTTGGCATGATCAACCACACAACAAACCCAAGAAGTGTCAGGGAGATCATGGGTATGAACAACCCCATCGAACACGCAAAAGGACAGCTGCGTCTGGGGTACATCACCTTTGACAGTGATGGCAATACACCGACTACGGGTTACGGTCTTGGCGGACACTTTCACTTCGATACCAAACGCTGGAACGGGCTTGAGGTGGGGGTCTCCGCCTATACCGTACTCAATCTCGGTATCAACCAGAACCCTGCCAATGTCAATCCGGACTTTTTCGATGCAGACGGCAAAAGCTTCATCATGCTCTCGGAAGCCTACCTTGACGGCAAGTGGGGCAATACCGAAATCAAGCTGGGTCGGCAGATACTCGATACGCCGCATGCAGACAGCGATGACATCCGTATGATCCCCAACTACTTTGAAGCCTATACGCTTACCAATACAGACATCGAAAACTTAACGCTTCAGGCAGGCTTCATACGAACCATGGGCGGCTGGGAAAACGGTGTGGATGCTTCCCGTTTTGTGCGCATTTATGAAACGCTTGGAAGCGATGAAGCGACCGACGGCGTCTATTACGGCAGTGCCGTCTATGAGGGTATCGAAGATTTGACACTGAGCCTTTGGTACTACAACTTCAACGACATTACCGATGTTGTGTACGCCGAAGCGGCTTACAGCCATACCTTTTCAGACAATCTACAGATCGTTCTGGGACTGCAGTACGACAGTGCAAAGCAGAGCGGCGCGACACTGCTTGGCAAACAGGGTGCCAACACGTTCGGTATCAGTGCGGAACTTGCATTCGAACAGACCGGTATTCACATCCTTGGTGCCTACAACCAAGACAACGGCGCTACAGGTGCTACACCTTTCAGTCTTGGCGGCGGTCCCTTTTACACCTCTATGGAAGACCAGACACTCGACATGCTCGCTGCCCCCGGAGAAGCCTGGATGCTCGGCGGCGGCTACCACTTCAGCGCTATTGGTATCGACGGACTCGATGCAGGGGTTGCCTACGGCCACTTCGAAGCGGACGATACATCACTGTATGAGTCACACGAAACGGATGCAGTTATAGAGTACACCTACAGCGACCGCCTTACGCTGACTGCGGCGTTTGCCGATGTGGTATTCAAATCCGGCATAGATGAAAATGGAGAGAGGCTGCAGGATTTTAGGCAGTTCAGGCTGGTGATGAATTATAGTCTGTAGGGTTTGTGATTGGTAATTGGTGTATTGGTTGTCGTCATCCCGGACTTGATGCGGGATCTTGACGCTGTTTTGCCGATTGATGCAAAGATTCCTGCTTTCGCAGGAATGACGCTGAATTTCCGTCATCCCGCACCCGATGCGGGATCTTAACGCTGTTTTGGCTTATTGACACAAAGCCCTGTTATGAAGTATATTTCTGCATGATGAAAGGGTACCCACAAGGGGTACCCCTACAGAACCAATTCTCTTTGGAGTCGGAGGCTTTATCGAAGTGTATCCCCTTGCGGGACAGCCCCGCCAAACGTTATTTAGCCAATCAACATTAGAACGAGGCTGAAGCACTCGATTCCTTTTGATGCCAAGATTCCTGCTTTCGCAGGAATGACGGTAACCCCCGTCATCCCGCACTTGATGCGGAATCTTGACGCTGCTTTGGCTTATTGACGTAAAGATTCCTGGTCAAGCCAGAAATGGCGGAAGGTTACTTCCCGCCGCATTTCCCCTGGCCGCACTTCATACCGGATGCTTTTTTGTCCATCATACCGGCACCACACTTCATCATTCCCTGGCCTTTGCCCATCATGCCTTTGCCTCCTTTTCCTTGGCCCATACCGCTGTTGCACATCATATTCATGGCCTTTTCATCCCATTTGCTGTCAAAGTTGTCGAACACCCAGTTGGCGACAGTGTCGAGATCTTCCGCAGAAAGTGCTTTTCCGATGGCAGGCATAACACCGAACTTCTTGAGTGCCATTGGCATACAGTGTGCTTTCTCCGCACTTGGATTGACAATGTAGTCCTTGATGAAAGCAACCACTTTTGCCTTGTCATTTCCAAAATCGTGTTTGAGCTTGGCAGAGACCTTGCTCATCGGCGGCGCTTTCATCGTTTTCATCATCTTCTCTTTCATCGACATGCGTTCCTGCATGCTCATCTGCTTCATTTTCATTTCGCTCATCATCGGTTTGAGCATATGGCACGCCTTACAGTTTGTCTCATAGATCTCGTTACCGCTTTTGGCACTCAGTGTCAGTGTGGAAAAGAGCAGTGCTGCTGCAATCAGGGTTGTTTTTTTCATAGTAAATCCTTTTTGTTTGGTTTGTATGGGGTATTGTACTGTAAAAGTGTGCATGGAGTGTGCAGAGGAATGTGGTTATTGGTAATTGGTGTATTGGTAATTGGTGTATTGGTTATTGGGTATTTGATTCTTTATCGGAACCGAGAATTTAACGAAGTGTATGCCTTTAGGTACATTCTCGCTTCCTATTTTCAGTCATCCTGCTTTTGATGTGAAATTTTGAGGTTATTTAGCAAAGGTGTGCACACTCCCTGCACGAAACTCCGTTACCATTCTCCATAGAAAAGTTATTGTACAATGGCTGTATGGAGAAAAGCGTATGAAGATACTACTGATGGAAGACGATCCTGTGCTGGGGGATATCATTGCCGATTATCTGGAGCAGCACTACAAGGTTGACAGAGTGTTTGACTCGGCAGAGGCACAGCAGTGCATCGACGCGCAGCGCTACGATCTCTTCATCTTCGACATCAACGTGCCCGGCAAAAGCGGCATAGAGCTCATCGAAGAGCTGCGCAGTTTCAACGATACGACACCTGCCATCATCATTACCGCATATGAAGATACGGCACATCTCAAGGCCGGTTTCGATGCCGGAGCGCATGACTACATCCGGAAACCTTTCGAACTCGAGGAACTGCGGCTGCGCATCGAAAAGAGCAAAGTCCTCTTCGGTATCGAACAGGAGATACCTGTAGCCATTGATGAGGAGCGTACCTACTACCCCAAAAGCCATACGATCAAAACACAAACAGATACCATACAACTCAAGCCAAAAGAGGCGCAGATACTGGAGTACTTCATCGCCCATGCGGGGCGGCTCATTTCAAATGAGGAGCTGGTGCAGAACCTCTGGGAGTTCGAACAGCTTCCAAGCGACGCAACGCTTCGCTCCTACATCAGAAATCTAAGAGAGCACATCGGTGCAGAGAAGATCGTCACGCAGCGCAGCATGGGATACCGGTATGAATGAACTCGAACGCAGGTCCTTCTACTCCTTTCTGGGGCTCTACATCGTTTCCTCACTGCTCTTTATCTCACTGATCGGTTTCTGGTACTACACGGCACAAAAACAGGCGCTGGAAAACGAAGTGCACTACAAACTCGAGCATCTGGCAGACAAAAAAGCAGGCGAGCTCATTATGCGGCATATGCACGGAACACCGATGGCGCCCATCAAGGTTCCCAAAGGGATAGAGATGGCATTAGTGGATACCTCATCAAAGGTCGTTGAGGGGAACCTGCTGCTTCCAAACCTCCCTTTGAAACCGGGATACTTCACTAAAGACGGATACAACATCCTCATCTCTGACGCGCCAAGAGAGCATATGGGTATCGCCTACGTCATCGTACAGACAGATATGCTAAAGAAGGCATTGGCTACGCTGAAGCAGCGCGTACTCATTGTGATGGGTATCGTCTTTTTTCTCATTATTGCCATTGCCTGGGTACTTTCCAGAATCTTTCTGCGTCCGGTACAGCAGCGTGTCGCGCAGGTAGAACGTTTCATCAACGACATCACCCATGAGCTCAATACCCCCATCAGCTCCCTTTCGATGTCTAGCGAACAAGCACTCAAAACCGGAAACTGCACTCCAAGGATGCTCAAGAACATCTCTGTCAGCACCAGACAGCTCTACGACATCTACCGCTCGCTGACCTACCTCAACTTCAACAATCCTCAGCCTGCACACGAGGCTATCGACATCAAGTCCGTACTCGAGGAGAGTGTAGAGTACTACCGCCCCCTCGCGGAGATAAAACGTATCACCCTGGACCTGAAAGCATCACCTCTATCCTGTGTCATCCCAAAGACCGAACTGGGCCTGCTCTTTGGCAACCTCATCGGCAACGCCATCAAGTACTCCCCGCCAAACTCGACAGTTACCATACGTCTTGAGGGTCATAGATTCACCATCGAAGACAGCGGCATCGGCATCGATGCAAAAAAGCAAAAAGAGATCTTCAAAAAATTTACCCGTGGTACCAGCTACTCCGGCGGATTTGGTGTAGGACTGAATATCGTCAAAAGTATCTGCGATGAATATGGCATTAAACTGAGACTCAACTCCAAAGAGGGAGAGGGGACAAAGTTTACGCTGGTGTTTAAGGGGTGATATACCGCGTTATTGGTTATTGGTGTATTGGTTATTAGTTGTTGTCATCCCGCACTTGATGCGGGATCTTGACGCTCTTTTGCCAATTGACGCAAAGATTCCTGCATTCGCAGGAATGACCGAAACACCCTATTCCCAATTCTCCATCATCCATCCTCCATCATCAATCCTCAATCATCCATCACTCTCCCCCTCTATAGCTGCTGCACGCAACCAGCGGTGGTAGTTCTGGCAATACATTCTGCAATGCTGCTTTCCAGCACGCTAGTGTCTCTCTGTGCGCATCACTCAGCGCGTAAACCATCCATTTCCCGCTGTGTTCGGCAGTAACGATGCCCGCTTCACGCATCTGTTTGAGGTGGCGGGAGACAAGCGGCTGAGAGAGGGAAAGTGTGTCGCAGATCTCACAGACGCAGACATCCCCCTCACGCTGCAACAGCGCGGCTATCTTTACACGGTTGGGGTCTGAGAATATCTTTGCCAGTGCGACGATCTCTTCCATCATTTCTCTCCATTTAAGTTTTATATAACAATTTTGTTATATGATTCTACCATAACAAATCTTGAAAGGTCCTATGATGGAAGTAACACATTTTCTTGAAGCCCTCTGGCAACTAAGCATCGCCATGGCGCCCTACATTCTCTTTGGGCTCATCTTTGCCGGCATACTGCATGAAGTGGTGCCAGACAGTATCGTCACCAAACACCTTGGCAGCGACAATGTCTCTTCGGTGGTCAAG
Source organism: Sulfurovum sp. (assembly GCA_027049035.1). Taxonomy (GTDB): domain Bacteria; phylum Campylobacterota; class Campylobacteria; order Campylobacterales; family Sulfurovaceae; genus Sulfurovum. Next base: position 6,163 of record JALTVI010000076.1, on the reverse strand, counting down.
TCTACCCTCTTTGGCATCCCGCTTCCTGTCTGCTCCTGCGGTGTCATCCCTCTGGCAACCTCTATCAAGAAGTCAGGTGCAAGCAAGGGGGCTACCCTCTCCTTTCTCATCTCGACACCCATCACCGGTGTGGACTCCATTCTGGCCACCTACGGCATTTTTGGGTGGATATTCACCCTCTACCGCATCGTCACCTCTATGGTCATCGCCGTTGCCGCAGGTATTTTGACCAATATCTTTGACAAAACGGACGCAACAGAAAAGAGTGAAGCGGAGAAACAAAACCCTGCACCCAAACCGGCTTTTGGTGCTGTAGGGGTACAGCACCCTACACAAGCAGCCGCACCATCCTTTCAAATGAAAGCATCACAAAGTGATGCCAACCATAATTCCTCAGAAGGTGAATTGCGAAGCAAGAGAAGCTCCCCTGGGGGATTCCTCACTCCTAATTCCTCATTCGCTTCCGCACCGGAAGCGCCCTCCTGCTGCTCATCAGGCTCCTGCTGCGACAGCGAAGAGAAAAAAGGCTTCTCGTTCGTTGCAGCCATGAAGTACGCCTTCATCACCCTCCTTGGCGACATCGCCAAACCGCTCTTCTGGGGGCTACTGCTGGGTGCGCTCATCACCGTGGCTATACCGGACAATCTCAGCGAACTGCTCAAGGAGTACAACTGGCTGAGCTACCTCATCGTCATCGCCATCGCCGTGCCGATGTATGTCTGTGCCACAGCATCCCTGCCCATTGCCGCAGGGCTGATGCTCAGCGGCGTAAGTGCGGGAGCGGCCTTTGTCTTTCTTTCCGCAGGACCTGCAACAAACACCGTCACCATCGGTGTGGTCAAAAAGATGCTCGGCCGCCGCTCTCTGGCGATCTATCTGGGCACCATCGTCATAGGCAGCATACTCTTCGGACTAGGGCTTGACTTTGTCTTCGATGCCTCCAACATCGACCCTGCATCACTCGTGCATATGGATGAACACGGCGGTATTGTCGCTACACTCAGTGCTGTGGTACTCTGGGGGCTGGTGCTCTACTTCATCGCCAAACCGTGGTTTACCAAAAAGTCCGAATGCAGCGGCGGCAGCTGCTGCGGAAGCTGAGTGTATGGCAAATTTGGCTATATTAACCCCAAACCTAAAGGAGTGCACATGAAAGCGACCATTATCAAACTGCTCTTGCTGCTGTCACTCTCTTTTAACATCACTCATGCGGCGTTCATCGCTATGGAGGATGACCATACAGCGTGCCACCATGCCATCGCTATGGAGGATGACCATACAGCGTGCCACCATGCCACCGCTACACAGTTCGTCTCCGAACAGAGCGGCGGTGACGACTGCGGCGACCTGTGCAAAATGCACCACTTTTTCCACTTTATGGCCATTCTCGACACGACACTCCCTACGCTGGAAGTACCTGCGATTCAAGATACACCACAGACAAAAGTAACGGCATACACGCCGCCTTTTGAAACCACAGAGCACAAACCTCCTATATACACTTAATTTTTACCCGTTTATTTTCGATTAGGTGGTTCGGTATTTCCGAACTTTACTTATTTATTAACATTCTGAATCATTGATTACCGAGGTTTCACTCGATGGCGACAAAGGTGCACCCAACCCGAAGGGCGGCTCTACCGTTTGCACCTGCCAGAGCTATCGAGTGAAACCGTTTTTTCAGAAAACGCTATTCATAAAAAGCAAACAAAGGATTTTGCCTATGCAAAAAACACTTATACTCTTTACATCGCTCTCCCTCTCACTTTTTGGGATGAGCTATGAACAGTTCAAGGCCTACACCCTCAAGCACTCTCCGGTGCTGCAACAGCAGCAGCTGAAGGTGGAGATGGCCAATGCCCAAAACGGCATAGCGCTGAGGGCACAGAACCCCTCTCTCTATATCGGCGGCGCAGACTACAACCCCAAAACCGGCTCGAATGAATTTGGCTACTCCGTCAGTCTCTCGCAGCCGGTACGTACCGGCAGCTTCTACGAAGGCGTGCAGGCGACCGCCAATGCCAACCTCTCGCTGGCACAGGCGTATGCCATGGAGGGGCGCGCAGGCTACCTGAGAAGTCTTGAAAGCCTCTACACCAACTATGTCTACCAGAGCAGACTGCTGAGCCTGCTTGAAGCGGAGTACCGCCTATCGCAGAAGGTGACCGCCATGGTATTCAAACGCTACAAAAGCGGATCGGAAAACAGGGTTGCCTACCTGCAGGCAAAGACGCAGACATCGATGCTCAAAACACAGCTCTACGCCGCACGCCAGCAGCGTGACACCCTCTACTACCAGCTACTTGCTACAGCGGGGTTTGGCAAAAAGGTGTCGCTTTCAAAGAACTTCATCTATAGAGTCTCCGCAGCCACTTCCGAAACCGGCAAGACGACACCCCTTGAGGCGATACTCCTTGCCAAAGAGAAACTCTACCAAAGCAAGGCGATCGCCGCGCAGGGAAGCTTCACGCAGTATGAGCTCAATACCGAACTGGAAAAGGAGCCAGACCAATCCATCTTCCGCGTGGGGGTCTCCATCCCGCTGGCGATCAACCATGACCGAAGCGAAGAGCGGATGCTGGCAAAACTGCAGCAAAACCAGGTAGCGCTCGAGCGCCGGCAGCTTGCTGTCACGCTCAAAAATCAGAAACAGATGCTCAAAAGCGCCATCAGGGAGCTTACCGCACAGTACCACGCACTACAGAGTCTGCAGAGGGAGCAAAAAGAGCTTACCGCCCTGCTCCAGGAGGGGTATACCATTTCCAAGGGGTCACTGTTTGAGCTGATGACGGCTAAAAGCAGGCTGATCCAGACACGCAAGGCACTGCTGCAGACACAGAAAACGATCAACGAGAAAAAAATAGAATTACGCTTTTTACAAGGAGCCTACAATGACTAAAAGACTACTGCTACTCATCCTGCTGCCGCTGGCACTCACCGCACAGGACATTACCATGGCACACGCCAAAGAGGAGACGCTTGGAAAAATCGTCTCCGTTAACGCACAGATCACCCAGCTTTCAAGCCAGAAACAGAAGATCGTCTCGCGTCTTCCCGGACACGTGGAGCACTACTTCGTCATGCCTGGCCAACAGGTCAAAGAGGGCGACAAGGTGGTTCTCATCGAATCGATCACACTCTCCAAGATGACTGCGGAGTATCACGCGCTCAAAGAGCAGGCAAAGGCGGCAAGAGAGAAGCTGGAAACCGCCCGAAAGCTCTACAAAAAAGGGCTCACTTCCCAAAGCGAATTCAACCAGGCCATCATCGAATCCGAAAATGTCCTCTCCAAACTGAATGCCCTGCGCTCGCAGCTCGATTCACTGGGTATCGACACGAGCACACTGAAAAAGGCGACTGATCAGTTCACACTCTATGCCCATGGAGACGGTATGGTGGGTGATATCTTCGTACCGCTGCACTCCAATGTGGACGCGGAAGAGCCGCTGATGTCCATTGTCAACCAGAACGCCTTCTACGCCATTGCCTACCTCAGTGTCTCCGATGCGATGCACCTTTCAACCAAAAGCAGCGGAGAGCTCACCTATGCAGGAGAGAGCTACAAAGCGCACTTCGTGCAGCTGATGCCTGTCATCGACGAAGAGACACAGCGTGCCAGGGCACTCTTCGCACTCGACTCACACCCCAAGAATACGCTTATCAACACCTTTACGCAGATGCAGGTTGCGCTACCGCCCTACACCAAAGCGGTCACCGTGAGCAAAAGTGCACTTTCACTCTTCAAGGGTGAGTGGGTCGTCTTTGTCGAAAAAGAGCATGACGAAGCACATGAAAAAGTGAAGCACGCAGCCAAAGAGGAGGCACATGAGCACGAAGAGGAGGGGCATGACGAGGGCGAACACGGCGAACATGAACATGAAGAGAGCCCCTATGCACCAAAGGTGGTCGAACCCATCGCCTACTTTGGCGACCGTGTTGCCGTCAAAGGACTCAAAGCGGGCGAGGAGTATGTAGCATCAGGTGTCTACTTCGTCAAATCGATGATGCTGAAGTCCTCACTCGGCGAGCATGGCCATTAGGAGCGGAGCATGAAATCTTTTTTTGAACTACTCATACGCTACAAGTTTCTCGTACTTGCACTCTTTATCGCCATAGCCAGTTTCGGCTACCAGGCATACCGTGAAATACCCGTAGATGCCTTCCCGGACATCACCCCCAAACAGGTGGTCATCTACACCGAGAGCCCGGGTAACTCCGCGGAAGATATAGAGAAGCTCATCACCTACCCCATAGAGTCTGCCATGGCGGGACTGCCGGGGGTAAAGATGATCCTCTCGAACTCCATCTTCGGGCTTTCGTACGTCTCCATCTTCTTTGAAGACAGTTACGACACCTACTTCCTGCGCCAGCTGGTCACCGAAAGACTCAACGGCATAGAGATCCCCAAAGGGTGGGGAAAGCCAACTATGGGGCCGAACACGACAGGGCTTGGGCAGGTTTTCTGGTACCAGCTCAAAGACACTACAGGCAAACTTTCTCTGACAAAACTGCGTGAGCTGCAAGAGTACACTGTCGCACCGCTGCTCAAATCGGTCGACGGTGTTGAAGAGGTCATCGGCTGGGGCGGTTTCGAGAAGCAATACAACGTCCTCATCGACCCCAAACGCCTGCAGGCAACCAACACGACCTACGATGAAATTGTCCAGGCACTCGAACGGTCTAACATCTCAGCCGGCGGCCAGTACCTCGAGTTCAACCGTGAACAGTACCTCATCAGGGGTGCAGGCTTCTACCAGACACTCGATGATATCCGCAACACTGTCGTACGCAGCAAAGGCCTGCTTGCCGTCACCATCGGCGACATTGCAGAGGTCAAAGAGGGCAAGGCGCCGCGCTTTGGTGCCGTAACCATCGACGGTAAAGAGGCTATGTTCGGTATGGTGCTGCAGCGAAGCGGTACAAACGCTGCCAAGGTGGTAGAGTCCATCAAGGAGAAACTGCCGCTGGTCAACGCCGCACTTCCAAAAGGGGTGGAAATAAAAACCATCTACGACCGAACGGAGATTACCCACAAAGCTGTCAACACAATGACCTCCGCACTGCTTACAGGCTCCATCCTGGTGGCGATCATCCTCTTTTTGTTCCTCTTCGAGCTGCGCTCGGCGTTCATTGTCATTCTCTCATTGCCGCTTTCGCTGCTGATCGCCTTTTTGATGATGCGCGAATACGGCATGTCGGCAAACCTCATGAGTCTCTCAGGCCTTGCTATTGCCATCGGTATGATCGTCGACGGTACCATTGTTGTCGTCGAGAACAGCTTCCGTCTGATGCACGACAACCCCGAAATGTCACGTGCCGAAGTGATCGCCACGGCAACGGTCGATGTGGCCAAACCGGTCATATTCGCCCTGCTCATCATCGCGGTCGTCTTCATTCCGCTACTTAGCCTCACCGGCCTTGCGGGAAAACTCTACACCCCTATGGCGCTGGATATCGTCTTTGTCATGCTGGGCTCGCTTGCCGTGGCACTGCTGCTGGTGCCCGTACTCTCCTTCATGCTGCTAAAACCGGCCAAACACGCCAACTCTCCGCTGATGAACAGCATTAAAAGAGTCTATACCCCCATGCTGGAGTTCGCACTCAAAAATGCCAGAAAGCTAGTTGCCGTCACCTTCGGTATTTTCCTTCTGCTTGCAGCGCTGCTGACACAGCAGGGGCGTGAATTTATGCCCGAACTCAACGAAGAGTCCATCATGTACCGTGTTATCGCCATTCCGGGAACGGCACTGGGACAGAGTGTAGAAACAAGCAAAGCGATAGAGCAGTATATCCTCAAACACTATCCGGACAAGGTTGAATCTGTACTCTCTATGATAGGACGAAGCGAAAAGGGAGAAACCGCACAGGGCAACTACATGGAGGTGCTTTTGACATTGAAGCCCGGCATCGAGGATATCGAAGGTCTTGCAAAAACGATGACAAAAGAGCTGCAGAGCCGCTTTACCTATGTGCAGTTCATCCCCACACAGCCCATTGCGATGCGTATCGAAGAGCTTCTGGAGGGGGTAAAGGCCGAACTTGCAGTCAAGATCTACGGCGAGGACCAGAAGGTGATGGACCGCATCGCCACACAGATACAGCAGACAGTCTCCGGCATCAAAGGTCTTGAACGCCCGGAGATCGAGTCGCAGCTTGGACAGGC
>JALTVI010000075.1 GCA_027049035.1 Sulfurovum sp. | reverse complement strand
TATTTCAGGCTTTGGATGACTTGGATGAGATGGAAATCTCATCACAAAGTCATACACACAAAAAGAATCCTCCACCAAAGTCAAAGATAACTCCCATACTTTTCCGTGATGACAAATAAGTTGTTACAGTGGAACTGCCGTGGGCTTAGGCCCAATTTTGATGAGTTAAGTCTTTTGATTCAAAAACATAATCCACTTGCAGTGTGTCTTCAGGAAACTTTCCTGAAGGCTACCGATGCTATACATATTAGAGGATTTAACCTCTATCACAAATTTCAAGAAACTGACAATAGAGCATCTGGGGGTGTTTCTGTTATTGTTAATGAAAACATTCCTCAGAGTATAGTTACACTGAATACTAATTTACAAGCTGTGGCTGTAAAAGTCACAGCTCATAAAACTATAACTCTGTGTTCAATTTATTTACCTCCTCGCAATAATTTCAATTTTAATCCTAAAGATCTACAAGATCTTATTGACCAACTCCCATCACCTTTTATTGTTATGGGAGATTTCAATGGTCACCACACTTTGTGGGGATGCGAGGACATAAATAATAGAGGGAAAGAACTAGAAGACTTAATTCTCAAAAATGACTTGATTTTATTTAATGACAAAAGTCATACATATTTTCATTCTGCAAGTGGTTCTTTCACGTCCATCGATTTAACCCTTTGTAGTCCGTCACTTTTTATTGATTTCTCCTGGAAAGTTGGTCCAAATCCTTGTGGCAGTGACCACTATCCTATCATTTTGGAGAATGATGGACCTCCATCACTTGAAAGGGTTCAAAGATGGAAGTTGACTAGGGCAAACTGGGATCAATTTCAGCATCTGTGCAGCACTCGACTGCAACAATCTGCCATGGCCGATGCTGAGGATCCCATGACTTTGTTCACTTCTATCTTGAAGGAAATTGCAGATGAAACTATTCCTAAGACTTCGGCAGTACCAAAGCGTTTCAATAAACCATGGTTTAATGAAAATTGTAAAAATGCTATCAAAGAGCGAAACAAGGCCCTTGAGAGATTCAAACATGAACCTACAGGGGATAACCTGGATGCTTACCGACTTGCAAGGGCGAAAGCACGCAGAGAAATCAGACATAATAAGAAGTCATCTTGGAGAAATTATGTCTCCAAGTTGACTTCTCAAACCTCTATTAAATCTGTCTGGGATAGGATCAGGAAAATAAAAGGTAAAGAATCCAGTAATACTGTTCATCATTTATCTGTCAATGACACAGATATCACGTCTCGTCGTGATATTGCCAATGCATTGGCAGATACTTTCTCTCACAATTCTTCTTCTGCTTTCAGCACAGATGCTTTTAACTGTGTTAGAAGTAAAGCTGAAAAACATTCTATTAATTTTTCATCTGAAAATGCTGAAGTATATAACAGGTGCTTCTCTATGGAGGAGTTGCAGGATGCTCTACGTAGAGCCCATGATACTTCAGTAGGACCAGATGAAATTCACTATCAATTACTAAAACATTTACCTAAATCTTCTCTTTCTCTTCTTTTAAATATATTCAATCAAATCTGGATTACTGGAGACTTTCCTTCTGATTGGAGGAAAGCCATTATTATTCCTATTCCCAAACCTGGTAAGGATCCTACAAATCCTACCAGCTATCGTCCTATTGCTCTGACAAGTTGCATTTGTAAAACCATGGAACGAATGATCAACCGTAGACTTGTATGGTATCTAGAATCCCACAAATTGCTTCATAATGTGCAATGTGGGTTCAGATCTAAGCGCAGCACAGTTGATCATCTTGTTAGATTTGAAACGTTTTGTAGAGAAGCTTTCATCCATAACCAGCATTTGGTTTCTATTTTCTTTGATTTGGAGAAAGCTTACGACACCACGTGGAAGTATGGAATTATGAGAGACCTCCACGTTATGGGCTTGCGAGGTTGTCTCCCAATTTTTATTTCTCAATTCTTAAAGGATAGATCCTTTAATGTCCGGGTAGGGTCTACTCTTTCGGATCCCTACCCACAACAGATGGGTGTACCTCAAGGTAGCATCTTGTCGGTAACCTTATTTTCTGTGAAAATAAACAGCATCACCCAGTGTTTAAAACCTGGTGTTGATTGCTCATTATATGTCGATGATTTTCAAATTTGCTACAGATCGTCCAATATGAGCATCATAGAACGTCAGTTGCAGCTTTGTTTGAATAAACTTCAACAATGGGCAACTGACAATGGATTTCGATTCTCAAAGTCAAAAACAGTCTGTATGCATATTTGCCAGAAAAGAGGTCTCCATCCCAATCCACAGCTGTTTTTGGACAAAAGTCCAATTCCAGTGGTGGAGGAGACCAAATTTCTGGGGGTTATCGTTGACAGGAGGCTATCTTTTGTGCCCCATCTTAAATATGTTAAAAAGAAGGGCTTAAAGGCACTTAATATTTTAAAAGTTATTGGCAGTACTGAATGGGGAGCAGACCGAAAGATCATGCTCCGTTTATATAGATCCCTTATTAGATCTAAACTTGACTATGGGTGCATTGTGTATGGGTCAGCACGCAGGTCTTACCTGTCTATGCTTGATCCTGTACACAACCAGGGACTCAGGCTTTGTCTTGGGGCGTTTAGGACGTCCCCTATGGAGAGCTTGTACGTTGATGCACATGAACCATGTTTGGGTGCTAGGCGAGCAAAGCTTTCTCTACAGTATGCTGCCAAGATAAAATCTTTACCAAAACATCCTGCACATGACTCGGTGTTTGATAATAAATATGAAAGGTTGTTTGATGCAAGACCAAATACCATTAAAACATTTGGTCTTCGAATCAAGCAGTTTGTTGCTGCTTCCAACATTGATTTTTGTGACATCTTGGAGACACCTTCCTATTTTTCATTGCCACCATGGTGTATCAAATCACCAAAAATTTTGTTCGCTCTCTCACATCTGAAGAAAGATGGAACAGATGCTTGTGTGTATAAGCAGGTTTTCATGGAAATTCGAGAAAAGTACTGTGATTACATTCATATATATACAGATGGATCACAGAATGGGAATGCTGTGGCGTCAGCTACAGTTTTCCCTTCAACTTGTTTTTCCATGAGATTGCCCGACCCGGCATCAATTTTCAGTGCTGAGGTTTGGGCAATTATTAAAGCCCTGGATGAGATAAAAAGTTTGGATGCATCCAAATATATTATTTTTACCGACTCACTTTCGTGTCTCCAAGCTTTGCACAGTATGAAGCTTGACCATCCTTTAATTGGATTGGTGATACGGAAGTGTGTCTTTTTATCCTCTGCCAATAAAGATGTTGTTTTCTGTTGGGTGCCTGGCCATATTGGTATTAGTGGTAATGAAAAGGCGGATTTAGCTGCCAAGTCTGCCTTGGATTTGCCACGTACCAGGCTAGGTATTCCGTATTCTGATTTTAAATTTCATATTAACCAATATATTTTTTCAACTTGGCAAGATGATTGGAATGGTGCGCTCGATAACAAGCTTCACTCTATCAAGCCAGTTCTGGGAGATTGGCAGTCCTCCTATAGACAGTGCAGGAGAGATGAGGTTGTGTTATGTCGTGCTCGCATCGGTCATTCTTTTTTAACTCATTGTTTTATCTTAAAGAAAGATCCTCCACCTCAGTGTGAGTACTGTCAGTGTACGCTGACAGTGCATCACATTTTGGTGGAATGTGATCATCTCAAGCCGACGAGGAAAGATATATTTGGTAATTTGGATGTGATGGAATCTTTTCGATTCCATCCAGAATTAATTTTAAGTTATTTGAAGGAAACTGGATTTTATTCAAAGTTTTAATTC
>JALTVI010000074.1 GCA_027049035.1 Sulfurovum sp. | reverse complement strand
CCTCTCTAAACTCTTCTTGGTGAAGATGTGCAGGTGCCGCGGCGGATCCAAGGCCACCCAATGCTCCCGATAGTGCTGCCAGCTGTAACTATCCGCCACCGGCATGCTCAAAAAGATGACCCCGCCGAGCCGTATGCGCTTCGTCAAAGCCTCAAAAAAGCGGTAGGGATCCTCCACGTGCTCAAAGACGTGATTGAGCATGATGAAATCGTAGATGCCTCGATGCTCGAAGATGCTCTGCTTGTACAAGCGCACCCCGTTGGGATATTCCACGTCGCGCTCGATATACGGATCGATACCCGTCAAGTTCGTAAAACCGTACTTGCGCAATCCCACCAGCCGATGGCCCATCCCGCATCCCACGTCGAGGATCTTCGAATCCAGATCAATTCGCGCGTATTCCAGATTCTTCAAAAACCCCAGACCAAAGCGCTTAGCCAACCATCGCGACAGGGCGTTGTGCCTGCCCGATAGATGGCGCTTGGCCAAGTATCGCTTGAACAGCGATTTTATCCACGGATCCCGCAAGCTCGTGCGCTTTTCATAGGCGTTGTAATGGGGAGGGTAGTACTTGGATAGATCCTGTGGAATCTCCGCAATCTGAATGGTGCGGCACTCCCTGCACTGAAAGTACTCAAACTCCTCCCGCGTGCCAAACATCATCTCACGCGCCACAAAGGGCTCGTTATCCGCTGTGCCGCATATCCTGCACTTGTACTTACTCATCTTCCAACAGTTTTAATAGGATCTTCCCCGATCGAATGGAATTGCGGTAGATAAAGCGACGCTTTTTCAAACTCGTATTGTAGACCTCGTCGGTCGCCCGATCTTCCTTGTGGACGACCCGCACCTTCGGAAAATACACCGTCCGCAAGCCCTCCCGCTTCACCTTCTGATACAAGATCTCCTCCTCCGCAAACATAAAGGTGCCGGGATGTAAGGCCTCCTCGTACCGCTCCACATAGCGCGGCGAAAAACACAGCGCGCACCCGTGCAATTTCACCCCCTCATACTCGCGACTGTAATCCCATTGGACGGTCGGCGCCCGCGGGATGAGCGGCTTTGGAAAGATGGCCTTCTTCACGTTTTCTAAAAACACATCCGCAGCAAAGTAGGACAAAAACAGCTGCACCCGCCAGAGCCGCAGCTTTTTGCGCAACACCTCTCGATCCTGCAGGGTCACCGGTGCGGGATTTTGGTGCTCCCCCTTGAGCGTCACAATATCGGGACCGAGGATGTCGAACGGATCCTCCGCGTACTTTTCTCGTATGCGCCGCACAAAATCCCTCTGCTCAATCACCGTGTCGTTGTTGAGTAGGCAGACAAACCCTGCTCCCAACGCGCTCCGTGCATGCCGATAGCCGAGGTTGTTGCCACGCGCAAAGCCGAGATTTTCCTCCGATAGGAGGCAATCCACCCTATCCTCCGCCCGATAACGCGCCTCCAGCTTCCGGCCACTCTCGTTAGGCGAACCGTTGTCGACCACCACGACGCGGGTGTGGGCATCGTCGATCTTCAAAAGGGAGTCGACACACTCGACCGTGTCCTCGTAGTTCAAATAGTGCAATACGACAAAGACAAACGGCTCCATCCGCTCAACGCTGTGATACACAAGTGCTTATAACAAAAAATCCTAAACTATAACAGATTTATAATGAACAACATACATCAACCTTTGCGCAAGTTACAAAGAATCCACCAAATCCACAGGCCTACGCTCAGCATGCCCCCGATCGCGGGACCTGTAAGGCAGCATATCCCGTGGAAGGACTGGATGATTTGGATGAGTATGAAATGGTGGGCCATCGCGCCATTGGGTACAGTGCGCTTGAGGCGAGAGCACCGCGCATGATCAAGCATCGAAGAATCGAAGTGATTTGTTACTGGCTAACAATTTTATACAAATTATAAAAAATCATTATACATTTCTTACCCCCTCCACCACTATCTCCAGATCCTCCCTTCGATACCCGAAGAGCCGCACCAGCTCCCGACAGAAGTGCACGATGTACGACGCACTTAGATTTGTTTCGACATAGATGTCCGTTCCTTCAATCAATTCGGGTTTTCTCAAATCGCTCGGCCTTCGGCTAAAGTACGGCCGCTTCTTCCCTCTTAATTGCAGGACTCTTAGAAATGCATCGGGATGTTTTTCTTTTAACACACGCGCCAACGTGCAAAGAAAGTCCTTCCACGAACGCACCTCGTACCGCTGCCCATCAAATATAAAGGCCACAATCTTTCTCCCCGTATAATAACCCGGTGAGGGCGAAAGCCTGGGCGTCTGCTGTGGGGGTAGACTTCGCTGAATCTTCTTCTTTTCCGACAGGCCGTCGACAAAGCGGAGGACATCGGCGTAATCCGGTCGATATCCGCGCTGCCGCTCCACGGTGTCGGCCAAGAGCTCCACTAAGCGCATGTCTGGAGTGTCGAGCAGGGCTCTCCACGCTTCGGAGAGGGCCTCATCTACACCGCTCGTAGAGTGCTCAAGTTCCTCTTTGGCGCCGAGGAGGCGTTCGCTGGAGAGCAATTCCCAAAATCGCTTGTGCACCTCTTCAAGAGATTGGTCGTATAGATTGATCGTATAAGTGGTCTTGCTCACCAAACTCCTACGACCGTCGGGTGCGATGATCCACCAGCAGATGCCATCGGTCAACACCACCCGCCTGGCCCCCGACCGCGACCCAAGGCGCACGAGATTCGCCAACTGACTTTGCAGTTTTACCCGCTGGCGATAGATGTTGATCAATACCACTACCCCATCCCCATCGAGCAGGGCATAATCCACTACGCTGCGTCCCAAGCGATCCCCGAGCCGCACCACGTCGGGATTAAAGATTTCCCACCCCAAGGCAGAGAGGATTCGCAGGAGGACGCTCTGCTTGAGCTCCGTGTCGCGCAAGGTGTGCAACTTGCGCCGGCTTTTCAGCTCTTCGAGTATATCACGCAGGGACTGCGGCATGAGCAAACACCTTTATCCATTAATAAAACAGCTGGACGCGCTCCAGGGGTGCACGTCTGCCCCAATATCCGAACACCCATTGCACACATTCCCCTACCTCATGACACCAACCATCGGCCGTTCTGGCGATCGATGCCCCGAAAGCCCTACGCTAACCTTCCCAACTGCCCTTCACATGGCTGCACGCCTATTCAGTGCAATGCGTTGGCATTTTTTCGTATATTAAAAAATACTTATATGTATACATTTGGTTTACTTTGTTTTATAGTTATATAAACTTAGTAATGTTGATTAAATTGATAAATAGTATTTTATACATATAAAATAGTCTTCATGTATAAAATCGTTGTTTCTCGTACAATAGAGCATTTCGTCCTCCCTAATGCAACGCGAAATGTTTTGCCTCGACACCGCGTGCACGATTTCATACAGAAAAAATCTGAATACACACCGTCGATGATCCGTGTACGGAAAAAGCCGTGGGGAGCTTCGTCGACGGCCGCCACGCCATGTGGCCGACGCCACGCGTTGAGCAAAAGGGACGAGGCAAATCGACCACAAGAGCATGTCCTTATACACTTCGGAGAAATATCGGTAGATAGAGGGCAGCGAAGGATAGACCATCCTCTTGGAGGCCCTTGATCGCAAACACCATCAAAAAAGATGTGTGCAGCGCTGCATGTATCATCGCACCAGGGTCACACTGCCCACAAAGTGGAGCAGTCTGCCGCCTCTCTCAATCTGGATTTGATAGACGTAGACCCCCGGGGGCATGAGCGCTCCCTTGTAGCGTCCGTCCCACTTGACCTTGTGGAGGTCTTCTCCATGGGTTTCGTACACCACCTCTCCCCAGCGATC